>WFLZ01000150.1 GCA_009177225.1 Clostridia bacterium
CTGCACACACATCCGGCTGACTTTTCAAGCGGTAATGATACCTTGTCCGCATAGAAAGCTTTTCGGGGAGTTTCCGCAACAATCGGAGTTATATACTCCTGTGTAAGCATACCTGTGCCGGATTTTCCGAAACGTCTCTTTATCTCCGACATAGCACTTATCAGACGCTCTATATCACGCTTTCTGTCGCCCACTGAAATATATGCAAGGATATTTCCGATGTCGCCGAACTCTATCTGTATATCGTACTCGTCACGGAGCAGGTCGTAAACTTCTATTCCGGCAAGCCCGACGGGGAGAGTGTAAACCGAAAGTTTGGACACATCAAAATCATATATGCTGTCACCGTTAATAAGTTCTTTAGAGTAGGCATAGTAACCTCCTATACTGTTTATCTCGGAACGTGCGTACTCTGCCATTTCGACCGTTTCCGCAAAAATTTCACGTCCGCTTAGTGCAAGTCTTTTACGGGAAATATCAAGACTTGAAAGAAGTAAATACGACGCACTTGTTGTCTGTGTAAGATTTATAATCTGACGCATATAGTCAGCATTTATCTTTTCGCCCATAAGCAGAAAAGAGCTTTGTGTAAGACTTCCACCCGACTTGTGCATACTTACAGAAGCTATATCCGCACCTGCTTTCATAGCGGTTACCGGAAAATTCTCACCGAAGTAGAAATGTGTTCCGTGAGCCTCGTCCACAAGTACAAGCATACCGTGTGCGTGTGCGATTTCGGTAATCTTCTTTAAATCGGAACATATTCCATAATAAGTCGGGTTATTTATCAGTACTGCTTTTGCGTCGGGATTTTCCTCAATGGCTTTCTCAACCTGCTCTACCGACATTCCTAATGCTATACCTAATTCTTTGTTAACGTCCGGATTCACGTAGACCGGTACAGCATCGCAAAGAATAAGGGCGTTTATCGCACTGCGGTGAACGTTTCGGGGCATGATTATCTTGTCACCGCTCTTACACGCATACATTATCATACTCTGCACCGCCGAAGTTGTTCCACCTACCATAAAAAACGCATTAGCCGCACTGAAAGCCTGTGCCGCAAGCATTTCAGCGTCTCTTATTACGGAAACGGGGTGACAAAGATTGTCAAGAGGTTTCATAGAATTGACATCAACACTCATACAGTCCTCTCCAAGAAACTCCGTAAGTTCCATATTTCCACGACCACGCTTGTGTCCCGGCACGTCAAACGGTACAACACGCATACGCCTGAATTTTCTTAAAGCCTCGTAAATCGGTGCATTAATCTGTGAAAGACCCATTTTCAAAAACATTCCTTCCGCTGAAAATTTCTATCATCTCTTTCCGCAGACTGTTCATTATTTCAAGTCTGTTTCTCGGTGAAAGTTCACGCACGTCCGTATTGAACAGATAATTTTGCAGTTCAATTTCCTTTATAAGCATTTTGGTATGAAAAATATTTGCCTGATACACATTCACGTCAACTGCATCATACCTGTCAAGAACAGCGTTATCAATATAATCCTGAATTGATGTTATATTATGGTCGATAAAAAGTTTTTCACCGCTTACGTTCCGTGTAAAACCTCTNACACGGTAGTCCATTGTAATTATATCTGAGNCAAAANTTCCTATANGATAGNCAAGAGNANTGAGGGGGGTTATTTTTCCGCACGTCGCAACGTCTATGTCCACTCTGAACGTTGCAATATTCGTGTCGGGGTGATACTCCGGATAGGTGTGTACAGTAACATGACTTTTGTCGAGATGTGCAACAGTTTCAGTACTTCCTGCCGGTATCATAGTATCATCTGATATTAAAAATGTAGCTGATGCACCCTGCGGGTCATAGTCCTGCCTTGAAATACTGAGAACTTTAGCACCAATCATTTTAGTGAGATTAGTCATTATTTCGGTTATTCGTTCCGAATTATACGCCTCGTCAACATACGCTATATAGTCAAGCTGAGCTTTCGGAGTTTTTGCATAGCAAACATCATATATATTGAAGCTTAGTGATTTTGTNAGGTTATTGAAGCCGTAAAGCTTTNATTTGTTTTCCATAAAACACNTCAAATTATCTAAAAATAAAAAACACGTACAGGTTTCATCAACCGGTACGTGCATGAAAATACATATGTCTACGCATTATAACTTCATATTGGCTTCAGAGTCTATATAAGCAAAGATACCTTTTACTACTCTTATTGACCTTTCACAAGCTGATGAAAACTTATAAAAATTTATTGGCACAGAGCCGAATCAATAAGGCAACATAACATTGCCGGCTAAAAAAATCTTGCCTCACCATTCCGGATAGTTTACGGAATAATGACATATGAAACCGAAGCTTCTTCTGCAATTTGTATTATTCTATCATATTTTATTAACCTTGTTAAGAGTTAATCGGAGAGTTTTTCAAATAACAAATTATACTTTC
>WFLZ01000322.1 GCA_009177225.1 Clostridia bacterium
AAAAAATTGCTATTTGTTCCATAGAAAAAACCGCCTTTCTGTTTTTTTGAGTCTGTAGTTATTCTCATTATAACAGATTTCGGCGGTTTTTTCTATCTTTTTTCATCGAACTCACGTTAACAAAAGTCAATAAAAAAAGACCGCCGGAACGGTCTTTTTTATATAAATTCAATCGTCAAAAGGTACATAGTTGCCGGTGTACCATTTATATATCTCGTTTATAGCATCACAGTCTGAATCAAGTCCGGTTTCGCATTCATTTTCGTGTATAACCTGTGTTTTAAGTTCTCCGTTTTTGTCATAATACAGACCATAGCAACTGTAAGAATCCGCCTCAACATCGGGCAACGAATCCGGATATACTATATTACAGTCGTTCTGACTTACAGCTTCGCATAACTTTTTATAGTTGCTTCGGATTTCTTCCGGACTGCGTGAACCGCTTTTTATGATTTTTCCGTCCAGACTGCCGGACTTGTATTTATCAATAAGTTCTGCAATACCTAAATTGCATACTTCCTTGTCAATGGACGTATAATAACTACCGTTGCTGTCGTTAAAACTGATGTATATAAATCCCTCCGCATTCCTGTATATGCGTTCTATAAAAACTATATCGGGCATATTTTCGTATAAGGAATCCGTTAAATCTGCTGTATAGCTTTCAGTATACCATTTATATATTTCGTTTATAGCGTCGCAGTCCGAATAAAGAGAAGTCATACAATTATTGGCGTGTATAATCTGCGATTTAAGGCTGTCGTTTTCATCATAATACAGACCGTACCAACTGTAAGGCTCTGCCTCAACGGAGGGCAGAACTTCCGGATATACTATATTGCATTTATTTTGACTTACAGTTTCACATAACTTTTTATAGTTGCTCTGAAGTTCTTCAGGATTGCGTGAACCGCTTTTTATGATTTTGCCGTCCAGACCGCCGGACTTGTATTTTTCAATAAGTTCTGCAAAATCTGAACTGCATACTTCCTTATCATCAGACGTATAACAATTGNCGTTACNNTCAGTANATGCANTTCTCATAAAACCGTCANTATCATTGTNTACACGCTCCAGAAAAACTATATCAGGCATATNTACAGAATCATCGGACGTATTATCCAGCTGTCCGCAGCCCGTAAGCATAACCAACGTCAATAAGATTATAAAAAACTTCCTCATTTTAAAAATCCACTCTGTCATATTCGGTAATGGTTTCGATATCGGCTGAAATAAACCTGTCACCGCTGACAGCGTAAACGTAGTCACCGATATACAAAGCCCTGTTGAAGTAATTATCCCATGAGTTATATTCAGACTTGGAAATTTCACCCTTTAATTTAAATTCTCCGTCACTGTACTCAAAGAACATATATTTTGATGTGTTGTAAAACTCTGTTTCTTCTATAACATCTGTATCATAGTAAACATAGTTATATTTTTCAGATACTACTGGTACACCTATAATATTCTTTTCGGGTGCAATAAGAAGTGCTTTTCTTTCCCACCTTGCCTCTGAATAAATCCATTCGTCTTCATCACCGGCAATAACATAAGTTGCGAGTGCGTCAAGGTTGTAGGGGTCTGAATTGTCGAACATAGTAAGCTTGATACCATTTTCAATACCGTTTTCGTCAGCGTTAACGCCGAATCCTAACAGCATACCGTCATCCCAGTTCTGCATATAGGTGCTGTAACCAAGTATTTTGAACTCATCANGAATGGTGGGATNTGTCGGGTCGCTGANGTCTATTGCAAATAACGGGNCTGTCNGTTCNTATGTTNCTACATACGCAATATCACCGCTGTAATTTACGGATTTTATTTCTTCGTCAATGCCGAAATCTTCCACACTGCCGACAATGTTCAAATCCATATCAAGCACATACAATCTGTTGTCACGCTTTGTGCGTTCGTATGAATAATAACCGCTTTCCTCGCCTGCTATTTTATCCTTAACTCTGTCCCACACGGTTTCATCGTCGTAATAGCTGTGATAAACTTCTTCGTACTCGTCGTTTGTAACAGCTATTCTGAAATATCCGTTGTATTCACTCATAGAGAACTGGTCTTTAACACGTCCGTCAACAGTTGTTGAAGCTTCGGGATTTATGTTGCCTCCACCTATTGCAATGCGTGTTATATCCGTATCTTCCCAGCCGAAAGTTGCATAAAGATTTGAACCTGAACAATATATATCACCGACATATCCTGCAAGTGCTTTTGAATCAACAGTGCTGAAAGTTCCGGACTGTGTGAGGTCAAGGCTTCCTATAACAGTATAGCTTAAATTATAAATATCTTCTCCAAATCCCTCGTCAGGTAAAAGTATATCGCCTGCCGGCAGACATTCCACATCATCGGAAATTCCGCAACAGGGTATATAACGCTCAATGTTTTCGGGTTGTTCAATACGTGCAAAATCATATGTCGAATAATCTGTAAGCAAATACATATAGCCGTCCGGAGCTATACGTACATCTTTATAATTACCTTCCTGATAATAGGTATCAATAAGCTGTGGAGTTTCGTCGGTGGTGTAGAAAGACACAAAACAGGAAGTTTTATAGTCATACCAGTTATTATTACAATCCTGCTCCTGACAGTAACCGTTTACCGTACCCAGTACAGCAAGCATTCCATTATATAAATACATATCCTGTACAGATACATTTGTTTCGTAATCGTTGCCGAAATATCCCTTTATTTCGTTACTGAGATTTATTTTTCCCGAACCTGTAAACGTTCCCTTNTCTACAGACGCATAATTTATTACTGCCATATCTTCCTTGTTGTTGTAATCGNTGTGTGCATAATAAATATTCTTTCCGTCAGTCTTTACTATATCGGCTTCAAGGACGTTTTCTTCTTGATTGTGTGTATCAGAATATTCTTCGTCATCGGAAACATCTTCCGTATTTTCTGAACTTTCTTCAGAATTTTCTTCTGTAGGTTCACTATTTTCATCATTATCTGAGGGTTCGTCGATTTCTGAACTCTCATAGTCTGCTCCTGTTTCAGGGGGAACTGTTGCCGGTTCCGTATCAGGTTCTCCGGCAGGCGTTTCCATGTGTTCTTCTACAGGCTCTGATTTCGGGGATTCTATTGAATTATAACTATACTCGTCAATCCCCTGAGTAACTACACCGTTACCTGCTGCCGGTGCTGAATCAAAAGCGACATCATCAAATGCTTCTCCATTAACAACTGCACCATTTTCTGCAATGGCAGTATATGCGGCTTTTGCAAAACCACCTGTTATTGCATATCTTCCGCTGTCGGAATTTTTCTGATTTTCATATACAGTTTGAATCATGGTGTAAATCTGTTCATAGTTTTCCGCACCTGTCATATAACTGCNTGTATTAGCCAACTGCGTAGTNTTATCTGAATCAACTTCTNCAATACTTGTTTCACTNCTTTCATTNTCTGNAACATTTTCTTTTTTAGCNGTATCAACACANTTTGTATATTCNTTTTTNTTNGGATTGCTTAATTTTACATATGCTACTGTGCTTCCGACGATAACAGCACAAGCCGCTGACAATGCAACAAGTCTGCCTGCAACGCTTATATTCCTGCGTTTTTTGGAGGGAGCTTTGTCGTCAAGCATTTTCTTTATATTTTCAGGTTCAAGCTCTTTCGGTACTTCTTCATTTTCAAGAGCCTTTTTTACTTTTTCATCATTCTTATTCATAAAAAACTCTCCTTTCTATATTTCGGGTGTAAGTTCAAGACGTAATTTTTCCTTTATCCTCGACAGCCTTGAACGCACTGTACCTGACTTCAATTCACAGATTTCCGAAATTTCATCGCTCGTATATCCGCCCAGCACAGACATTGAAAGCATAAGTCTTGATTCGCTGTCAAGTCTGTCAAGAGCATCTTTGAGTTCTACTGAATCATAGTCAAAATTATCTATATCGGGAAAATCTTCGTCCAGTTCTTCCGTAGTGTTGAAATACTCTTTTTGCTTACGTTTTATCTTAGCGGAAAGTATCTGCATAATCCAGCTTCTGAATTTTTCCGATTCTCTGAGTTTGTCTATTGAACAGTATGCGTCAAGAACTGTATCGCTTACCACGTCGCTTGCATCATGGGAACTTCTCAGACTATAAAGTGCAATATGATATAAATCTTTGTACACTGTTTCATACAGTCTTGAAAAAGCTTCCGTACTGCCTTTTTTAGCAAGTTTAACGTCTGCTGAAAAATTTTTCATATGTATCACCTCTTTTGAAACGTTTCATAGACTAAGTGTCGGAAAAGCGTGAATTTGTTGCATAAAAATAAAAAAATCGGCTATATGCACAAATTTCCATAGTGAAAACTGTACATACAGCCGAATGATATTATTGATTAAGCGTTTGCACGTCCGAGGAATGCAGCACCGATAATACCAGCGTCATTACCAAGCTTTGCAATTACGATTTCAGTATTTTTTTCGGAATCACGTGTAAATACCTCTTTCTTTACAAGTTCCTTTACGGGAAGAAGAAGCGGGTCGCCCTCGTTGCATACGCCACCGCCTATGCAGAGTACGTCAGGCTGGAAAATATTGATAGTATTTGTGATACCTGCTGCGAGATACTTTATGTACTTGTCAACAACAACCTTAGCCGGATTGTCGCCTGCTCTCATAGCATCAAAAGATGTACGTGCAGTAACCTTTCCTTTTTCCTCTGCCATCTTGTTCATGATGCTGTCCGGACATTCGCCCATAGCTTCCTTAGTCATTCTGNTANGGNCTGTTGCAGACGANTAAGCCTCAAANCAACCCTTTCTTCCACATGAANANTGAGCGNNGNCAACCNGTNCTACAGTATGTCCGATTTCTGCACCTGCAAAGTTTGAACCGGAGTAAATCTTTCCGTCGATAATGATTCCACCGCCTACACCTGTGCCGAGTGTGATACAAACGGCATTCCTTGCACCCTTTGCCGCACCTGCAACATATTCACCGTAAGCAGCAGCGTTTGCATCGTTTTCAATGAAAACAGGCTTGTCAATAGTTTCCTGAATGTACTTCACCATAGGAGTATTCTTGAATCCGAGATTGCTTGCACGTTCAATAATACCTGTTGCACTGTTGGCGATTCCGGGAGTTCCGATGCCTACCCACTCGATATCGCTGATATCAAGCTTTGCATTCTTTACAGCCTGAAGTGCCATTTTTGCCATATCGTCGGCAATTTCCTTTTCAGGACGTGGACAGTTTGTCTTTGTGCTTGCCTTTGCAATGATGTTATACTCCTCGTCAACAACACCTGCAACGATGTTTGTTCCACCGAGGTCAATTCCGATGTAGTATTTCATAAAAAATACACTCCTTATATTTATTTATTTATTTTGCTGTCCTTATGGACAGACACAATATACATTTTATTTATGCCTGAACACTGTTTGATTTCATAAAATCATTCTTTTTTCATATTAATTTACGGAAACTCCGCAAGGAACTGCTCCATTGTACCATTATACACATTAAGGTCAATATATTTTTCCTCACCATTGTAGCCATAAAGTTCACCCTTGTCGCAGTACTGCCAGAATTTCCAATCCATGAGGTCGGGTTCAATGTGTACATTTCTAATCCACAGCGGATAATCACTGAAATTTTTCCTGACATATCTGAAATAAACAGGGAGAGTTGTATAAATTACTGNTTTTACTNNATAATATTCTTCAAGNTGTNCAAGAAGCGNACGGAGTATTTNTTCANCGTCCTCCTTATNANNNTTNTGCAGTTTCTTNTNCGCATAGTACTCAATATCAACAACAGGAGGCATATCAATCTCATCTGCTCCGACTACTGAAATAAAATTAGCCGCCTGAGTTTCACCCGCACTGTCAAAACTAAAAAAATGATATGCAGATACTTTTATATCGGTTTCAGCGGCATTTTCAAGATTACGTCTTGCCGACTCGTCAACATGACCGCTGCCCTCCGTTGCCTTTATAAAGGCAAACGAAACGTCTTGACTATCCAGTTTTTTCCAGTCAATAATTCCCTGATAATTTGAAACGTCAACGCCCCATACCGTATATTTAGATTTGTTCAGTTCCACCGACGAAAAATAACAAGCCGTTATAGCAGAAATTCCCGTCATTAATGCACCCATTATAGTACATATGATTTTTCTTTTGTCAGACATTACTAAGTCATTATCCCCCTGTTCCGGAGTGAGTCCGTTGATTTGAAATTCACATACATTTATATAATACCCTATTTTTGTAAAATAGTCAACAGTTTTTTATGAATTAATCACGGAAATCAATTTTATTGATTAAAATATATTAACTCTATGTATTTTCAGGCGAGGGATTATGTCACAATAAAACTGACTTTGCTTGAATTGCAAAGTCAGTCTGATGATTAATTATTCAATTTGTCTTGCGAGGAACTGTGCTGCTGCGTTTATAAGACTTTTCTGTAAATCATTAGCTTCAGTGTGGGTGTCGGT
>WFLZ01000260.1 GCA_009177225.1 Clostridia bacterium
CCTCTATATTCGGTTCACGCTGTAATGAAAATGTAAGACGTTCCTTAGCCTGTATAGCCTTGTATGCAAGGTCACGGAGTGAACGGCTGACTTTCACCTGACTGTAGTCCCTGAGATGACGGCGGAGTTCACCGCTTATCATTGGAACGCAGTATGTGGAGAAACGCACTTCTTTTGAAAGGTCGAAATTATTTATAGCCTTTATAAGTCCCATGACACCAATCTGAAAAAGGTCGTCAACGTCCTCGCCTCTGCCGGTGAATTTCTGAATCACACTGAGAACAAGACGCAGATTTCCTTTTATAAGTTTGTCCCGTGCCTGTTTGCTGTTGGTTGATTTTATTTCTTTAAGGAGAGCGATTTTCTCCTCTTCTTTCATAACGGTAAGTTCAGAGGTATTTATTCCTGAAATTACTACTTTATTGTAAGCCATAATAATATCTCCTGAGTTTGATTATGATATTATTATTACCTGAAAATATTGCAATAATCACTGGAAATTTATTACACAAAAAACGACTGTCTTGAAAAGACAGCCGTAATAATTATTATGAAATTCTCTTGCCCTTACCTTTTTTACGTTTTTCAATCGGCTTTTCCTTACCGCCCATATCCTGAAATACAGGTGCTTCGTCGTCGGGGGATTCGTCCGCAAGTTCAGGGTTTACCTCTCCTATGCTTGCATAGTATGGATTTATGACGAATTTCTGAATCATGGGATAGCTGTTGAAACAGGTCAGAAACCAGATAAACGCCATAGGTACAAACGGTATAAGCATGAGGAAAAGAGGTCTCATGTAGATGTACAATAAATACATTCCTACAGTTGTCACAGCCGTAACGACAAATGTTATTATATTCTGTTTAAGTCCGACAAAAGCCAGTGCAAAGGAATTTTTGACAAGATTCTTAAATGAAAGGTTTGTTGCGATAAGCATTAGAAAAATATAGTAATTCATCATCATTATGACGATTGCAAGACTTAACGTTATAACCATAGGGATATACATCAGTTTTGTTTCTGCCATTTCTGCAAGCAGGGGATAAACCTGAAAAGAAGCATATACCGAAAGCGTGATAAAGCAGTCAATGAATCCTATAAGAGAGGCGGTTTTGAAATTTGCTTTGAATGCCTTGAAAAAATCGTGTACAATGAACGAATGTTTTTCAAGGACATAATTACGCATTATTTTTGTCATTCCTGCGGTTGCAGGACCTATGTTTACCACGAACAGCACAAGTGAAAGTCCCGCACATATAAGGGCAAGCGTACTGTTTTTTATAAAGCTGAGAGATGCAAGTATCATGAATATGGGTATAAAAAAGACGAAGTAAAGCATATTTATCTGTATTATTTTCCAAAATTTTCTGAAAAAGATTTCAAAAAAGAGTCTGATACCTGTTTTTTTAGGGGCATTTTTTGCTATGCCCGACCCTCTGCTTTCGTAGTCATTTGAAAATATTCCCAATTTTAAAAGTCCTCCGTTTTGTTTTTTTAATCATCTCAGTCCCGAAAAGATATAGTTCATCACGGTCGAAAAGACCGAAATAATAACTGATATTACAGCGAGTACAAAAAATTTCAGACAATAAAGTCTGAATGATTTTTCGTTGTCAGAAATACCGGCGGTCAGATACAGAAAGAGTGAATTTGCCGAACGTATAAGTTCCCTTACTGCGAGAACTGATATTATAGTCACGGCTATACATTCGGGAAGAATCAGCACAATTACGGACGGCATGGCATTTATACCTTTCCGGATATATTCCGCAGAAACTGACGCTCCTATTCCGAAACCACGGTATATGAGCATCATCACACCGAGAGGCTGTCCGAATGATGATATTCCGAGCAGGAACGCTGTCACAGTAAAAAGCGACAGTGACAGGAAAGTATTTTTGAATACTTCGTATATCGTGTCACCGCAGTGGGCAGGTGAAAAATACTGGTGTATAAATGGATTGTCCGTAGAATGACCGGTACTGTAGACCGCTCCGGCGAAAATTCCTGCTGTAACCACAGTACACAGCAGGAAAAAACATAAATGTCGCTTTCGTGTTTCCGTGTAATTAAGATGTTTCATAATAGAGGTCAGTCCTTTCTTTTTATAAAAAGGATATGCCCCATTTGAAGATATTAGAACGTCAGATTATTTTGAAAGTTCGTAAGCTCTCTGGGTACAGCTTTCACAGCAGTTCTTTACTGTTTCGGTGAGATTACCTTCATAGAGCCTTTCAAGACCTGCGAGAGTAGTTCCACCGGGTGAAGAAACCATTTTAATAAGTTCGTCAATTGAATATCCGGAATCGGTAATCATCTTTGCAGAACCTATTAAACTTTGTGTAAAGAGGGTGGTTGCTGAATTTATGTCAATTCCGACAGAATCCGCATAGTCTATGAATCCCTTTGCAAAGAGGTATATAAATGCCGGACTGCTTCCGTTAAGGGCTATAATTTCTTTCATTTTGTCCTTTGAAATAACAGCGGCTTTTCCGCACAGTCTGAATATGTCAAGAACTGTTTCAAATTCCTCGTCTGTTACATTGTCGTTATGTGAAAGAGCGGACGCACCCTCGCCGATAAGCAGGGGAGTGTTAGGCATTACGAGGATAACTTTAGCGTCGGGACGTGTTTTTCCTGCTATAAATTCGTCGTTTATTCCTGCTGCAATCGAGATAAGAACTGTATCGGCAGTTACGGCAGGAGCAGAAGCGTCAAGTACTGTATCCATAATCTGAGGTTTTACAGCGAGAAATACATATTTACATTCTGCAACAAGTTCTGTCTCACTTGCACAGTATTTAACACCGTATTCGCTGAGACTTTCAACTTTTTTTCTGTCGGGGTCGAAAGCACAGAGTTCAGCCTCGACGGAAGATTTTGAAATTCCTTTCATTATGGCAGAACCCATATTGCCTGCACCGATAAATCCGATTTTAATCATATAATAATCTCCTTTATATTATTTTTAACCTTGAAAACAGGATTTATATTATTATACTACATTATATACAAAAAATCAAGCATAATTTTGTGAAAAAAACTTGAAAACAAAACTGAAGTATGTTATAATGAAGCGGGAAATGTGTAATTATTTTTTATTTACAATTATAAAAAGGATTGGGATTATTTATGAATTATAAAGACGATATCCAGATAGCCATTGACAGTATTCACGCACTTAAACTTGACAGTATATTTAATATAAATGACTGCATATGCGATTTATACTGTATTCCGTCGCACTTTGATTATGCTTACTATGTGCGTATGTACAAGGTATCTGACAAATATAAAGCAGTATATGCACGTACTGAAATAAACGATACTTCCGGACATACAATTTATTGTTATTCGTTTGAAAGTGCTTTGAAAGCGAATGAGCATTCGGCGAAAAACGGAAAAATCATCTGTGGATATTTCAGTCCGTCTGAAAATCTTATCAGCAGATTATTGTATATGACAGAAATTTTTCCAGAAAAAGAACATATCAGTGATAATCAGTACATAATTATTGACGGAGTATGGCAGGTTATAAGGCAATGGAAAAACGGCAGTCCGGAAAATACTGTTTCGTTTGAAAGCACGTCTGCACGCAGGATATTTAAAAAAGAGTTTGCAGAAATTGNCTGCAATATCNACGAATTTATCNAAACTGNAATCAGAAAGGAATAATTTTATGTCTGTAAAGAAAATAAGGTTTATTGAACCATCAAATTCGCCGTATCGTCCGAGCATTNAAAATCNCNTTGTGTNCGATAAATATATCCGTAANNNTTCTANAGGACTTCTTACGCNTGCTACTGTCGCAAAGAAGAAATGCAGTGATGTGATTATGTACAGCGAATCAATTTCAGAAATAAAATGGGATGATGTTTTCGATGCTGATGTCATTTTTATTTCAATATTCACGTTTTCTGCAATACGTGGTTATAAACTCGCACGTTACATAAAAAAGCATTCAGATGCGGTTGTTATTATAGGTGGACTTCATGCCTCTATGAATTATAAAGAAACGGTTAAANATTGTNATTATGTAATGACGGGAGAGGGTGACGAGGCAATTATTGAAGTTATAGAAGCACTGGATAAAGGTACTCCGGTTGAGAGCGTAAAAGGCATAGCCTGTATAAAGAACANAAAANTTTTTTTCAGTGGAAAACGTCGTCCACCTGAAAATATAGATATCATTCCTGACCGATATCTTTGTTATAATTATAAAAAAATGGCAGGTCATAATACTTTATGGGCTCAGGTTCATGCGTCAAGAGGTTGTCCCTATAACTGTGATTACTGTGCTTTGGTTCGTCATTATGGCAGACGTATACGCACACGCACTCCTGAAAACGTAGTTGAGGATATAAGGCAGTCTATAGCTTTTCACGACGACGTACACCACAGGCTTGCAAAAATGCTGTGGATTACAGACGACAATTTTTTTGCAGACAGAAAGTGGGCTGTAAGCGTTCTGAAAGCTATTATCAGAAGCGGTATAAATTATAATTTTACCATTCAGGCTCGCTACGAGGTGGGATTTGACGACGAAATGCTTGAACTCCTTAAAAAAGCAGGTTTTTCAGAGCTTGCAATGGGAATAGAGTTTCTTGAAGATGAGGCTTTTGAAATTACAAACAAGAGCTGTACTTATGATGATGTTGTTCGTTCGGTAAAAAATATTCAGCGTCACGGTCTCAGAGTAAGAGGTCTTTTTATAGTCGGTGCGGATAATCATACCGTAGGAGTAGGCGACAGAATTGCAGAATTTGTAATAAAATACAACATATGCGGAGTACTTATACAGTCAATGTACTTTGTTCCCGGAACACCTGTCTATGATACTCATAAAAAACGTCTTATTGACAAGGACTGGTCTAAATGTATAGGAAATGTCGTGCATTATCCTGAAAAAATTTCTCCTTATGAGTTGCAGAAAGAAATTATTTATGCAAGCAGAAAGATTTATTCAGTAAAAAGACTTTTGAAAACGCTGATTACAAAACATGGAGTTGAAAGACTTCTTTTTGTCGGTGAATTTTTTTGGCAGAAAAGCGTTCGTGACCGTCTTAGCAGAGAACTGCCGAGACTTGAACAGTTAAGCCGTGAGCATGGTTATTCCTTTTAAAAATTTTATGTGCAACACTTAGACTGTTACCGCATAGAAATATAATACTTGACTATTCTGAAATTCGTGATATAATATAATAATCAGAATAAATATACTGATTTCCGTCAGGGAAACAAGTTATACAACAGGAGGATTTTTTTATGACCAGAAGTGTGCCTGAAATTTTTGCGGAAAACGTTTTCAGTGACGAGGTAATGAAAGCCCGTCTGCCCAAGAACGTCTATAAGACACTTATGAAAACTATTCAGAAAGGCAGACAGCTTGATATGACAACCGCTGATTTTGTCGCAAACACAATGAAAGAATGGGCAGTCGAAAAGGGTGCTACACATTATACCCATTGGTTTCAGCCCCTTACAGGTTCAACCGCTGAAAAACACGATTCTTTCATTACTCCGGCATCAAAGGGTATGGCAATCATGGAATTTTCGGGAAAAGCTCTCGTCAAGGGCGAACCCGATGCGTCGTCTTTCCCGTCGGGTGGACTCAGGCAGACCAGCAGTGCAAGAGGATATACAGCATGGGACCCGACTTCTTCTTGTTTTGTGAAAGAAGGCAGTCTCTACATACCTACTGTTTTTCTTTCCTATACCGGCGAAACTCTTGACAAGAAAACGCCTCTTCTGCGTTCTATGGACGCTCTCAGCAGTACGGCAGTGAAGTTTCTGAAACTTTTCGGCAATGCAAACGTCACAAGAGTTACGTCCACAGTGGGAGCGGAGCAGGAGTATTTCCTTATAGACAAAGAGATGTACGACAGGCGTGAGGATTTGATTCTTACGGGCAGAACCCTTTTCGGTGCAAAGCCGCCTAAAGGACAGGAACTTGATGACCAGTATTTTGCAAATCTCCGTCCGAGAATAGCCGAATACATGGCAGACCTCGACGAAGAACTTTGGAAACTCGGTATTTACTCAAAGACAAAGCACAACGAAGTTGCTCCGGCACAGCATGAAATGGCTCCCGTTTTCACAACTTCAAATCTTGGTGCAGACCAAAATGAACTTGCTATGGAAGTAATGGAAAAAGTCGCACTGAAACACGGGCTTGTTTGTTTGCTCCATGAAAAACCGTTTGAGGGCGTTAACGGTTCAGGCAAGCACAATAACTGGTCAATGGCTACCGACGACGGTCAGAATCTTCTTGACCCCGGTGATACTCCTATGGAAAATTTACAGTTCCTCACAATTCTCTGTGCATTGATTAAGGGTATTGACGAATATTCCGACCTTATGAGAATTTCGGCAGCCTCAGCAGGAAATGACCACCGTTTAGGTGCAGACGAAGCTCCACCTGCTATAATTTCCATGTTCCTCGGTGAAGAACTTGACGCAGTTCTTAAAGCTATTGAGGAGGACTATGTGTATAAGACACAGACTCGGGCTTTTGAAATTGGTGTCAATGCTCTCCCGTCGTTTCCGAAGGACTCAACCGACAGAAACCGCACGTCACCTTTTGCGTTTACCGGAAACCGCTTTGAGTTCCGTATGGTAGGCTCGTCCGACAATATCGCCTGTCCCAATGCACTTCTTAATACTATCGTTGCGGAAGAACTCAGTCAGTTTACTGAAATTCTTGAACCGTTCAAAAATACGGACAGATTTGAAGAAGAAGTCAAAAAACTCCTCAAGACCGTTCTCAGGGAACACCGCAGAATTATCTTCAACGGCGACGGCTATTCTCTTGAATGGGTGCAGGAGGCGGAACGTCGTGGGCTTCCTAACTATCCATCAACTGTTGACTGTATTCCGCATTACACCGACGAGAAGAATATGCGTATTTTCAAGAAGTTCGGAATATATAACGAAAACGAACTCAAGGCACGTACAGAAGTTCTGCTTGAAACCTATTCAAAGACAATCCGCATTGAAGCACGTANNANGNTTNANATGGNAAGNAAACAGCTTCTTCCGGCAACTCTTGAATACATTCATAAACTCTGCGATTCAATTGCAGTAAAGAAACAGGTGGGACTGTCGTCCGCTGTTGAGGAAAAAATGGCTGAAAAGCTTAACGACCTCGCAGAAGCTTTCTACGATTCAATAGAAAATCTCGAAATACAGGTAAATCATGCCTGTGAAATAAAGGAAATTCTTCCGCAGGCTCGCTTTTTCCACGACATAGTTGTTTCAGAAATGGAACGTATGCGTACTACTTCCGATACAATTGAAAGAATCATGCCATGCAGTCAGTGGCCTATTCCGGACTACTCCGCTATGATTTATAACGTATAATGTCATGACAGATATTCTTCAAGAGTAATCTTTCTTGTATAGATTTCAAGAGCCGTGTCTTTACCAACATACCGGTAGTGCCACGGCTCATAGTCTATTCCGGTTATATTTTCTTTATTTTGTGGATAACGCAGTATAAAGCCGTATTTAAAGGCATTTTCGGCAAGCCAGTTATAAACATCGTCATCAGACGAATATGACTGGTCTGCATTTATATCAAGTGCTATTCCGAGTTCGTGTTCACTTTTTCCTGCTTCTGCAACCCATTTTTCTGCAAGTTTTTCTGCTTCTTTTGCGGAATATCCCTCATTTATGAAACTGTCAGTTTTGTCCTGCATCATTTTTTTCTGTTGTTCACGGGTTCTGTAACCCTCGCTTACAACCGGATAAATTCCGTCACGGCGTGCGTCGTCAAACATCTGCTGTAAATCGGGATATATTCTTGAATCTATGTATATTCCGTTTGAAAGCTGTGTGAGGTCAGGCTCATAATTTTTCGGAACTGAATGTTTGTCATTTACAAGAATTAACCGCCAGTCGTCCGGCACTTCTTCGGACTGTGTGAATTTAAGTGCGACCATTCCGGCAAGCATAAGAATTATCATAATCAGTACTTTGTTTTTCCTTTTCATAGGTTCACGCTCCTTTGTGTAATTTGTTTTAAACAATATTATCACATAGTTCTTATAAAATCAAAATAAAATTCATAATTTTTTCTTAAATTTAAAAGCTTTCCGTTATCTGTATATTTTTTACAATATCGGGAAGTTTTTTTGAATAAAAGCAACAAAAATTTGCTCAGGACTTGAATATATTTTCATAATGTGGTATAATTATAATATAACGCCTTAAAAAGGAGATGTGAATATGACGGCAAAGGAAGAATTTATCTCTATTTACAACGAAAATATCAAAAGAGAAGGTGCGGATAAACTTCTTGAATTTCTGAAAAAAAGTGATTTTTTTACCGCTCCGAGCAGTACACGCTTTCACGGAAGTTATGAGGGTGGACTGGTTCAGCACAGTGTGAATGTCTATCACTGTCTTAAAGACTATCTTTCACGTCCGAGAGTAAAGGAACTTTACGGAATGAATTACTCAGAGGAAACGATTGCTATAGTTGCCCTGCTTCACGATGTCTGCAAGGTGAATTTCTATACCACCGAAATGCGTAACCGCAAGAACGATGAAACGGGCAAGTGGGAAAAAGTTCCGTTTTATACTGTAAATGACACTTTGCCGTATGGTCACGGTGAAAAGTCCGTTTACATAATTTCGGGCTATCTGTACGGTGACGGCAGACTTACCCGTGAAGAAGCTTTTGCTATAAGGTATCATATGGGATTTTCCGGAATTGAAGATAAAAATACTATCGGAAAGGCTCTTGAAATGTATCCCCTTGCTTGTGCCTTGAACGTTGCAGACATGGAAGCTTCATATTTCCTTGAGGGAAGTATAAAATAAGTTATAAATACGTCTTTATGGCGGAATTATATAAAAAATAAAAAGGAGTTAATTTTATGAATTGGTATGATAATGCGATAGTTTATCACATTTATCCGCTCGGTTTCTGCGGTGCACCTAAATTCAATGACGGAGGGGAGGTAGTTTACAGACTTGACAAGGTTCTTGAATGGATTCCGCATTTAAAGGAGATGAACGTTGACGCTGTATATTTCGGACCTGTTTTTGAATCCGTTGAACACGGTTACGATACAACAGACTACAAGACGATTGACCGCCGTCTCGGTGACAATAATTCTTTCAGAAATATCTGTGAAAAGCTTCATGAAAACGGTATCAGGATTATCCTTGACGGTGTTTTCAACCATGTCGGAAGAAAGTTCCCTCAGTTCGTTGACATTCAGCAGAAAGGACAGGGTTCGGGTTACTGCGACTGGTTCCAGAACCTCAATTTTGGCGGACAGAGTCCATGCGGCGACCCGTTCTGGTACGAGGGCTGGAATGGTCACTATAATCTTGTAAAACTCAACCTCAGAAACGTTGGTGTGTGCGACCACCTTATAGACGCAGTAAATTACTGGATTGAAGAANTNANANTTGACGNTATCAGATTCGATNCNGCAGACTGCANTNACTTCNATTTCTTCAAGNGAATACGTGATTTCTGCAAAGNTAAAAAACNTGANTTTTGGCTTATGGGTGAAATTATACACGGCGATTACAACCGCTGGGCAAACCCCGAAATGCTCGACAGCGTAACAAACTATGAGTGTTACAAGGGACTTTATTCTTCGCACAATGACAAGAACTATTATGAAATTGACTATTCAATAAACAGACAGTCCGGTGCAAACGGTGGTATCTACAGAAATATCAATCTCTATACTTTCGTTGACAATCACGATGTAAACCGTCTTGCAAGCACTGTTACAAATCCCATGCACCTCCCGCTTATCTATACAATGCTCTACACAATGCCGGGTATTCCGTCAATCTATTACGGNAGTGAGTACGGTGTTCAGNGACGCAAGGAGAATAATTCTGACGACAATCTCCGTCCTTGTCTTTACCTGCCCGACATGNNAAGAGAAAATATGTCTCTTTACCGTCANATCGTNAAGCTCGGAAGAATTTACCGTGCATATCCTGCACTCCGTACAGGTGCATACGAGAGAATACACATCACTAACCAGCAGATTCTTTACAAGAAAATTCAGGGTGACCAAACTGTCTATATCGCTCTCAATCTTGCTGACTACGAGTATGACATCAATTTTGGTACTCATCTCCCTGCACTTGTTGACGTTATTTCAGGAAAGATGATTCAGGTAAACAATGGCAATGCTTACATTAAAATGCCTCCGTTCTCCTCAATGATAATCGTTTCCGACGANATCGTTAATGTTGAACCTGAAAACGTTCCTGTNCAGACAGNAGAGGAAGATAAGGATACTGAAATTGTAATCGGTGCTAAATACCGTCATTTCAAAGGTGGAGAATACGAACTTGTTGCAGTTGCACGTCACAGCGAAAACAATGAAGAACTCGTTATTTACAAATCAGTCGAAAACGGCGAAACATGGGCAAGACCTAAGTCAATGTTTATCGGAAAAGCCGGAGATGTGAGAAGATTTGTAAAACTTTAATATATTATCCATGACTGCCGTGAATTATTTACGGCAGTTTTTTTGAAAAATCTTGAAAAAATACTTGACAAGCCGTCTGTTATGTGGTAAAATATTATTACCGCTTGTAAACGGGCTTTCAAGTTGGATTGCCACGCCCGTCGCAGCGAGTTTATTGAAAAGGCAGGTGCCGCAGATGTACGCAGTTATTGAAACCGGCGGTAAACAGTATCAGGTTAATGAAGGAGACGTTCTTTTCATCGAAAAGCTTGCAGTTGAAGCTGATGAAACAGTTACTTTTGACAAGGTTGTCGCTCTCGGAGCAGACGACGGTATCAAGGTAGGTACTCCCTATGTTGACGGTGCAGCAGTTGAAGCTAAGGTTATTAAGAACGGCAAGGCTAAGAAAATTACTGTTTTCACTTACAAGCCCAAGAAGGGTGAAAAGAAGAAGCAGGGTCACAGANAGCCTTACACTCANGTTAAGATTGAANCTATCAAGGCTTAATCATGANTNGTGCAGAATTCTATAGGNCACAGNGATTTCTGACAGGATTNANTNTCAGCGGTCATTCGGGTTACGCAGAAGCAGGAAAGGATATTGTATGTGCGGCAGTTTCTTCCGCTGTACAGCTTACTGTCAATATGCTCGACGGATTCGGTTTTGCTCCCGATATTGAAGTGGGGGACAATGTAATAAAATGTACACTGAAAAAATCTGGTGAAGATTCGTCACATATGCTTGATATCCTGAAAAGCCATTTTGAAGCACTCCTTGAAGAGTTCCCTAAAACAATTAAAATCACTATTTCGGAGGTGTAAGTATGTTAAAGATTAGTATGCAGTTCTTCGCTCATAAGAAGGGTGTTGGTTCTACTAAGAACGGTCGTGACTCAGAAGCTAAGAGACTTGGCGTTAAGAGAGCAGACGGTCAGTTTGTAAAGGCTGGTAATATTCTCGTTCGTCAGAGAGGAACACACATTCATCCCGGTGAGGGCGTTGGTATCGGTTCTGATGATACATTATTTGCTACTGTAAGCGGTAGGGTAAAGTTTGAACGTTACGGACGTGACCGCAAGAAAGTTTCTGTTTACGCAGAACAGTAAGTAACATAATTAAATCCCGAGCGGTTAGCTTGGGATTTTTCTTTAAGAATTTTCCGGAGGTATAGAATGTTCGTTGATAAGGCGAAAATTAAAATAAAAGCCGGTGACGGCGGAGACGGTGCTGTTTCGTTTCACCGTGAAAAATATGTTGCGGCAGGAGGACCAGACGGCGGTGACGGTGGAAGGGGCGGAGACATTGTCTTTCAGGTAGACGACAATTTCTCGACACTTATAGATTTCAGATATAAAAGAAAATACGTGGCTGAACGTGGTCAGAACGGTTCTTCAAGAAACTGTACGGGCAGAAGTGCTCCGCCGCTAATTATCAAAGTTCCGAGGGGAACTGTTATACGTGACGCAAAAACCGGCAGGATTATGGCTGATATGTCGTCGGACGAGCCTAAAATTCTTGCAAAAGGCGGTGCAGGCGGAAAGGGTAATGTTCACTTTGCAACGTCTACACGTCAGATTCCGAGATTTGCAAAACCGGGTTTTGTGGGCGAGGAATTTGAAATCACACTTGAACTGAAACTACTTGCTGATGTAGGACTTGTCGGTTATCCAAATGTCGGAAAGTCAACGCTTATTTCGGTTGTCAGTGCGGCAAAGCCCAAAATAGCAAACTATCATTTCACGACCCTTACTCCCGTTCTGGGCGTTGTGAGGACAGACGAGGAAAAATCCTTTGTAATGGCTGATATTCCCGGACTTATTGAGGGTGCGGGCGACGGTATCGGTCTTGGTCATGAGTTTCTTCGTCATGTCGAAAGATGTCGCCTGATAGTTCACGTTGTTGACGTTTCGGGCATTGAGGGACGTAATCCGTGCGAGGATTTTGAAGTTATAAATGCCGAACTTGCAAAGTTCAATGAGGAACTCGCAGAACGTCCGCAGATTGTTGCGGCAAATAAGTCTGATATGGCATCTGATGAACAGATAGCGGAGTTTCGTCAGTATATTGAGGGAAAAGGCATTCCGTTCTTCTGCATTTCCGCTGCAACCACCAAAGGTACGGCTGAACTTATAAAAAAGGTTTCGGAAGTTCTCGACACACTGCCGCCAATAAAAGAGTACGAGCCTGAACCTGTTCCGCAGTCCGAGCTTGACGATATGGCAGGTGCAGGAAAGAAGTTTGAAATCACTGTCGAGGACGGAATTTACTACGTCAAAGCCCCGTGGATTCAACCTATTATGCGTACCGTTGACCCTGACGACTATTCATCATTGCAGTATTTTCAGCGTGTTCTTGTTAACAGCGGAATTATTGCAGAACTTGAGAAAATGGGTGTGCAGGAAGGCGATACTGTAAGTCTTGAGGGATTTGAATTTGACTTTGTTTACTGATATGGACAGAAAATATTTAACGGAACGTGAAGTTAATCAGTACAGTCCGCTGACTCTTGCTTTTCTTGGAGACAGCGTCTATGATACTCTTGTAAGGGATTTTTTACTGCGTAAGGCAAATATGCCCGTTGCAAAACTTCATTCTGCAAAGATAAAACTGGTCTGTGCGGAATTTCAGTCAGCAGCTTACGATATCACAGCAGAAAAACTTTCGGAAAAGGAACTTGCCGTCCTGAAACGTGGACGCAATGCAACTGGAAATACTGTTCCGAAACACGCTGACGCTACTCAATACCGCAGAGCTACGGCTCTTGAATCTCTTTTCGGATATCTGTTTCTGCTTGGCAGAAATGACAGGATATATGAATTATTCGGTTTTATGATGGAAAATGTTTTGCTTGATTTTTAATTTTATTTTTTAGGAGGAGATTACCATATGAAAAAGGTTTCCGGCAAAATGAAGAAGATAAAGCCTGTTAAGGTTAAAAAGATTTCTGCAATCCGCAGGTGTCCGGACAGTTTCTGGAAAGGTGCGGGACTGGGTTTTGTTGTCGGCTTTGCGGTCGGTGCGGCAATTGTCGCTGTTATTGACTACTGCGACGAAAAGCACAGCGAAATCAGACGAATTGAAAAAGCGTCTGACGAAAACTACTATTATACGACAGACTGAACAGTTATTTTATAAATAAAGGAGTAATGAAAAAATGTCGGGTCATTCAAAATGGAACAATATCAAGCGTAAAAAGGAAGCAACCGATGCTGTAAAGGGAAAAATCTTTACAAAAATCGGACGTGAAATTACTGTTGTTGTAAGAGAGGGCGGTCCTGACCCGAACAACAACAGCAAGCTTCGTGACCTTATCGCTAAGGCTAAGTCAAACAACGTTCCCAATGATAACATTGAAAGGGTTATTAAAAAAGCTGCCGGCGGTGAGGATAAAAATAATTACGAAAATATGGTGTACGAGGGTTACGGACCTAATGGTGTTGCTGTAATTGTCGAGTGTCTTACTGACAACAAGAACAGAACTGCCGGTGATGTCCGTCATTATTTCGACAAATTCGGCGGTAATCTCGGTACTACGGGCTGTGTGTCGTTCATGTTCAGCAAAAAGGGAATTGTTGTTCTTGAAAATACCGGTCTTGACGAGGACACTGTTATGGAAGATGTCTTTGAGTGCGGAGGCGATGATTTGGACGTTAATGACGAAACTGTTGAAATCGAGTGCAGTCCCGAAAATCTCCATGCACTCCGTGAGGGGCTTACGGAAAAGGGTTATAATGTAATGTCTGCCGAAATTGAACAGATTCCGGCAAATTACACAACTCTTACCGACGAGGAACACATCAAGAAAATGAATCTTCTGCTTGAACATCTTGAAGATAATGACGATGTTCAGAATGTATATCACAACTGGGAAATGCCTGCTGAGGACTGATAAATGGTCAGGATAGATAAGGTGGAAACCAGTGAAAAACTCGGTGAAATAGCTGTCCTCGCTGATGAAATATGGCATGAATTTTTTCCTGTGATTATTTCGGACAGTCAGATTGACTATATGATTGAAAAATTCCAGTCGTATGACGCAATGAAAGAACAGACTGAAAATCAGGGATATTCCTATTTTTCGGTGAATGAAGATGATGTGCTTTGCGGATATATTGCTGTGAAGCCCGAAAAGGACAACCGTCTGTTTCTAAGCAAACTCTATCTGAAAAGAGATATGCGTGGAAAGGGAATTGCATCGGAAATGTTCAGATGTGTTTTCTGTGAAGCTGAAAAAGCCGGAAAGACATCTGTGTATCTTACGGTGAATAAGTACAACGACCACGCTGTTTCCGTATACAGAAAAAAAGGTTTTGAAATTATTGATTCGGTTGTGACGGATATCGGTAACGGTTTCGTTATGGACGATTATATCATGGAGTACAGACTGTAATATATTTATCCTCTCTGCAATATAATTATTTGAGAAAATAATTGCGGAGAGGATGTTTTTATGAATACAGCAGAATTACTTTTGCTTTCGGCAGGACTTGCGGCGGACGCTTTTTCTGCATCGGTGTGCGAAGGGCTTAAAATGAAGAAGATAAACCGTGCAGGTGCATTTCTTACGGCGTTGTTTTTCGGTGTATTTCAGGCGTTTATGCCACTGGGAGGCTACTTTCTCGGAAAACGTTTTGCCGGCATTACTACTGCATTTGACCACTGGATTGCGTTTATACTTCTCGGAATTATAGGTGGAAAAATGTTGATTGAGTCGTTTCGTCCGGAAAATACGGAAAAAACAGTTTACCGTATCAGCTTTAAGGAACTTGTCTTGCTTTCGGTTGCGACAAGTATCGACGCAATGGCGGTTGGGATAATTTTTTCAGCACAGCAGTCTGATATTATACTTTCTGTTTCCGTAATTGGCGTTGTGACTTTTCTGTTTTCACTTGTTGGTGTGATAATCGGAAGCCGTTTCGGAAGCAGGTGCGGAACTAAAGCTGGAGCGGTCGGGGGAATTGTACTTATACTGATAGGAATAAAACTTTTTCTTGAAGGAATACTGTAAAAAATACTGCCTGATAAACTCAGGCAGTATTTTGTCTTATGATGTAAATTCATACGGGAGGTCGTTTACAGTAAGAGTTTTTATTTCAACCAGCTGAATTACAAGAGCGTCATTATTTGTGATGCCGTCGCCGTGACCGGTAACATCACCATTGATTTTGCCGGTTTCCGTAATACTGAATTCCTCAGGGTTAGCAATTGACTGCATAATAAGTACAGCGTCTGAAATATTCACCTCACCGTCCTCATTTGCATCGCCATAAGCCACTTCCGGATATATTGTACTTGTGATTATTGTAACTGTGTCGCCGTCAACTACTGCATTTCCTGTTACAACGCCGTTTTCAATTGTGAAAGTAATATCTGTTGTAACTTTGTATCCTTCCGGTGCTGCTACTTCGTGGAGTGTGTATGTTCCGTTAGGAAGATTTCTAACATATGTTGATTCACTGCCAGAAATCCATCTGAGTTCTGATGTGTTTCCAATGCTGATAAGTTCTGCACCTGTTCCTGCTGTAACATTTTCTGTATTAAATATTACATCATTTCCTTCGCTGTCCTTACCTGTGAGTATAAGTTCTGCACCTGTGATTTCAGTACCGGATATATCCTGATTGCTGATTCTTACATCTGCAAGAGTTGTTGTTTCCGGTGGTGTACCCTCATTCCATACTGCTTCAAGAGCTATTCCACTGCCTGCGATAGCACCGAGAATTTTATAATCTGAGCCTGCCGGATATATTTCATCACCGAATTTCCAGCCTGCGAAATAATATCCGTCCTTTGTGATTGTCGGTTCAGGAGTAGTAATATTTGTATCGGTAAAGCCTTTTACTTTGAGGTTGTTAGCACTTTTGTTATCCTGTTTAAAAACGACAGTGTATTCTTTCGGAGACCATACAGCAGTAAAAGTCACGTCATGGCTTGGCATAATGTAACTTGGTGTGTGTGGTGCATAGATTTTATTGTCATCATCACAGAGCCAGCCGGAAATTGTGAAGCCATTGCGTGAAAAGCGGTCTGCTGCCTGAAGTCCGGTGGGAATTTTTTCGGGCTGTTCGTATTCCATGAAAGTTGCACCTACAACACGGTCAACATCACCAACGGTATATGTGATTTTATATTTTGTATGCCAGTTGGGAGTAAGTGTTACATCGTGGTCATGGATAATCATTTTTTCCTGTCCGGAAAAAGCAGTAGTACCGTCGCTCCAGCCGTACTGAGTGGCATCATTACGGCTATATGACATCAATGATATTGTTACAACCTGTCCGGGACAGTAGGAAAAGGTTTTCAGTTCCTTTGATGTATCGAGAATTTCTCCGTCCATTTCAACTACATACTTCACTTCATATGTTACTTCCTGATTCTTTTCACACCATATGGGTCTGAGAGTAACATTTTTTCCGTCGGGGGAACGGAAAACATCGCCGTCTGTATAAGCGTGAATGTCGTCACAGGTCCAGCCGGAGAAGAAATAACCGTCACGGGAAGGAGTTCCCTCGGGAATTTCTATTGAAGAACCGGCATTTACTGTTATCGGTGCAAACACAGATTCGTNNTTNNCTNTTGCANCGTCTGACATATAATCAAAAGTNATTNTTATTTCNNAATTNTNATNTGTANCTTCTGCCGACANAGTAGACGNAAAACNGCAAAGTGCAATTGCACACANCGATATAGCGGCTGTAAATTTGTTTAATAATGTTTTCATAATTTCCTCCTTTTAAATAAAACGGTTTTGTTTCTGACTATATGTATATCCAATTGATGAAAGCTTTGTTTCAATCTGTTCCTGCGGAATGCACAGACTTTTACAAAGTTCTTCAAGAGAACTGTAATTATCTCTCAGCATAGTATTTATGTAGCTAAGAAGTATTGTGGGGTCGTTAGGTACATTCATATATTAAAAATCTCCTTTTTATATACTATCTAAAATAACTATACAATAATTATGACTTTTTGTCAATAAAATATGGGAAATCAGATATGTGAATTTTTTGTTAATTTGATATATGATATAATATGTTTTTTCTATAATTATTTATGATTACATTGTCTTTTGATGGATTGTGACAAAAAAATCCCCTTTCCAAAGGGAAAAGGGATTTTTTGTTATTAAGTCAGACTTGAGAATTATTTCTCGTCATCTTTCTTCTTACGGAATACAACTGCTGTGCTTGCTGCCAGAAGCATTACAATTACGGGAATTACAACACCTACGTCACCAGTCTTTGGAGAACCTGTATTGGTTGATGTATTTGTAGATTTTTTAGCTGTTGTAGTAGTTGTTGTCTTAGTAGTTGTTGTTGTAGTTTCCGTTGTTGTTGTGGTTGTTGTCGTTGTTGTGTCAGTTGAGTCGTTTTCTGTTATAGTATCATCGAGCATTGTAATTGTAGAACCGCTTACGCCTACGTTTCCGCTTACTATACCATTGGAGATTGTGAAAGTGATGTCTGTTGCCACTTCATATCCGTCAGGTGCTGCAACCTCGTGGAGTACATAAGTACCGTCGGGGAGATTCTTTACAAATGTAGGTGTACTGCCTGATACCCATACAAGATTTTCACCGTCAGCTACAAGTATAGCACCCTCACCTGCGATAACGTTCTCCTTGGAGAATATCACGTCATTGCCATCAAAGTCCTTACCTGTAATAGTAAGCTCTGCTCCGCTCAGTTCAGTACCGATTGTATCCTGTTTGCTGATATAAACGTCTGTCTTGAATGTTTCGTCGGTCATTGTTACTGAATCGCTTGTTACACCAACACCGCCTGAAAGCACGCCGTTTGTGATAGTAAATGTTATGTCTGTTGCCACTGTATAGCCGTTGGGAGCTGCTTCTTCGTGGAGTACGTATGTACCGTCAGGGAGATTTTTTACTATAGTTGATGTCGTTCCCGATACCCATATAAGCTTATCGCCGTCCGCTACAAACTTCGCACCCTCGCCGAAGCTTATGTCACTATTGCTGAACTTAACGCCGTTGCCATCNAAGTCAGTACCTGTAAGAGTCAGTGTTGCACCTGCAATTTCCTTGCCGAATACGTTTTCCTTACTGATTTTAACATCTGTAAGATACATATCGTCAATCATGGTTACTGTGCTGCTGCTTACACCAACTTCTCCGGATACGCTGCCGTTCTCAACTGTGAAGCGAATGTCGGTAGCTACTTTATATCCGTTGGGAGCTGCATCTTCGTGGAGTACATACTCGCCGTTGGGGAGATTTTTGATAAGTGTATCTGTCGAGCCTGATATCCAGACAAGTGTCTTGCCCGATGTTTCAAGCTTAGCACCTGTGCCGAGAATAACATCGTCACCTGTGAACTCAACGTCTCTGCCTGTGAAATCCTTACCTGTCAGCGTAAGTTTAGCTCCTGAAATTTCGCTTCCGAGAACGTCCTTCTTGCTGATAGTTACGTCTGTTGCTGTCATGTCGTCTACCATTGTAACAGTGTTGCCTACAACCTCTGTTCCGCCGCTAATCTTACCATTGCTTACTGTAAAGATGATGTCCGTTGTAACTTCGTATCCGTTAGGTGCTGCCACTTCGTGGAGTACGTATGTACCGTCGGGGAGATTCTTTACAAATGTTGGAGTTGAACCTGACTTCCAAATAAGTTCTGTTCCCTCCTCAACAGTTACGATAGATGCGTCTTTGCCAGCGATAACGTTTTCAGGATTGAAAGTAATATCGTTTCCGTCGGGGTTCTTACCTGTAAGGCTAAGCTCTGCACCTACAATTTCTTCACCNAATACATTCTGCTTGCTGAGCTGTACCTCACCCACACGAGTATCAATCATGATAACTGTGTCGGACTCTGTACCTGTAAGTTTTCCGTTTTGNATTGTGAAAGTAATATCTNTTGTNACTTCATATCCGTCGGGTGCTGCTACTTCGTGGAGTGTGTATGTTCCGTCAGGAAGATTTCTAACATATGTTGATTCACTGCCGGAAATCCATCTGAGTTCTGATGTGTTTCCAACGCTGATAAGTTCTGCACCTGTTCCTGCTGTAACATTTTCTGTATTAAATATTACATCATTTCCTTCGCTGTCCTTACCTGTGAGTGTGAGTTCTGCACCTGCGACTTCAGTACCGAATATATCCTGCTTGCTGATTCTTACGTCTGCAAGAGTTGTGGTAGTAGTAGTTGTTGTTGTTGTTTCTGTTGTTTCTGTAGTAGTTGTTGTTGTTGTTGTTCTTGAATTTGCTATATCGTCAGGTAAAACATGACCATCGGTGGTAGTAGTAGTGTTTGAACCGTCGCCGAAGTCTATAAGACCGCCTCGTGTGGTTGTAGTTGTCGTAGTGGTTGATGTAGTTGTGGTAGTGGTGGTTGATGTTGTCGTAGTGGTTGATGTAGTAGTTGATGTAGTTGTCGTAGTAGTGGTTGATGTTGTTGTAGTGGTCGATGTAGTTGTTGTTGTGGTTGATGTAGTTGTCGTAGTCGTTGATGTAGTAGTTGTCGTAGTCGTTGATGTAGTAGTTGTCGTAGTCGTTGATGTAGTAGTTGTCGTAGTCGTTGATGTAGTAG
>WFLZ01000144.1 GCA_009177225.1 Clostridia bacterium
ATTAATATTTATGAGTCAGTAAGTATTGGCATCAGGAATATCTTATAGTGCTACTTTATCAGAAACATGATAAACATACATACGATTTCTCTCAGCATAATAAAATAAAATACCAAAATTAGAATTTAATTTTTCGAGCCAAGTAGTCAACTTTTCTACACTTATATTTTTTCTATATTCCATTTTTTCCTTCACTGAGTTGTCTACCAAAAGTTCACAGCAATATGTACTACCATTGTATTCCATTTTAATATCCATATTATACTCTTCAAACACCAGATTGTTCTCAATGCCTTTATCATTTAAATATTCTTCTGCCTTCTCAAACATTTCATTTTTAGTTAATTTGTTAAGTTCTTGCTGCTTCAAATTCTTAAGATTATCTAATTGAAGTATCAATTCCTTAACATCGCCTAATTCAGAGTTATTTTGAACTTTCAACAAAATTTCATTAATAAGCGTATTAATCGTGCGTATGTTATTTTGATGATTTTCTCTTGCTTTTCGAAAGCGGATTTGAGCTCTGGAATTTAATTTAAAAGTATTAATATAAAAAATTCCTCTATCATTTTGAGCAATATACTTGTATTTGTTTTCTTTCTTACCACCCACAATAGCAGGATTATATCCAGAAAAAATATCATCAACACACGGGTCGAGAAGTTTTTCATCCCAAATATCACTTTTCTCGCTATTGCACTTTTTACAAGAATAATACAAATTATGATATTTATGCATATCATGTAAATCTAAGATTTGAGGTTTAAAATGGTCTATTTCAAAGAAATCAAGACCAACCACGCCCACCTCTTGTTCTTGCAATTTGCAATATGCA
Organism: Clostridia bacterium; assembly: GCA_009177225.1. Taxonomy (GTDB): domain Bacteria; phylum Bacillota; class Clostridia; order Oscillospirales; family Ruminococcaceae; genus Ruminococcus. The sequence goes on from WFLZ01000144.1 coordinate 836, forward strand.
CATTCATGAAAAAAGTCATTTCTTAAATATTCTTTGCATTTAGGGCTTGAATAATTTGCCCAACGTTGTTTTCTTATATATTCCATAATGACATCCTCTGTTATTTTTTTTCATCCAATTTTGAGCTAATTTCTTGTAATAAGCGAATAGTTTCGATATCTTGTTGTTGCTGGGTTTCAACAGCACCATACATTAAGTTTTCTTTTCTTAAAGCACAAGCTCTCTTTATCTTCTTTGCAACATCTTTATAGCGAGAAGTGATTTCTGATTTTTGTAACTCATAGTCATAATCACCAAACTGGTCTGCAAAATCATCAAGCTCATAATTAGTTAAAAGAACAGCATAGATTGTACTATCATATTTTCGTATCTCTCTTAGCACATCTATTCCTTTATATGTGACTTGTTTCTCTAAATGATAATCAATAACTAGAAAATTTACATTCTTCTCCAAAATAATATCATAATAGCTGTCAACTGTTAATGGAAGTTTATCCAGACAATCAAGTCTCAATCCTTCGAGAGCAAAAAGTCGAGTATATATTTCAACATTTGCAGCCTCATCTTCAATAAAGAGACCAATCAATTCATCCATCTTAATTATCTCCTTTTGGGAATGTTACAATAAATTTTGCTCCAAGCAAAGTTTCAGAACGCTTAACTGTTATTTCTCCATGATATTTTTCCACAATATCTTTAACTATATTCAATCCTAATCCAATTCCGTTTTCTTTTGTGGTTTCAAAAGGTCTAAAAATCTCTTTTTCTTTTCCTTCTGAAACTCCCGCCCCAGAATCTTCAAAATAAATTATTAAATGTGAAGCACTCTGAGAAATAGTAACAGTAATTTTGCGGTTTTCCTGTCCCTTAACTTGCTCGAAAGCATTTGTTATCATGTTAATGACAATGGACTCAAAGTCAATTTGTTTAATTTTATATTCTATCGTATCTTCACACACAAAGCTCAAAGTGATATCAAAAGACTTAACTATAGTTTGATAAAATCTGCCAACTTCTTTTAATACACTACTGAGATTAATTTCTGAATCAAAAGTTCTCTTTCGTTTTCGCAGAAAATTAACAATTAAATTGCTATATGCATATATGCGATCAAAATCTCCGCTAACAACAGATACAACATCTTTAATCTGATTTGCTTCCATATTATTATCCAAATAAAGATTAACAAGAAGCAAACTTGTTTGTATTCTGCTAACAATATCACTTGTTTCATGTCCAAATGACCCAGTTAGCATACCCAGAGATGCCAGATTTTTGTAAAGGTTTAGTTCACTTTCTTGAAAATCAATTTTAGCTTGATAAGCTTTTTGGGTTTCTGAATAGTGTCTATTATAATGGTTTTGGATTTTTTCAATTCCTTGTTTCTTTTTTTCAGTATGCTCAATATATGTTTTTAGAAGTTCATCAATTTTTTTAACTGAAACCCCTCCATCATTAGAAGATAATTTTCCTATTTGTTTTACAAAAACGTCTTCCTTATACAGCTCTTTTAAGTTTTCAAATTGGGAATCAATCTTCTTTTTTTCGTCTTCAAGCTTTTGAATTTTTTCCTGCTCAGCTAAATACGCCTTTCTTCTAACATCACTAATAAGATTTGTACATTTAGTTAAAAAAACAACAAGCTGCGAATACGCTTCATTTTCTATGATTCCCTCACGGTTTGTCGCATCAATCAATAAAGGATTGCTTTCATCACCAATCTTAACCACGCCTATAACCTGATTATTACCTACGAGATATCCGTGCGTATCTTTTACCTTTTTTTGATCAAGCAAAAGCCAATCATTTCCAATATCTCCGTATGGCTTTACTCTAAAATTGTCTCGATAAATTTTAATACCACAATATGTGTCTAAAATTCTTTGAGCAAATCTAAAATTATATCCAGACTCGGCATCAGATAAATTTGCACTGTCTCTTAAGAAGAAGTATATCTCTGTTTTCAAATTTCCACATAACAATGGCTTTTCATAGCTCTCTTCAACAATGTCACTTTTTCCGTCCTTATCACTATAAGTTATGCGTGATTTTTGAGCATTATTAAAAATTTCAGCATCAATTTTAGCATATCTTAAATCAAGAATTTNATTGACTAATACANTATCNTCTACTTTAAACTCTGGANCCACNAGTTCAATTTTGAATGGGTCTCTTTCGATAAAATCTGGAGCTACTAATAAGCGTAATTCTTTTTGAAGTTTGTCAATATCTCTTTGTTTCCATTCATCTCTCAAACATTCCATAATTAAAATCATACCAGTTTGAGGTTTAGATAAGTTATATTTAGTGTATAATTCTTCAAGCATATTAAATACTTCCGATTCGCTTTGTGAATTTATAGTATCTAATGAGCTTGAAACATCGCCAATAAATAATTCAATATCTTCATATTTCTTTATTATTGGTCTAACTTTCTCTTCAATCAATCTAAGAATCTCGTACTCATAAAACATAGAATATTCAAAACTTTTTGTTCAAATCATTGATTACACTATATCTTTATCTTCTTGAAGAATCTTATCAGTAACCA
>WFLZ01000120.1 GCA_009177225.1 Clostridia bacterium
GAAAAAGTAAAGGAATATAAGGAAAAAATAAAAGATATTCCGAAAGAAAAAATAGCATATATCGACGAAACAGGCATAGATTCATGTCTTTACCGTGAGTATGGATATGCACCCCGCGGGAGGGGGAGAACATTATGATTAAAATTGCTTTGGTTGATGATGACAAGCTGCTGCATAAAGAAATGGAAGAACATTTTAGTCGCTTTCAGATTGCATATGACTTTGATTTCAATGTTGAGTTCTTTCTGTCATGTGAGGAAATATATCGTAAACTGTCAGCTGGTATGGAATACGATCTTATTTTTCTTGACATTGAATTTCCAGAAATGAAAGGTACGGATTTCGGAAAATTGCTTAGAAGAAAGCTGAAAAATTATGATACTCAGATCGTATTTATCTCATCGATCAAAGAATATTCTATGGATCTGTTTCAAACTCGACCTATAGAGATTTTAATTAAACCGATTACATATGAGAAGTTTTCATCTTGTATGCTTTCATATATGACACATTATGAAAATTCAAACGGCTTTCTTGAGTATACAATGGAAAACATAAAACACAGGATAAGAGTCCGAGAGGTTCTTTATCTTGAATCATATGGTAAAAAAGTAGAATTCCATACAATGAGAGGAGATTTTATGACATATGGAAAAATAACAGATATAATTGCAGATTACACTGACAAATTCATCTGAATAGCAAGAGGAATATATGTTAATGTTCAGCATATAATTGAGGCAACACCGAAAGAAATACTGCTGACAAATAATCGTACACTTCGGATTAGCCGAGGCTGTCAAAATGCAGTTAGAGATCGGCTTTCAGAAATTTAAGGAGAAATTTAATGACTGATATTTTGTATTTAGCTGCAAATGCTCTTCATATTTATTCGCTTTACATTTTCATTGATAGTTTTTTGGGAAGGAGTAAGATCAATTCCAAGACTAAATTCCTAATCTACTTTGTATATTATTTAATGGGGATACTATGCTGGTTGTTTGTTCGGAATATGACTTTGAATTTATTTGTAAATACAGTTCCATTGTTTTTGATTACACTTCAGTATGAATCTTCGTTGAAGAAAAAAATCTTTTCTACTATTTCTTCCTGTGCCGTTGGAATGTTTATTGACTGGATGACAGTATCAATTTTTGACGAGGGCTATTTAATTTCCAGTGGATTCATACAGTGTATTATTTTACTAGTTTTTGCATCCCTTTTTAGACATTATTATGTTGATAAAGATTTGCATCAATTTAAATCAAGGTATTCCTGGCTATTAACTGTCATATCTGCGGGAACAATGGCTATAGGTGTTCTTACAATAGATGAGGAGACAACGCATGATGCTATTATTGCTATTATCTTGCTCTTGATAAACTTTTTAAATTTTTATATATATAATATTGAGCAGAAGTTCTGGCAGGCGCAGCATAGACTGAACTTAATAGAAATTTCAAATGTTGCGTATCAAAATCAATTGAAAATAATGAGCGAAGCACAGCAAAAGATACGATTTATGAGACATGATCTTCGTAAGCATCTTAATCGCATCAGAGGATTGGTTGAAGAAGGTGGTATTGAAGATATTCCAAAATACCTTGATGAAATGGAAGAATCGGTTATTGTAAAACGGGAGTTTTGCAAAACGGGAAATAACGATGTTGACAGTTTGATTAACTATGAGTTAACAATTGCTTATGAGTTTGGTACAGAAATATTCTGCGATATTGATTTACCTGAACAACTTAATGTCTCATCTTTTGATATGACTGTGATTTTGGGAAATTTACTTGATAATGCTGTTGAAGCATTGCAGCAATCTGAAAAGAAGGTATTGATAATTACGATCAAATTTAACAAGGGGGTCATACGAATTGATATAGAAAATTCATATAATTCAACATACAAACGAAAGACAGATGGGAGAGAGCATGGTATCGGGCTTCTAAGTGTTACAAATGCACTTGAAAAATATCATGGTACTTTAAAGACTTTTCCTGAAAAAGATAAATATCATTCAACTGTAGTTCTCTTTAATAGTTTTGATTGACTGATGTCGGACACTGCTTAAGTGTCCGACATTTTGCATTTCATACCCAAAAACTATACCACTCATACCATAAGACAATTTTTGCCAATCATTTATGTTATAGTAAATTAGTTGTAGTTGATTGAGGTGTGAAAAAATGTTTGAAAATGCTGCTCTGCGCATCACTGAATGGATGGAGAATAACAGAATCATTGAACACGACAGAAGGGTTGTGGTTAAATGGGGAATACGCAATATATTGGACACATCGTTTAATATAGCAACTTTTCTAATAATAGGTATTTTAATACATATGCCTCTAGAAACAATTGTTTTCACTCTTGGATATATCCCTTTGAGATCATACGCCGGCGGCTATCATGCAAAAACACCTTTTAGATGTTGGATATTATCGAATTTTATTTTGTTAATAGCTCTGCTATGTGTTCATAATCTAAACCGCTATCCTTTCATTCTTTTGTCACTTGCTATACTAAGCGTAATTTTCTTGATTATACTAATGCCTGTTTCAGACATACATAAGCCATTAAGTGATGTTGATAAACATAGGTATAAACGAAAGGGAGTTTACATTCTATTTTGTGAAATAATCGTTTCAGTTTTGTTTAGTATAATCAATCTACCAGTTATCACATATAGTATATTTGTTATCTGGATAATACTATCTGTTATGCTTGTACTTGGAAAAATAAAGAATAAGGTTTACCAAAAATAAGAAAAAATGCATTTCATACCCAAAAGTCATACGGTTCATACCATAATCCGATTTTGGGCGTAATTTTATGCTACAATGAAATAGGTTATAAATAACCATAATAACTTCCGTTAACACGGAGGAATGAAAGGAAAATCATTATGAAAAAAGGAATTTATTCACTCATCACTAAGTTTGGCGGACTGTTTGCTGCATTCGCAGTTGTTGTGACTTCGCTGACGTCAAATTCTACTTGTCTTTGGATCACATATCAACCCGAAGAGCCGGAGGAGGTTAAAGCGCTTAAAAAGAACTGAACAATGTGATGAAGCACACCATTATTATAACTTAAATCCGCAGATTTCATCTTATCGAATTGAAAAAGCTATACGTCAATAACAGCAACCAACTCTTCAGCATCGAAAAAGAAGGAAATCTCGATTGTCTAGCTGTTGAATAAGCAACAATTCATTGATAGCCAAAGTTGAATTCTGCGGATCAGTTATACTGCACCAATTCTTTCTAACGACGGTCAGGTGTATGACAATATGAATTTTAATGCTATTACTAAGGACCGAGCGCAGCATAATGGGAGTGTCCCTGTGCGAACTTGGAATCGAAATAACGCTTGAAGATATCATTATTCAACGAAACTTTCCAAGCAGCATTGATGAGCGCATAGCGTAGCACTTTGGAGCTGCGTTTGGACATTCTGGTGCGTTTAGCGTTTAACTTACCGGATTGATTCAAAATCGGATCAAGCCCTGCATATGCAAGCAGCTTCGATGGATGGGAGAACCGGTGAATGTCGCCAATCTCACCGAGAATCATCGCACCGTTCAGTTTTCCGATACCCGACACAGACATAATAACAGAATCCAGCTCGTCCATCGCCTTCTCGATAATTTGCTCAAGCTCAGCTAACTGGCTTTCAATTAGCTCGCTCTGTGCAATGGTCTGAGTTATTTGAATAGATATGTAAGTGTTCTTTACACCCACGGACGATGCCGCAAGACTTTTGAGGGACTTTGCGTTCTTCTTTCCGAAGCGTCCTCTGGATGCCTTGGAGAGAAGATTGCTTAGTTTTGTTAAGCGTAAAGCAGCGATGTCGTCCGGTGAAGAATACGCTTTCAACAGCTCATAACAGGTCTTGATGTGAAGCCCGTATTTGAAGAAAAACTGCAATTCCGGAAAGATCATATCAACATATGATACGAGCTGAATTTTGAGGCGTGCTTTGGATTTCTTGAGCTTTTGACGGAATCTGCACAGAGATTTGAGCTGAAGTGTTTTAATATTATTCTCTGTGTAGAGTCGAAAAGCATTCATTGCCAATGTTTTGCAGATCAGCAAAGAATCAATTTTGTCGGTATTGGTTTTGCGAATGCCCGTTTTACGCATTGCTGCGGTCTGAACCGGATTGATGACAGCAAGCTAAAATCCCTGCGAATGCAGAAAGAAAATCACATTCTCAGCGTAATGTGCAGTGGATTCAAGACCGATCAGAAGATCATTACTGTCAAGTGTTTCGAGTTTGGTTTTCAAGAGCTGAAAGCCCTCGTGGTCGTTGCGAAATACAAAGGGTTCGAGCAGCACAACACCGTCGGTGTTCATAGCGGCTGCAACGTGTGTTTCCTTTGCAATATCAATGCCAACATAAATCACGGTATCACTTCCCTGAAAAGATTTGGTACTGTTTGACGTGCCACAGGTATCTATCCTCGTAAACTTGCCTGAGATGAAAATTCTTTGACTTATCCAGCTATCAACATTTTGAATAGATCTGTGGCTTTACACTCCCACAAGTAGTCATGCTACAGGATAACATCAAAAGTCCACAGCACCCTTTATTATTATACCAAAATCTTTTTGAAAGGAGTAGTATGATTTAGGGTTAACTATATCATACAAGGATAATATGAGTAAATGCTGCGTTCTGAATTTTAAAACACGCAAGGGCAACGACTACATCATGGACGGAAATACGAATAATATCATTCCGGTCGATGAGCTTTTTCTGAAAGCTCTGCATCTTTTTGAAAATGACGATGCCGATGCTGATTCCGTTGCAAATGCACTTATAAGCGAGGGAGCAGGGGAGAATGAAGCCCGCCGTGCTGCAAGAGTAGTATCGAAATACAAGGAACTCGGTTATTTCTACCGTGACGAGGAATACAAAGCAAAGAAAAGAAGATTCCAGAAAGATTTCGGTACAGACAGCATAACAGCTCTCTACAATAACGGAGTGATGTTCCAGCTTATTCTCAATATGACAGAGGACTGCAATCTCAGATGCAAATACTGCTATCTGTCGGAAGTTTACGATTATACAAGAAACAGAACGTGCAGTATGATGAGCTTTGACGTCGCAAAGGGTGCTATAGACAAGTTCATGGCTAAGATAAGAAAGACGATGACTTTCAATCCCGGAAAAAAGGCAGCCATAACTTTCTACGGTGGAGAGCCGCTCATGAATTTCAGCGTCATTAAAAAAGCAGTCGAGTACATAAATACGGAATACGCCGATGTCGATGTGCTTTACAACATCACGACTAACGGAACGCTCCTCACTGATGAATACACCGAGTTCATGACCGACAACAATTTCGTCATTTCAGTGAGTTTTGACGGCTCGAAAGAGAACCACGACAGGAACAGAGTTTTTGNAAANNGAANNGNTTCANTNGATATCGNNNATGAAAATNTGAAAAGATNCAGGANGANGNATNCTGATTATGNNATGATAANACTTCTCCTCGTGCAGGATCATTTCACCGATCTGCTCGAAAATGACAGATTCTTTGAGGAGAACGATAATGTGATCCCGAACGTTGCAATGGCGAATTTCGTTTCTTCAACGAATACGAATTATTTCAGCAATGTGACTGTCGAGAATGTGGAAAAGTATTTCAGCCAGTACAATCAGCTCATACAGAAATACATTGACCGTATGGTCTCCGGAGAAAAGATAAGTTCGTACCTCTACATGATGCTCGGAATGAGTCTGTACGTCGCAAACAGCAGACCGAGAGTAAATGATGCGAAAGTCCCCATGCTGCCTTTCACGGCTGCCTGTGTTCCGGGTACGAAGATAAGCGTAAGGACTAACGGAACATATGATATGTGCGAAAGAGTGAATTCAACTCTTCCTATCGGTGATATCCATAAAGATGTCGATAAGGAGGCGGTAAAGGATATCATCATCGATTATAATGACAAGGTAACGAAGTCATGTCACGAATGTCCTATCACATCGCTGTGCGGTGCTTGCTATGCGAACTGCAACAGCTGTAAAACATTTGAAAAACCTGACTGTAACGGTAATGTAAGTTCTGCCGCTCTGAATCTGAGTCTTCTCTATTCAGTCCTTGAAGAAAACCCGGAACTGCACACCAGATTCGATATTCCCGATCTTGAATGGATCCTCAATAACTAAATAATGAATGAGGTAATGATATGCACTATGTAAAGTTAATGCCTGATATATATTTTGAAAGTGCGGAACGTGACGGTTGTCTGTATTATCTTTCGGAAAACAAGGTAAAATATCTTTCTCCCGTACAGAATAAGATACTTGCTTCGCTGACAGAGGAGACTGCATCACTTGAAGAAGTAACAGAGAAGTACGGCAGCAGCGTTGATGAACTCCTGTCAGAACTTGACAATAACGGCGATATCTATATATATGACAGGAACGTCTATACAGAGAAAGCCAAAAAATCTTCATCGCTCGAAATAAGAGGCTTTTTTGAAGCAACGCCACAGTATCGTGATATATACATACAGGTCACAGATAAATGCGGAATGGATTGTTCAGTCTGTNAGNGCGAAAATACGNACCACAGCNGTCGAAGCTGTTTCAAGNGGACAGGAAGCAAGCCTTCCGCTGAACTCGAACATGATGATNTTGTAAACGCAGTCGCACAGTTGGGCGGCTTGAAAAAATATGCCGTAGTATTCTCAGGCGGCGATCCTCTGCTCAATACTGGAAAGATACTCGACGCTGTGAAAGAACTGAAAAAGTCTTCTCAGCTGTGCGATATATGGATAAAAACTCCAGTCAGCATCATGCCTGATGAGGGATTCATCGACGAGTGCAAGTCGCTCGGTGTCGGATTCGATATAGTTTTCGTGGGNNGCTCAAAAGAAGTCTGTACCAGNATGACAGGNGACAGCNAAGCCTATGANAGAGCAGAAAAGCTCCTTTCTGTCTGTCGTGCNAAAGGNGTGGACAATAAAGTCTCATATCTCGTGCCGGGAGATCATAAGACGGATTATTATGATAACTGTGCAGAACTTCCGACAGAGAACGGGGAATATGCTTCAACACTCACTCTTGAGGAGATGAAGACAAGATCTGTTTCTGATATAGACGAGCTGAAGCGGTTCAATAAGTGCTTCAATTCCACACTCGCACTTGATCTGAACGGCGACCTCAGAGCCTGTCCCTCAATGAATATAGTCTACGGAAACCTCAAAGAGAACAAGCTGTATGAGATATTCAGAAAAGACGACATAGAGAAGTACCGCAGAATGTCAAAGAATTACATATTAGCGTGCAGCAAATGTGCAATGAAATTCGTTTGCAGCAGTGATTGCACCAAGATAAATATTGAAAGAGAAAGATGCTGCTATGAGCCGGACAATGGTTGAGATCACTGATTTGAAAAAGAGCTTCAAGGATAAAAATGTCCTTCTCGGTATCGGTTTTGAACTCAGACAGGGAGAGATCACAGCCTTTGTTGGAAAAAACGGTGCCGGAAAAACTACAACTATAAAATGTATATGCGGTATAAATTCTGTCGATTCCGGAAAAGTTGACCTGAAAAACAACAGGATAGGTGTCGTGTTTGATGATAACGGTCTTTATCTCGAACTGACTGCCTTTGAGAATCTTGTCATCTTCCAGCAGCTTATCGGAAAAAGCAAGGCAGTGTCCGAAAGTGCATCCTGTGAACTCCTGAAAAGCATCGACCTTTTCGAGGAAAAAGATAAAAAGGTAAAGACATTTTCCAAGGGTATGAAACGCAGGCTCGCTTTAGCAAGAATGATAGTCTTCGATCCGAATATCCTTATACTTGACGAACCTTTCGACGGTATAGATGCATATAATCACAGATTTCTTATAGAGTACCTGAAAAAATGGGTATCATCGGGAGAGAGGACGATAATCTTCTCGTCGCACAATATGCCGGAGATAGAGGATTTCTGCAACAGGATGCTCATAATCAACGGAGGAAAGATCGTGCTTGACGATATGCTTTCAGATGTCATCATCAACAACATAACCGGTGTAAGGATAAAGCCGAGATTAGATGATGATACGGAAAAGCTCGTAAAGCTTGTGAAAGACCTCGGATACAGCATAGAGTCCGATACATCAGGATACTGTGTCATAAGCTGTGATAAATACATCAACGATATCATCTGCGACAAGATGATAGAGAACGATATCTCATTCGACGAGATAACGCTCCTGACCGAAAGTATAGAAAATATATACTTCCGTTATACCGAACAGGCTTTGTATGATATCCATACCTGATAAGTACACATTTTATGTGTTCTTATATACATATCAATGCATTGTATGAATAAAATAAGTAGGAGGTGACAAGAATGGGTTGTGCAGGATATTGTGCTGCTATCTGTTCTGCTCTCACAGTAGGCGGATGTGCTGCAGGCTGTTTCCTTACAGTAGGTATAGGTACAGGAGTTGCTGCTGCTTGGAGCGGCGGAGCTGGATTATCTTCAGCTGGTGCAACAGCTATCGCTACATCGTGATGAGGTAGTCACAAAGTAAGATACTGAGTAAGCGTCAGACATCTGATCGCTTACTCAGTCTCCGAAAAACTGAAATGAGGTAATATCATGGAGATCTCAAATATTTACAAGGCTCTTCTGCGGAAAGAGCTTTTGTCGTTCAAAAAGCAGGTGCTGCTCGTGTTCTTTTCACTTGCGATACCAGTGATGTTGGTGGCATTCACGCTGTATGAATCTGTCCACGCATTCGGAACAGATATCACTGATGAGATAAAGTCATATCTGATATCGTATCAGATGCAGTTTATCCCTATCTATTCGATACCGACAACGATAATCATGGCATTTTCAAAATCAGTCACAGATGAACGCAAGGAAAAAACAAATGACGTACTTATGGCGATAGGAATTCCGCAGAAAACTATCTGGACGGCAAAAATATTATTCGTATACATTCTGTCGATCGTGGTGCTTGCATTTGAATACTTTATATATCTGATATTCTGCCAGCTGCTGCTGGGAGTTTTCCCGTCACTGACACTTATGGCAGGAGCATTGATATTCTTTGTGATGCCTGTATTATGTCTGGCAGTTTCCATGGTATTATGTCTGCTGTACTGGGTGCTTAAAAACAATGCGTTGGTATCATTGTTTCCAACATTTCTGATGTATATAGCAGTCTTCGGGAGCATGAAGCTTCAGGATCACAAATTCGGAGCAGGCTGGGTAGTGATACCGCTCCTGATGATATCTGTATCATACATCATTTCGATAAGTATAATAAATAAAATATCTAACGAGTATATATCAAATCTTAACTGAAAACTCAGATGATAAAGCGGTGTTTTTTAAAGCACCGCTTTTTTTAGTTTCGCTGCTCTCTTGAAATTATAAGAACAGCGACCAGAGGCTCTGCCTCTGGACTCCACACAAGGGTTATAAACCCTTGTGAATCCCTTAGTAAGAATTTGTCGCTGAACACATCTCATTATACATTGCTATGCTTAGGGCGAAAGCAGACTATCCGTCTGTAAGCATTTATAATGGCGTTCATCTTTATACCAATAAACGTCACACTTTCTAAACGTTCAGAGAGCGTTTTGCTGTTTTANGNGTATAGTTTCCCCATAATNATCATCAACGGCTCTGAGGGGCATTTCCGTTCGTCTGAGAGCCTGTTATCATTCAAGNTAGGAGTTTTTATGCTTCGTCTGTGTACGCTGACGACTTTTCTCCCTNTCNCGCTTNATAAGCTGTTCGTTGATATACTGGCGTANCTGTCGGGTATCNTTCTTCGCCGTATCACGCTTNGTAANAAATGTGGTATGNTCGACATTAAGCCTGTTCCACTTCGATTTCAGCTCGTTGGACTTCTCCAAAAGGTCAAGCATTGTCGGTGGTTTGCCGTCAACAAGGTAGTACTGCTTATGCTCCTTGATGTACTTGACCGTCTGTTCGTAGTCCTCGATCTTATCAGCATTTTTCTTCTTGAAACGCTTCTGCGCCCAGCCTGACTTGCTCTGGTATTCCTTGTAGACAGGCTCCAGCTCGTCACGGTGCTTTATCTTGTCGATAAGCGTGTCGATGACTGCAAATTTCTTTTTCAGCTCGGCAGATTTAGCGGAAAGCTGGTTAAGCATATCAAGCTCTGCCTGCCGTCTTGCACGTCGGGCTGCAAGGAATTTTTCAACCTGTTCCGCAGCAGTAGCTTTCTTCTGTGCGGTTTCAATCGTTTCGGTAATAGCTTCAGGCTCGTATTTCTCGCCCGGCGTATCGGCTCTTGTAAACCTTTGCTGTCCCTCGCCCGATAGTCTAAACTTCAGCTTGACCTTGTTCTGCGGAGTGTAAACATACTCGATACCACTCTCGGTGCAGTTTTTGAGGAAGTCCTCAAAGCTCTTGCTGTAAGATATGATCTCGTCAAGCAGACTTAGGAGCTTGTCTTTCCACGACTTTCCCTCTTTCTGCATAGTGCGTTCATGATGCGATACACCTTTGCCCTTCGGGTCGATAAGGGATAAGCCGTGTTCCTTGCATAGCTCGTCCGATATTTGCCGAAGCTCTGCCCATGCTCTTTCTGACTTCCTGCCTTGATTATGCTCGGTGGTGAAGCTCAGACCATTATACAGATTAGTGTTATTGAAAATCACATGACAGTGGGTATGCTCTTTGTCGATGTGAACGGCAAGCACATACTGATAATCGCCTTTAAGATAGTGGTCACATAACTCCTCTCCGATCTGCATAGCCTGTTCGGGTGTGACTTCATCGGGAGCAAAGCTCTGTATCATGTGGTAGGCAAGGATCTGTGTTCGTCCTGTACCGTGCTGTCGGACGGCTCGGAAGTCCTCGCTTGCTCCTGCGCTGTCGGCTCGGCAAGCATAAGAGCTGACATATAAACCGTCGATGGTCTTATCTCCGTTTGTGATGTAAGCGATCGCTGCGCTGACTGTTGCCCTGATCGTATGGATAGAAGTGTATGCCAAATTTCATTAACACCTCTCTTTATCTCGTCAATATCCTCGGCATAGATGTGACCTGTGCTGTGTAGGCGAATGAGTATCTGATTGATATTGCTCCCGATACGCTTCATAAGTCTGTTGGTTTCAGATATTTCAGCTCGGTCTGGAGTGAGATCGACTCTCGCCCTCACGAAGTCACGGATATACTCGGTCTTGTTCTTGTAGCCGTACTGCTCACACTTCGCTAAGATGTCCTGCATTTCCGATTCNGTGAACCTCACGTTGAGCGTGTAGGGCTTCTTCTCTTTCTTTCGTTTCAGGTACTTGCGCTCGTCCTCGGTGAGCTGGCTCTCGTCCTTATCGGCAAGGCTCTTGTCAAGGTCGAACTTGACCTCTTGGTCAAGAGCCTTGTTGATAGCTCCCTCGTAGGTCATTCCTGCAAACTCCATAACCTTGCGCTTGGGCGGTCTGCCACGTTTCTTTTTCTCGGTTTCCATAGTGGTACTCCTTTACTTTTATTCAATCGGCGTTAGCCGATTTTTTTATAGGCTGCTGTGCAGCCTTTCGGGGCTTGGGGTGTCCCCAACAAGCATTTAGTATTTTCGTCCGTGTGCGGCACAAAATACTATGCTTGCTATTTTTGTTGCGCCTATGCGCATTTTTTCGTCTGAGCGTTCTCCTATCGCTCAGACTTTCGCTGTTCTATCAGCGAATTGGAGCTGTGCGACTTTCATTATCTCCGTCGCTTTTTGTCGGCGGTCATCTTCGTATAGTTCCTCTATATATCAAACGAGGAATTTGATGTTTGTACATAGAAATCCGAAAAAGTTTACACTTTGTTCATAGCAGTTCTCTGTATTGCATAGTTTCAACAGTGGATTTCTGTTTATGATGACGGCGATTCTGAGAAATATCCTCGGTGGCAATGACTGACAGAGTATTGAAATTTTGGGGGCGATGTGGTATAATAAAAACATCACGATATGCTTTGAATTAGGCTATCATTTAATATTGAAACGTGGAGATGAGTATGGTGAACGAGTCAATTATTAAAGAGTTTTATAACATCACAATGACTGGCAGACTATGCTATATATTTATGTGTATAGAACGTTATTTAACCACACTTTACCCTGAACGTGACTGGACACCGATTTCAAAAAGAATGTGGCAATGGACAACGCATTGGTGGAACGAATCATCTGATATTTATTCTGAAGCTGTACCGGAATTTATTCTCGAATTAGACGGATATGAAAATACGAATGAACTGGCATATGACAGAAAACTTAAAAGAGAAGACTATGATGAGATCACTGCATTATTCAAAGGAATTACTAATGGTGACGATACTGATGAATTATGCCAGGTTCTGAAAATACCGAGTGATTTTGGCTGCATATGTGAAGGAACCAGTGTTAAGGGTGCAGAACCTCTTGCAGCTGAACTAATTGAAGAAATAGAAACCATTTTGAAAAAACATAATATTCCATATCCTGATAAATCATTATTGAAAAGATTTGAATATGAAAGAGGAAAGCCAGTAGGACGAGATGAAAAAGAACCAGGTTGGGGCGATTTTGAAAATACTGAATACTTATCAATTATTTTGAATAAAACAAAATAGCACCTTTCAAGCGCGGAGCAAAACCAGCTCTGCATTTTTCTTTTCTGCCGACAAAAATCCCCCAGTCAAAATATCAAACGGAAAACTTTTATGGCGCACTCAACTTCATGCGCACTACGAATAGACTTTTTATATCAGAGTGCGCTATAATTTTAGTATGGGGCTTAGGTATAAGCTCGACTAATATTTCAGAATGGTGGTGATGATATGGCTACAACTTCTATCGCTGACAAGCTGGCGAAACTCGAAAAGAAGATCGCCAAGCGACAGGCAACTATCGCTGAGGAGCAGAAACAGCTCGACAAGGAGATGGAGGAGTATAATAAGCTCTACCTTATGGCTCTTGCCGACAAGTTCAAGCTGAAAGGAAAAGACCTGTTCTCTGCTATCGAGCGTGAGCATGAACAGCTTGAAAAGCTCCGTGACGGCGGTATGAGCTTTGAGCAGATCGGTGAGCTTGCTGACAGTGGTAACGAGATTGGGCAGACTTCTTTCTTTGATGAAAAGAAAAATCCCTATTCGGATTAACATATATCCGACAGCAAAACGATAACCGTGCAGGCGTAACGCCCCTGCAACTAAAAGCCAGTGCGTGTAGAGATAGATAATCGCAGGCGGAAAGGAGACAATTGACAACAAACGATGCAACTCTTGCCGAGCTTAATGAGCGATATAAAGATAAGCCTGTAAGTGAAGCAAGCTATGAGATCGACGGTCAGCTTTTTGCCGTCACAAGCCACTATGTTGGGGAAAAATCCCTTGAAAAGTAGCTTTATAAAATGGCTTTTGAAAGAGCCTATGCAGAAACTGTTGGACAAGTCTGAAAATGAGAAAAAATGACTTGCCATATTCGGGTTTCTGCGCTATAATAAGAGTATCGAATATGGCTGTCTTGATTGGAAAGGAGTTAGTATGACAAGACAGTCAACCTACAACGTAGGTATTTATGTGAGATTATCTCAGGAAGATATGCGAGAGGGCGAGTCCCTCTCCATAGAAAATCAGAAGAAAATGCTGACCGATTATGTCAGTCAGCAGGCAGGCTGGAACTTGGTGGAGATCTGCGAGGACGATGGCTTTTCGGGTACAAATTTTGACCGCCCAGGTGTCAGACAGCTTCTCGATGATGCAAAGTCGGGCAAGATCAACCTTATCCTTGTGAAAGACCTCTCACGTTTCGGTCGTAATTATATCGAGGTCGGTCAGTACATCGACTATATTTTTCCTTCGTTCAATATCCGCTTCATTGCTTTTAGTGACAATGTGGATACCCTTGACCGCAACAGCACGGCGATGGATCTTATGCCGATAATGAACTTGTTCAATGAATGGCACGCCGCAAACACTTCCAAAAAGGTGCGTAGCGTTCTTGCTCAGAATGCCAAAGAGGGAAAGTATATCGCTTCATACGCTGCTTACGGCTATCTCAAAGGTGACGATGAAAAGCACACACCGATCATAGATGAGCCTGCCGCAAAGGTGGTACGCCGTATCTTCGAGCTTCATGCAACAGGTATCACGCCGACACAAATAGCAAAAAAGCTGAATGCTGAGGGTGTACCAATTCCGTCCGACTATAGGGCGCAGAGATTAGGAAAGCCGAATATGTATAAGAACACGTTTCATTACTGGAGTCATGTGGCGGTGAGAAATATTCTCGGCAACCCTATCTATATCGGTCATCTGGCACAGCAGAGATACATGACGGTTTCATTCAAGAATCACAAGTCCGTCCGCCGTGGCAAGGACGAATGGGTAATTGCAGAGAACACTCACGAGCCTATTATTTCTCAAGAGCTTTGGGATAAGTGTCAGGAGGTTGATCGTTGTGCAAGTCACGGCAAGATTATGAAAAAGGGTATCGTACTTCCGCTTAACAGTATGATGTACTGCCCTGACTGCGGTGCTAAGATGAAGCTGAACGGTCACGCAAAGAAAAAGGACGGCTCGGTGAACTACCTTTTATGTATGCGGTACATATAGCCTTTGCGGTGCAAGCACTTGCACAACTCACTATATCAGCCAGAAGCAGATTGAAAAGATTGTTCTTGCTAATATTCTCGCAAAGGCAAGATATGTGATTGAGAATGAAGATGAAGCACGACAGGAGTTTCTGAAACGCAAGGAAACGGAGGGCGCGAAACATCTTGACGATGCCCGTCAGCAGCTTGCCAAGTATCAGTCTCGGCTTGCTGAGTTAAAAGTAATGACGCAGAAGCTCTATCAGGACAAGCTGCTCGGCAAGGTGCCGGAGACCTTGTGTCTGGAAACACTCAGCCTGTTCCGCACGGAGGAGTCAGAGCTGACGGAGAAAGTAAAAAGCCTTACCGCTGCATTTGAACAGGACAGTAAGGCAAAGGACGATGTGGAAGATTTTATCCGCCGTCTGAAACAGAATACAGATGTGCCTGAGCTAACAAGAGAGATGTGTGTAGACCTGATTGAGTACATCGTGGTCGGTGATTGTCCGTCTGATAAGAGCGTACCTCACAACATTCAGATTTACTACAAGTTTCTCGATAATAAGCTTTCTGCTGAAGGAAAGCCTGAATTGAAGTGAAAATGAGCATTTATATGTTTAGGTGTGTCCATTAGATAGGGTTTGCTCACTTTCATAAACAAAACAGAACCTATAAAGGATTGAAAAATGTAATTGCAGTCTTCGAGAAAATTGTAGAGCTTACATAGCCTTACCTTTATGGAATTGAAACATGTCAATAGTTGCAAATTTAATATTCATAGTTTATGATTCAATAAAAAAACGATAGCTTTATCCAAACAAAAATGCACCCTTTTCAATCAGAAAGGGTGCATTGTATCAAAATTGTGGTCTTTAGCCAATCGTAAATGCGTACTCGGAAGAGTTGCGAAAAGTCCCATATATCGTAAAATAGCGGTATATGGGACTTCTTNTTTTGTAAAAAGTTTGCGTATNCAGTACGCTCGGAGTACTTTTCAAAGGATATTGAAAAAAGTAATTTTCCGAATCGTCTNGTCAAAAAATATTCGGGGATNCGGGCGATTTTGATTTAATNACTNAAAATAATTAAAAAAGTATTNCAATNTGGTNAAAAGTGTGATATAATTAAAGACGTAAAATTTTTATTTTAAAGGAGTTTTTATATGAGAAGAAAAAATGTTGTTCATAGAGCTGTTGGATGGATAATGGCTCTTTGCCTTGCAAGTTCAGTATGTACTGCAAATATCTGCGGTTTACAGACACCCACAGTAGTGAATGCTGAATCCGGCAGTGTGGAAGATTATGATGAGAGCAGTGAGTATACTACTGTAAGTACGGAAGATGGCTTTGAATTTGAGCTTTATTCCGATTATGCAGTGCTTTCAAAATATTCAGGAAATGATACTGATGTGGTGATACCAGATACTGTTTCAGGGTTGCCTGTTACAAGTATTGGTTATATTGCTTTTGAGTGGTGTGAATCATTAACATCTGTGAATATTCCTGATAGTGTTACAAGTATTGGAGATTGGGCTTTTGCTGGTTGTACATCATTAACATCTATAGATATCCCTGATAGTGTTACAAGTATTGGAGAATATGCTTTTTCTAATTGTTCATCGTTAACATCTGTAGATATCCCTTATGGTGTTATAAGTATTAAAGATTGGGCTTTTAGTAGTTGTACATCATTAACATCTGTAAATATCTCTGATAGTTTTACAACAATTAGCTGTGGTGCTTTTGAACATTGTACTAATCTAAAAGAAATAAATGTATCCCCTGATAATAATTTCTATTGTAGTGTAGACGGTATTGTATATACAAAAGATATGGCAGAGATTTTTGTATGTCCTGCAGGATTAAGCGGAGAATTTACAATACCTGATAGTGTTACAAGTATTGGAGACTATGCTTTTGCTGGTTGTACATTAACATCTATAGATATCCCTGATAGTGTTACAAGTATTGGAGAAGATGCTTTTTATTATTGTGAATCATTAACATCTTTAAATATCCCTAATAGTGTTACAAGTATTGGAGAGCATGCTTTTTCTAATTGTATATCATTGATATCTGTAAATATCCCTGATAGTATTACAAGTATTGGAGATAATATTTTTTATGGTTGTATATCATTAACATCTTTAGATATCCCTGATAGTGTTACAACTATTGAACAAATGGCTTTTAATGGTTGTGATTATTTATTGGATTTGATAATACGAAATCCTGAATGTAATATTAATGGAGATATGGGTATTGATTCGCATACTACAATTCATGGTTATAATAATTCAACGGCACAGGAATATGCAGAACTACATAATATGAATTTTGTAAGTCTGGGCGATGCTCCTATAACCACTACTACAACCACCACGACAGAGCCAGCTATATCAACAACAACTTCCACAACAACAACGACAGATACAACTACATCAATAACAACTTCTACAACAACCACGACAGAGACAACTACATCAA
>WFLZ01000005.1 GCA_009177225.1 Clostridia bacterium
AAATCATATGTTAAATTTTCATATACATTTTTGTCACTTTCAGCACTTGCCGTCAATGATACCGCCGGAGCGATGTTCTCCGGAATAGCTGCCACACTGCCCATAAGGCACACCGCCATAATGCCTGCGATAATTCTGTTTGTTTTCATCAAACTCCACCTTTCATATATTATATTAAAATTATAACACATGATAAATATCCTGTCAATTCGCATAATAACCAAATTATCCCTTGATTTTATGACACAAAAAAATCCCTGCAAACCACTAACGGTCAGCAGGGAATTTTTTATTGTTTTTCAATGAGTTTCTTTTTCATCAAGCAGAGGTCGAAAGAATCTAATAATCCGTCACTGTTCAAATCAGCGTTTTTCAAGTCTGAAACTTCCGTATCTGACGTACCTAAAAGATATTGCTGAAAAGTTACTACATCAGCCACATTAAATTCATTGTCGCCGTTCATATCGCCTATTGTTGTATTTTGTTCCGGTGCTTCGCCGAGTGATACAAATTTGCGGTTATATTTTTCGGCATATTCTTGTGCGGCTGAGTTTTCATAGCCGTATATTGTGCCACCGAAATAGTAGTCCCAAGTTGCAGTTAAACCATTAGTGCCATTAACCAAGTAATTAAAAATTGCACTATCATCTTTAATTTCACAATCAGGATTTAAAATAGTTACTTCCGTTAAATTTTCACAATAAGCAAATGCACTATTTTCAATACTTGTAACACTGTCAGGTATTGTTACTGATTTTAAACTTTTACATAAACCAAATGTAAGAGGTGCAATATTTGTAACACTTTCAGGAATTGTTACTGATTTTAAATTTTCACAACATTTAAACGCCTCATCTTCAATGCTTGTCACACTGTCAGGTATTGTTACTGATTTTAAACTTTGACACGACAAAAATGCAAAAACTGCAATACTTGTCACACTATCAGGAATAACTACATCGCCTGAACAAGCAGTGCCGTCAATCAAAATATTATTGACAACAACACATGGNTTNTNTTTCTGTNTNTCCTCAAGCCAANGTGTNTGGGAAAATACCATACCTCCGATGCTTGTTACACTNTCAGGTATTGTTACTGATGTTAAAGATGTGCAGTAAGAAAATGCCTCATCTTCAATACTTGTCACACTGTCAGGTATTATTACTGATGTTAAAGCTGTTGCAGAAAATGTATTATATCCAATGCTTGTCACACTGTCAGGAATTGTTATTGACGTTAAATTACTACAATCATAAAATGCAAAACCGTCAATGATTGTCACACTATCAGGTATTGTTACTGACGTTAAGCTTTGACATTCCTTAAATACCCCCACATTAATGATTGTAATACTGTCAGGTATTATTACTGATTCCAAAGATATGCAGTGAGAAAATGCATTATATCCAATGCTTGTCACACTATCAGGTATTATTACTGATTCTAAACTTTCACATTCATAAAATGCCTCACTTCCAATGCTTGTTACACTATCCGGAATAACCACATCTCCTGAACAAGTCCTACCGTCAATCAAAATATTATTAACAATAACAAGCGGATTTTCTTTCTGTTTTTCCTCAAGCCATGGGGTTTTACAAAATGCACCGTTTCCGATACTCATAACGCTGTCAGGAATATTTATTGACTTTAAATTTTCACAATTATAAAATGCATTTTCTCCGATACTCGTTACACTATCAGGAATTGTTACCGATGTTAAATTACTATAACCAGCAAATGTATAGTTTCCGATACTGGTAACGGATACGCCGTCAATTTCAGACGGAATAACAACCTCCGTTGCAGACTTGTCACATTTTATAATTTCAATAGTTCCGTCCTCTAAAAAATCATATGTTAAATTTTCATATACATTTTTGTCACTTTCAGCACTTGCCGTCAATGATACCGCCGGAGCGATGTTCTCCGGAATAGCTGCCAC
>WFLZ01000206.1 GCA_009177225.1 Clostridia bacterium
GGTGTGAAATTTCTGTTTTTCTGCCGGCTGAATTTTTATTACTGTTTATTACAGTTTTTGTTGACAAAAATAAAAATTTGTGATAAAATATATATATCATACCGAAAAGCGATATGCAGCACTCATTAAAGAGTGTATAAAATGAAATAACAAAAGGAGAATGATTTAATTGGCACTTTTTAAGAAAAAGAATCAGCAGCCCCAAACGGAAGAAAAAAATCCGGCAAAGGAATTAAAAACAAAAGTTCTTGAATGTCTCAACGAAAAACTTAATGGTAATCTTTATGACGAATGCGTAATTATGCCCAGAGGTTATACAATTGATGTTCAGATTGGCAGACGTGACGAAAAAGAAGGAGTAAAGCTTGTTCAGGTCGTATTTATTGTGAGAAATGACGAATTCGATGAACCGCTTATCGACCCAGTTGACGCTCAGGNTACTACAGACGACGAAGCTGCAAAAATGGCAGTTGAAATTTTTTACGGCGGTGTGTGGCATCCGCTNGACCAGTCACTTTCAAANAAAAATCCTATTCACATTTCTGTAAATTACCTCAGACAGNANTATGNNTNNGATATGTATGCACAGTCTGTTGTAAGAATCGGTATCAAGGACAAACAGCCTGTAATGCTTATGAATTACATCAAGTCCGAAATCCCTAAATATCTCGGTTCAAAGAAATATTACTGGGTAAGAGTTTACCTCTCAAAGTTCAAGGACAGAAAAATTGTTGAAGTACGTGTCAACGGTTCTGTTTGTGCTGAACTTTCACGTTTTTATCAGGCTTATGTTGACGCATGGAACAGTGCTGATACTTTTATGTCAGAAAAACAGTATGCGATTTTTGTTCAGCGTGAGGACGACCAGTGTCCTGAAGTTTACAAGAAAGAACATATCGTTGACTGTGCAAAGCAGTGCATTGAAATGATGGAAAACTGCAATTCCCGTGAAGAATATATGGAACTTACAAACAAGCTTGAAGAAATTGTCGGCGACAAGAATCTTGCTTCTGAAATCAGAATTTTTATTCCTGAAATCTTTGCAAAGCTTACTCTTGGATATCGTGAAGGTGACAGTCTTTTCCTTATTGAAGGTGAATCAAATATAGAATTTAAGAAAACACAGCTTCGTTCCTATTTCTATCTCCAGCAGGTAGCACTTGAATATTTCAGCAAAAAGCCGGAGCAGGAGCGTGTTATGAAAATCGTTACAAACAGTGTTGCTTTCAGAGAACTCAAAAAGGCACACGAACAGGGTCACGAACCTAAAGACCTTTTTGTTCCGGGTACATCTTACAGAATCGGAAACGACGATTACAAGGTCTGGTAAAAAATATGCCTGTCCCTGCCTGATTTTTTCACGGCGGGACAGGCTGTAGCTTTTTAGAAAATAATAATTTTAATGGAGTTACTAAACAGGAGGTGAAAATGCAGACAAATATGGAAAAATACTGACAAGTGTAATAAAGACAGAAAAGAATGTCATTAGGATATGAAATTCTCTCAACATAAGCAGACAAAGTGACATTTGGAAGAAGTCTGAAAATACCTAAAAATTTAAAAAGCCTTGGTATTAGTTAGTGCTGAC
>WFLZ01000102.1 GCA_009177225.1 Clostridia bacterium
AGCGTTTTCACCTGTAAGACGACGTTTTTTAGCCTTGCCGTCGTCTGATTCTGCTGTGTACCAGTTAGCCGTGTAGCTGACAGTAGCACCGTTTTTGGTGCGTCCTATCATGTTCTTTTCGATTTCAAGCTCCTCATCGGACGGAATTTCCCCTTTCCATTCGGTTATGTAGAAGTCCATAGAACCGAGTGGGATTTTGTTTAATTCTTTTGTCTGTGTGTGTGACATAAATTAATCCTCCATTTTCTGAATAGTTTCAAAAGAAAATACTGTCATGAACATATTTTCATTTTCTAAGTATTTGTCGCCGCCCTTTTCAATCTCGACGGAACGGAAAAGATTTTCAATTTTCCGCTCCAAATCGGGATTTTTCTTTTCTGAATAGAGTTCTATCTGGATAGTGACACGGCGATAAAGATTGTAGTTGTCTGCACCCTGAATCTCCGTTCCAGCCTCCAGATACGCTATAAACGGCAGTTTCTGAGGTTTGCTGAATTGCAGATATGCAACAGGAATATCCAAAGTGCAAAGTTTTTCATAAATTTCTGAAAGTTCCATTATAAGTCCTCCAGAAGTGCATCAACTTTTTCTTTGGCGTGAGCTTCAGCGGTTTCAACGTGAACGATTGCTTCTGTATGCTCTTTGCCTTTTCCGTCAATACGTCCTGTACCTTTTCGGGTAAGGTGACCTTTTTCAAGCAAATGTACAAGATGATATTTTCTATTGTAAACAATAATCCGGATTTCTCCTCTTGACCGGTCAATCTGATAAGTCCAGCTCCGCTGATATGCTCCTTTTTTTAGCTTTTTTGACTTGCCTTTGTAAACCGGCGACAAACTTTTTACTTCAGTCAGAGTTTCTTTACAGATTTTCTGCATACCCTCTTCGACTTCCTGACGTACTTCTTCGGTNTACTCCTNACNTTTCTNTGNNANAATCCGNGAAANANNCTCAACCGAAATCAAATCNNCANTCATGTTTTTCTCCNCTGTCNTATTCGCTTATAGCCCTGATACGCAGAAATCTGTCGCCGAAAAACTCATTATTGGCAACCTGAATATCATAATTGGTATTTCTGAAAAATATCCGGAAATCTGTTGAATTAAGATTTTTGAGTTTTTCGCAGTAACGTATTTTGAAATTAATGGTTTTTTCTTCATTTGCCTGACGTGCCTGCCAGTACTCCCGACCGTAAACGCCATTGACTTCAGCCCAGCAAGTATGAAAATCCGTCCATTTTTCAGATTGATTTCCGATTTTATCAGAAATTACTGATTTTTTCTGAATTATAATTCTTTGGTTAAAACTGCCTATTTCCAGTCAAATCACTCCTTCCCTGTGTGCGAAAAGAATGGAACGCAGTGATAGTGTAAGCTTGCGGTAGTCGGGATTTGTACGGTTGTCGTAAAGATAACCGACAGTAAACATCATGGCAGTTTTTACAACAGGGTCATCGCTGTTTATCTGTTCATCGGCAAGCCGTCCGACATCTTTCACAAGGTTTTCAGCGGTTTTAATAAAATCGGAGATAAGGCTGTCCTCATCTCCGTAGTCAATTTTCAGATATGCTTTAGCCTCTTCAAGCGTAATCATGATGAGCTTTTAAGAGTAAGTGTCTTGACAGCTTCGGGTAGAATAAGTTTTCCGTCAACACGTTTTGAAGCCTTAAAGCCGATCTGGTCGTTTTCCGAATAAAGTTCATTAAGACATTTAAGAGAAAATCCCTGTCTGTCTGCAATCCAGTAATACGAGAAGTCACCGAACGCCACAGCCTTTGCACCTGCCTTTATTTCGGGAACGTAAGCCGATGTATAGTACGGTCTGCCAAGAATTGTATCGGGTGCGTTTGCCGAAATTGCAGGCTGCCAGAGATAGTTGCCGTTGCTGTCGGTGAGCTTACGGACAGCTTTTACAGTTGTGTCGTTGAGAATCCACACGGCGTTCTTGCGGTAGGGAGATTTCAGCGAATAGAAAAGGTCAATCAAATCATCAGTAGTCACTGCTAATTTTGTGGTTGTGACACCGTTTTCAGCACCGCCGACAGCATTGAGAAATCCGGTAGGCTGTGAAACATCACCTGTGCTGCTACCTGCACCCGTACCAATAATGAAGGCTTCTTCTTCTTCTTCTTCTTTTGCAGCTATACGACGTGAAAAATTAGTGGCGGTATATGATTTCAGGTCAAAAGCACTGTCGTTTAGAAGTTCCTCTGAAATTCTGAGACTTGCCGTAAGTTTGTAAGCAGAAAGTACAGCCTGTCCGAAAACAATATCACTTTCTGTATGTTTACTGCCCTCACCCTGCTAGTAAGCTTCGCCGTCAGAAGTGACAATGGGAATCTGTCTGTCACCGGAAGAAGTTTTAATAATGGTGCAGATTCTTCTCATGAAATTATCTTCTGTAAGTTTTTCGACAAGTCTTTTTTCAAACTCGTCTGGTACAAGATAACCGCCTTCGATGTCCTTGCCGACCTGAAGAACGTTTTTCACTGTTTTCCAGTCGCCCGAACGGACGGAATTCCAGAAAGTTTCACTGTATGTACTGCTTGCCGTGCCGTTTTTGTCCGTGATGTCAGGAGTTGTGGGTTGATTAAGAATCGGCGTGGAAGTCGGTTTGCTGAGTTCAGCATCAATTTCAGACAGTCTTTCAAGACGCTGTATTTCTTTACCTAAAGCAACAATTTCAGCCTCCATTTTGTCGTAAGTCTTGCTGTCTTCTTCGGAGAGCAGACCGCTTGAATTTCTTTTGCTGTCGAGGAAGTCACGGGCATTATCCCAAGCTTTCGCACGTTTTTCAATAAGTTCCTGAATAGTCATTTTAATTCCTCCAATCAGTATTTTAGTAAATTCAGCCTTTTTTCAAGCTGTTCAATGGGTACGCTTTTGGCGTGTGCAGAAACTTTCTGTATTAAAGAGTCCCTTGACCTTGAAACAGAAAAAATCATAGACTGAATATTTTCAGTTGTGGGTTTGCCTTTTTCGGGGTCTTCGGATTGATTTTCGTCAGGTTCTTCCTTCGGAACTGGCAGAGTTTCTGCCTTGTTTTCTGAAAAAAGAATACCGTCCACAAATCCAAGCTGTAGCGCCTTTTCAGTGTTCATCCATGTTTCCTCGTCCATAAGCCTTGATATTTTCGCACGGCTGAGGTTTGTTTTTCTGACATAAGCGTTGATGATACTTTCCTTGACTTCCTCCAGCACTGCAATAGCCTTTTCCATGTCTGACTTATTTCCAGCCGCAAGAGTCATGGGGTTATGAATCNTAATCATACCCGTCGGTGAAATCAGAGTNTCNTCGCCAGCCATAGCCACNACAGATGCCGCNGAAGCCGCTATACCGNCAATCNTGACTGTGATTTTTCCGTTATGGTTGCGGAGCATGGTGTAAATCTGACTCGCCGAGAAGCAGTCGCCACCCGGAGAATTAAGCCAGACTGTAAGGTTGCCTTTTACTTTGGAAAGTTCGTCACGGAACATTGTCGGAGTAATTTCGTCGCCCCACTATGTTTCATCCGAAATAGGTCCGTTAAAAATCAATTCTGTTTCTCCGTTTTCTGAATTTTTAAAATTCCAGAATTTAATCATTTTATTCCTCCTTTTCGTTGGATTTTAAGTTATCAAAATTCAATCTTGCAAACTCTCCAAAATATAAAGCTGCAGCTTTATCATAAGCCTTAGCGGCTTCTTGAGGATTTGAAAAATAACCCAAGAATTTAGTTTTTCCGTTTGGATGAATTGTCGCTATAGTTATTCTACTTATAAACGAAACCACAAGGACATAGAAAAGCATAGTGAATGGAATCGTTTAAAGATAAGTGATAACGCAGAAATGCTTTTATTCTACGTTTTAAAACGTACCAGTATTTTTCAATAGGATTCAGTTCAGGAGA
>WFLZ01000180.1 GCA_009177225.1 Clostridia bacterium
AAAAAATTCTCAGAAAAATTATTTTACATATTTTATTANTANANCTAAAGTAANGATTATGANGACTGCTGATGATAATAACAGANANTNTTTTNCTGTAAAACTGCCGGCGGTCATNGAGAATATGAAAAAGTTTCCGAGTTTGTCTTTTAATGCGAAATTTGCAATATAATAAACAAGTGACACCATATAGCCGACAGATATATTTTTGCTGATTCCTGCCGTACAGAATCCCAGTGAANCGAGAAAAAGANNAGTTGCAAAAGTACCTGCAAAGTGNTTAATAGTAACATCGCTTTCACATAAACCGCATAACAAACACAAATACTCCTGTCAGCAGTGCGAGGGTTATGACTGAGTAAATTACCCTCATAACGCATACACTGATATAATCGTTTTTTTTGGAACGTATTAAATCACGTATATTTTCATTCTGTTCCGGAAGAAATACAGGTGTAAGAAGTACTGCTCCGGTGAGCGAGAGAAGCATTTCAAGAGGCTGTGCGGAACGTAACGAATCAAGCGAGGATATTCCGAAAATCACGGGTGTGAGCAGGGTAATTATTAAAGCAATGAGGAAGTGGGGGAGAAAATTACGTTTCAGATTTATTTTTAGTATTTTTAAGGANGACGTGAAAAACATTTAATTTGCCCCTCCTTTTCTGTGTGTAAACGAATGNTGTTATTATAATTATTGCGACTGNANGAACAGTGAAGAAAAATCTGTTGAATATAAAGTTGTTGTACTGTGCTTTGAATAAGTCTGCATCGTAAAGTGAATTATGACGGATAACAAGCGTAAATCTGTGTATGTTTCCGGTAAGACTGCCTGTACCCGCAAAAATACTTCCGAACCACAAAGCACCCTGTAGGAAAATTGCAATAATTCCAGAACTCAGTTCCGTTATAATCATACCGACTGCCGTTGACAGCATTATATTAGGAAGAAGCCATATCAACGCATTTTTTATGATTGCAAAGTTGTCGATACTGTTTCCGGAATAAAGTTTCTTTACTGTTATATGTGCGATAACTGCGGTTATAATTACCGGAATAATCATCATGAAAATCAGTGACGCATAACGTGTGAAAATGAGTTTTGCGGAGGATATTTTTCTTGAATATGCAAGTTGTTCCATGCGTGACTTTTTGTCAAGACCTGCAAACGAAACCGCTACGAATACGGGCAGTATCGCAAGTACTATTCCCATATAGTCGCAGTAAAGACGTGCATACGCTCCCGAAATCTTGTCATCATTCAGAAAACTGTTATATTCTTCCATAGCGTCCTCATAGGTTTTTGGTACAAGCGAAAAATTTTCTAAGATGTATTCATCGCTGTATTCAGACCCACCACCTATAATATCATCAGCTTTTCTCATAAGTTCACGGAAATGCTCATACGTCAGACTTTCGGGAATATTTACGGACGGAATTTCCGGCTCATTATACTGCATCATTCCGTCTGCCCCTACTGTAAGCGTACCGTTTGCGTTATATGAAAAATTATCAAGTTCCTGTTTTGTTATTCCTGAAATTTCCGTAATGATTTCAGCAATTTTGTTTTTCTTTTTTTCATTTAGATGAACGTCTTTATAGAATCCCATAGGGTAGGCGGGATAACTGTTTGCAAGATAGCTGTTCACAAGGCTGTCAACTGCTGACGGCATAAGTATTTCGGGAACTTCCTTTATAGTCATTCCGTAATCTGCCTGATTTTCCTGTGGTGCATAAATTTTTTCTTTGGTGTCGTTCTGAAACTGCGTTAAGTACATCGCAAAAACTGTTATAATATACAGCATGAAAGTAAGCGAAAATAATATTTTTTTACATTCTCTGGAAAACAACATTATTCATTACCTCCCGAAACGTCGCACCCATAACTATAAAGGCAGTACATATATGCGTCCTCAAGATTAGGCTCGGCAGTAACAGCTCCATGTAAATCCGGTGTGTTTTCCGAAATGATGCGGACTGTTGTGTATTCGCTCTGTACAAGCATACCTGTTACAATATAATTCTTTTTTATCTGCGGAAGGAACTTTTTTTCTGCATTTATTGTGAAAACTTTTCCTTTGGCATTTCTGATAAGTTCGGTGACTGTACCCTGCCATAGAATCTTACCACTGTTCATAATTGCTATGTCCTCACAGGTTGATTCAATGTCACCGACTATGTGCGTAGAAAGTATAACAATTCTTTCCTCCGCAACCTCACAGAGCAGGTTACGGAAACGTATTCTTTCTTCGGGGTCAAGTCCTGCCGTTGGTTCGTCAACAATAAGTACACGAGGTTCATGAAGTAAAGCCTGTGCGATTCCGAG
The DNA here is from genome assembly GCA_009177225.1 of Clostridia bacterium. Classification (GTDB taxonomy): domain Bacteria; phylum Bacillota; class Clostridia; order Oscillospirales; family Ruminococcaceae; genus Ruminococcus. Next base: position 2,324 of record WFLZ01000180.1, read on the forward strand.
ACGGCGTTTCATACCGCCTGAAAGTGCCTTGACTTTTTTGTGTTTATGCTCTGTAAGGTTAACACGTTTAAGAAGCATTTTTATACGTTTTTTACGTGTTTCTCCGTCCATGCCAGAAAGTATTCCCAGATAGTCAAGACTTTCTTCAACGGTCATTGTCGGGTACATTGAAAAATCCTGCGGAAGATATCCCGTAATACTGCGTATTTCCTTAGCGTTCTCAACTGGAATGCCACAGACGGTAATTTTTCCTTTCTGTTTCTGATGAAGCGTTGCAAGAGTTTTCATGAGGGTTGTTTTTCCTGCACCATTTCGTCCGAGCAGTCCGAACATTCCCTTATTGATTGTAAGGCTTACGTTATCAAGGGCTTTTTTTCTTCCGTAGAACTTGTCAACGTTCCTTATTTCGATTTTGTTGTCCATAAGTTTACCTCCATAAAAAAATGACACAGTACTTTTGTACTATGTCATTATGATAATATATGAATTTCAACTTTTTATCTATTATCTGAATTTTTTATGCACGAAAATTCAGCAGTTACTTTTCCACCCTTTATACCGTTTGAAATATACAGATGACCTCTGCATTTTTCGCAGAGTATGCGACATATATATAAACCCAGTCCGAAATGAGTTTTATCTTCTTCTTTTTCGTCACGGAAAAATGGAGAGTCTGCCTTTTCAAGAGCTTCGTCAGAAAAACCTTTTCCGTCGTCGTATACGCTTACAGAAAGCAGACTGTCCAAAACGCCGACAAACACCGTCACATGATTTTCAGCGTATCTTACGGCATTTGACATTATATTTTCACAGACCTGCATAACAATATCGGGGTCGGCTTCAAGCGTTTTTATGTCGTCCGGAACTGATATTACAAGTTCAAATTTTTTGTCTTTGCAGAGAAATTTTCCTGTCTGCAAAATATTTTGCCTGAGTTCTTCAACAAAAATTTCCTGTGTATTTGGAATAATATCTTCCAGTTTCTGCACAGCGTTCATTCGGGCTGTATAATGTTCAAGACGTGTAATCTGTCCGCTCATAATTGAAAGTACGTCAATAAGCTTTTCCTGTGAAACCTTTCCGTCGGGGACATACTGCTGCAAAAAATCCGCATAGCCATGAAGAATGGTAAGGGGTATCCGCAAATCGTGCGAAAACGCAGAATTAACACGTTTCCTTTCTTCTATTGACTTCCACATTTCAAGATTATTGTTGTATAGAGCAAGACGCATTTCGTCAAAGTCAGTACAGAGCGTACCGAGTTCATTTTGTTTTCTGTATTCTATTTTAAAGTCAAGCTGATTTTCAGAAATTTTCTTTGAAGCAGAAAGAAGTCTGTTTATAGGCTCTTTGAGTTCAGTGTTATAAAATATCATACCTGCAATATACATACAGAACAGTACCCACAACGGCATAAGAACAACCTGTGCGTTGCTGATAATCCAGTACAAAATTATTTCTTTATCATAATTTAACATCTTTACTTTAAAACGATAGTTGCAAAATTCAAAAACTTTATACCTTTCAAAATGCTCGCCCATTGAAGCCAAGTGGCGTGTATAATACCAGTCCTGAAGATAATTTGTGCCGTGACCTATAATCAGAATACCGATTATTGAAACAACAATACACGGTGAGATGTATTTAACAAACGTCCATTTCAGAGAACTTTTTTTTATTTTACCCATTTATAGCCCATTCCCCATAATGTTTTTATGTGGCATTCCTCGCCGTATTCTGACAGCTTTGCACGAATACGGCGGATATGTTCGGCAACAACAGAGCTGTTTCCGTCTGCGTCATAACCCCATATTTTTTCGTAGATACGTTCCTTGTCGAAAGTCTGACCGGTGTTGAGAGAGAGAAACTCTATAATATAGTGATTTTAAAAGGCAAAAAAGACGACGGAAAAATATATTTTTATTTTTTAATTTTATTTCTGTAATTTCAGTTGATAAAAAGTTGAAAAATATATGCTATCATGTTATAATAAACTCGTGAGGTGAACATATGTATAAAATTCTCGTAGCGGACGACGAAAAAGATATAGTAA
>WFLZ01000299.1 GCA_009177225.1 Clostridia bacterium
AGCAATCATCTTTCGTCAGTTCAGATTACACCGCACCTGTCATCATGTTCTGGAGGACGGGTACGAGAATGATAGCGAGGAGGATCAGACCAAGACCAGCCATAAGCTGCTTCATGCCCTGAGATTTACGACAGGTGGCATAGAGAAGTTTTCAGACAAACATTGTAAGACAGGTACAGCAAGCTAAATAATTACCGAAAGGGTGCTTACAATGATTGATGAGAGTTACAATAGCCGCATTGGTGCTATCAAGACCTATTACTTCTCCGATAAGTGGGAAAAGACCGATATTTTGTATTCTTTGCACATAAAACTATAGTATAACTTGTGAGATTTTACAAAAGTGATGAATTTATCACTTTTCTCTTGACAACAAGTTATTTAAGTGATATAATTGTAACATAAAGAGACAAACAAATCACATTAAGGAGCGATTGTTATGAAAAAGGAAACCAAAATAAAGTCACTCAGGTCATACCACGCATTTTTAGCTGCATTGTCACTGTTGACCATGCTGATCATCATATTTATGGACAATTGGGGTGACTGGTTCCACGTTTTGCCGATATTAGTAGTGATATGCTTTGATGGCAAGTTTGAGAAAAATGATGAGCTTGCAAGGCAGCATCTCGCCAAAGCGAATACTGCCGTCATGTGGGCGCTGATTGCTGTACTTGTCATGTCGTATTTGCGCGGACGCTTTCACCCTATACCTGCTTCTCGATATCTTATTTTCATCTGTGCAGCTCTTTTTTTGCGAAGCGTGCTGTTTCTTATTTTCGACAGAGTGCTGGAAATCGAGGAAAAGGGTGAATAATGGCTGAGCTAAAAACGAAGATCAAAGAGCATCGGGCACGGCTGAACATGAAGCAGGGCGAGCTTGCAGAGCTTGTGGGCGTCCGCCGTGAGACGATCATTCGTCTCGAAAAGGGACAGTATAATCCGTCGCTGAAGCTCGCTATGGATATTGCCAAAGTTTTTAATACAACTGTCGAAGAACTGTTTGAGTTTTATGAATAATGAATAGTTGTTTGATATAATCATAGCCTATAGGCACACACAATATCCGTTCCGCACAAGTCAAAATCATTATTATGGCATACTCCATAATAAGCACATACTCTATCGGAACTGAATATCTAACCGCAAGCTCTCAGAAACGCTCTGAGAGCTTGTTCTTTTAGGCGGTTAAGTTTTACGCTCCGCAAGGGCGAACGGCTCTAAGGTGTGTTTCCGTTCGTCATAGGGCATAGTCAAGCAGAGGTCGGTGCGGAGATACCGTTGTGGGTTTCATACTCACGCACACGGCGATAGAAAGTGTTAGCAGACAACTCCATTCTCCGCATAAAATCTCTACCAGTGATGTGCTTGGCTTTCCATTCCCCATAGAGTTTGCTGAACTTGTCCCAGTCGATTGGAATAGGTTTCCGTCCTGTGTACTTGCCCTGTGCCTTAGCAATCTCGATACCCTCACGCTGTCGCTGTTTGAGCTGCTCTCTTTCAAGCTGTGAGAGGGCGGCGAACACGGTGAGCATAAATTTACCCGTAGGTGTATCTGTATCAATGCTCTCCTTGTGGCTGACGAGGGTAACTCCCTTGTCGGTGAGTGTGTCAATGATGTTNAGCAAGTCCTTTGTNGAACGNCCTAAACGGCTGATGCTCTCNACATANAGNGTATCNCCCTCACGCACATAGTCAAGCATNGCTTTGAGCTGNGGNCGGTCTGNGGNNGCTCCTGANANCTTNTCGGANAAGATACGNTNTGTNTGGTATGTACTCATAATTTCCTGTNNTCTTGCGGTTTCCTNATGCTCTGTAGAAACACGAATATAACCTATTTTACTCATAATATCATCCTTTCTTTATTCAAGTGTGTCTTTCTTTTTTTGCTGANATAGCNTANGTTGTCGGCNCTGCTCGGCGGCACGTTTGTTGGTCTGCTGATTGATGTAGTTACGGACAGTACGGCTATACTGGCTCGTANCAGCGTGTTTNTTTTCAAGTACCTTACGCTCACGGAGCAAATCGTTATACTCGTCTTTCATGGTCTGCGAACGCTCTTTCAGTTCGGCAATGGTCGGTGTTTTACCGTCAACCTTATGCACCTTGATACGCTCCTTGATGTACTTGTTCGTTTGTTCGTAACTGTCAATAGCATCTGTATTTTTCTTTTTGAAACGCCTTTGCTTTAAGCCTGATAAACCTTGATATTCCTTGTATGTAACTGACAGCTCGGCACGCTGTTTCATTTTGGAAATCAGCGTATCAATTGAGCCTATCTGCTTTTTGAGAACTGCCAATTTCTCCGATATATCTGAAATATCCTTTGAAGCCTGCATATTGAAATATGTAAATTCTCCAACAGAATGAATACCCACACTTTCAAGCTCCGCAATAATTTGTGCGGAATTGTTCATACCTCGGATACTTGCCCAGCCGTCAACAGTTTCTTCCTTTTCAGGTGCTTTGTTCTTGGTCGGATCGGTGGTTGTCATAATAGGCGATGTAATAGGTTTTTCAGTAGCTTTCTTTTCCGCAAATTTATCCGTGACCGCAAGGGCTTTTTGTATATGTTCTATCTGCTCTGCTATCCGTTCTGGAGTATAATCTTCTCCCAGCGTATCAGCTCTTGTGAATTTCTGCTGTCCCTCGTCTTTCAGACGGAATTTCAGCTTAACCTTGTTCTGTGGCTTATACACATACTCGATGCCACACTCGGCACACCTTCGCAAGAAGTCCTCAAAGCTCTTGCTATAAAATGNAACTTCGGCAATTTTNGCTCGGAGCTTGTCTTTCNACGACTTACNTTGTATCTGCATATCACGCTCAAAGTGAGNNNTGCCTTTTCCTTTCNGCTCANTANCATANAGACCGTGTTCCTTACATATTTCGTCCGAAATAGCTCTGACCTTTGCCCACGATCTTTCGCTGACCTTTCCTTGATTATGCTCGGTCGTAAAACTCAAACCGTTATACAGATTTGTGTTGTTGAAAATAATGTGGCAATGCAGGTGATTTTTGTTCGTATGAACGGCAAGCACATACTGATAATCGCCCTTTAACAATCGGTCGCAAAGTTCCTCACCAATTTGCAAGGCTTGCTCGGGAGTAATTTCCCCAGGCTCAAAGCTCTGAATTATGTGATGTGCAAGGATTTTTGTCCGTCCTGTTCCTGTGGCTCTGACGGTGCGGAAATCCTCACTTGCTCCTCGGCTGTCGGCTCTGCAAGCATAAGAGCTGACATATAAAACCGTTGACGGTCTTATCTCCGTCTGTGATGTAACTGATTGCTGCTGTGACTGTTGCCTTGATTGAATGGATAGAAGTAACTGCCAAATCTGATTTACACCTCTCTTTATTTCGGACATATCTTCTTCGTAAAAATTTCCTGTGCTGTGAAGCTTGATCGCTATTTGGTTAATGTTGTTCCCAACAGCTTTCATAAGGCGATTTGTTGTCGAAAATTCGGCACGGTCAACAGTTAAGTCAACCCTTGCCCTGACGCAATCACGGATATACTCGGTCTTATTTTTGTAACCGAACTGCTCGCACTTAGAAATAATATCCTGCATTTCCGATTCGGTGAAGCGTATGTTGAGGGTGTAGGATTTCTTTTCCCTCTTGGCATTCAGGTACTTGCGTTCGTNCTCGGTTAGTGTACTCTCGTTCTTGTCGGCAAGGCTCTTATCAAGCTCGGCTTTGACCTCTCTGTCAAGCGTGTAATTGATTGCTCCGTCATAGGTCATACCTGTGGTTTCAGAGGTCTTGTGCTTGGGCGGTCTGCCCCTTTTCTTTTTCTCAATTTCCATAATGGTATCTCCATTCTTTTTTATTTTCGGCGTAAGCCGATTTTTACAAAGGTCTTAGGGAATGTGTCCCTAACAAGCAGATGTGTTTTTGTCCGTATGCGGCACAAAATACTATGCTTGCTATTTTTGTTGCGTCTATGCGCATTTTTTCGTCTGAGCCTATCATTATGGCTCAGACTTTCGCTATTGTATCAGCGAATTGGAGCTATGCGACTTCTCTTTATCTCATACGGCTCTACAAGCATTTTACTGGAGTACGGCGCAGTTATCGTGCTGGGCGCGCGGCAGTTTGATAAAAGTGTAAGAATTATTCAATTAGACTATTGCTTTTTCGTGGGTGGTGTGGTATAATGTAGGTATGAGAGAAAGCAATCGGCTTTCTCGCAAAAATCGAAATTTACAGGAGCGCTTGCTATGGAGTTTTACGAAGCTATAAACAATAGAAAAACTATTCGTGACTTTGAAGATGAAACAATTCCAACAGATATTATTGAAAGGATAATAGCCGCTGCGTTCAAAGCACCTACGAATGATCATATGAGAGATTGGCATTATATAATTGTAAGGGATAAAAGTATTGTAGCAAAATTACTTGATATAATCCCAAAAGAAATATCTGATGAGGATATGGACTTGTTAATAAAGAATTGGAATTTGAGCGACAGCGTACAACAGGAGTGTTACCAAAATGCTGTTCCAAAGCAATATAGTATGCTACTTGAAGCATCTGCAATAATCATTCCTTTGCTCAAACAGAAAACTGATATTCTTCACCCTGATAACATTTCACATCTCAATGGTTTTGCTTCTATCTGGTGCAGTATAGAGAATATATTTCTTTCTGCAACGGCAGAAGGATACGGTTGCAATTTAAGAGTACCTCTTGGTAATGAGGAAGAATATGCAAGAGATGTTCTTGGATTTCCGAATAATTACTTTATGCCTTGCTTTATTGGAATCGGCAAACCGAAAAAAGGGATAGCACCTATAAAACAGAAGGAAATTCATATCAAAGATAGAATACATTGGGATAACTTCTGATTTTTTGAGTAACAAATAACTCTTCAAATAAAATTGAATACTCATTACAAGCTGTGAAGCGTTCTCCGCTCTGCAGCTTTTTCATTTTCCCCATAACAAATTGTCGAACGGAAAAACTCAAATGCAACAGAAAATTCGTGCGCACTGCGAATAGACAAAAGGCAGTGTTGCGCGCTATAATATTATCGTGGGGTAAAATCATATCCTGCGATACCAAAACAAAGCGAGGTGAATAGAATGAGTGCAACATTAATCGATAACAATGCAAAGCTCGATAATCTTGAAAAGGCTATCAGGGCAGCCAACGAACGCCGCCGTAAGCTGATTGAGAAGAACAAACTGATTACTTACGATGCACTCTCTGAGCTTTACGGCAAAGAGGGACAGGAGCTTATTGACGTTGTTACTGCGAAGCATACGCTTATCTGTAAGCTGACTGACAGCGGTATGAGTTATGAGCAGATTGGTGAGCTTGCTGACAGCAGTTCTGCCGATATGGTCGGACGTAATTCCTTCTATGAGGATTAACATATAACCGACAACAAAACGGAGGGTTAGAAATATAAAGCGATGCCCTCACTCAAAAGCATAGAGATAGAAAAGCTAAAGGAGAAAAATTCGCTATGAATGAAACAACTGCAACCGTGTCCGAATACAAAATCGGACACACCACTTATGTGGTAAAAACGACTTTCAATCCTGCTTTTCGTGAAAGCCTTTCGGACATTCTGAAAAGACTTATTATCCGTGAGAGTGAAAATTTCCTCGGTGAAACCGGACAAGAATCTGAAAAGCAGGCTGTGTAACTTTGTTATTTTGGTGCATTGAAAATTTTTTAAGAGCCTGTTCAGTATCTCAACGTGTGCGGATTTTCGAGCATAATTTTGACGAGGGCAAGGCAAAAAAGCGAAAGCATACTGTCGTATGGTGAGCTTTTTCAACGCAGCAATCGGCAAA
>WFLZ01000031.1 GCA_009177225.1 Clostridia bacterium
CAAATTGCTTTCTGCTGATGTCACTTGGATATTCTTTTCTCATCGTTTTCCCGCTTTCATGGTTTTATTTATTCCATTATACCACTTTTTTCTCTCTTTGAAAAGATACTGAACAGGCTCTAAGGAAATGTTCAGTCGACTGAAAATTTCGGAAGATGAATCATTTGAAAAGCATCTGAATCGGTACAATGTCATTAGATTGGATATTCAGAAATTTGCAAACAAAACAGAAAACGTCGGCGATATGTTGAAATTGCTGCAAAAAAGAGTAATANNNGANCTTGGAAAAACATTTAAAATCAATGNNGATGAGACGAATCTTCTNTTCGTGCTTGAANAAATTTTTGATTCAAATCAGAAACCGTNTGTATTTATAATTGACGAATGGGACTGTGTTTTAAGAGAGAAAAAGAACAGTAGCGAAGATCAGAAAATATATTTGAATTTTTTATGTGATCTGTTCAAAGGACAGAGTTATGTTGCACTTGCTTACATGACCGGGATTCTGCCGATTAAAAAATATGGCAAACATTCGGCGATAAATACATTCTACGAATATTCAATGACCGGAGCTGAACCGATTTCAGAATTTACCGGCTTCACTGTAAATGAAGTTAAGAAACTTTTTGAAAAGTATAATAAATCATTTTCGGAAANGAAACANTGGTACGACGGTTATAACTTAAACGGAATCNCNANTTANAATNNGANGTCGGTTGTTGAATCAATTCTTCGTGGACNGTTCAATAATTACTGGACTTCAACGGAAACTTATGAGGCACTGAAAATCTACATTGAAATGAACTTTGACGGCTTGAAAGATAAGGTTACGCAGCTGATAGCAGGAGAAAAAATTGAAATAAATCCCGGAAAATTTCAGAATGATATGATGACTCTCAGAAGTGCGGACGACATTTTCACCCTGTTGGTTCATTTCGGATATCTGACATATGATTTTTATACGAATCAGGTATGGATTCCTAACAGCGAGGTTGCTCAGGAATTTATTAATTCCATTGAGGACGGCGGTTGGGAAGAAGTTGTGAAAGCGATAAAATCATCGGACGAACTCCTTAAAACAACACTGAACTGCGATGAAGAAAAAGTTGCGGAGCTGATAGACATGGCACACGGCGATAATACATCGATTTTGAGGTACAACGATGAAAACTCGCTGTCCTGTGTTATTTCGATTGCATATTATTCCGCAAGAAAGACGCACACTATCGAGCGTGAGCTTCCTGCCGGAAAAGGCTATGCTGATTTGGTTTTCAGACCAAGAAAAAACAACAGTAATCCTGCGATGATTGTTGAACTCAAATGTGATAAGTCTGCCGAAGATGCGTTGGAACAGATTAAGAAGAAACAGTATACCGACTGTCTAAAAGATTACAGCGGTGAAGTTTTGTTGGTCGGAATCAATTATGATAAGGAAAATAAAAACCACAATTGCAGAATTGAAAAAACAGTTTTGTAAAATCAGACAACTGAATAAAACGTACAAAGCACATGAATATAAAAAAGTTCATGTGCTTTTTTGTAATTATGCCAATTTTTTTGAAAAGAAACCAATTGGTGTTTTTAGCAGAAAGGACGGATAAGACATGATAGAGATAACTGTACGATATAATGACCGTTTAAGAAGTATTCATTTTCCGTGTTCGGAGAATGAGCTAACTTCCGCATTTACGGAGATTCACGCCATGAGCGATACATCAGAATTGTTAGTAACAGAACGTGAGTTCGACAGAAAAAATCAGTCAAGCAGGCATAAAAAGCCCTCCTGCATATTAGAATCAGAAAAGACAGAGGGCTTTTTAGGCAGAAAAGAGTAAGCTGCCAGAGCAGAAATAA
>WFLZ01000151.1 GCA_009177225.1 Clostridia bacterium
GAAAAAGTAGACAAATTCTGTTCAATACNTTGNCTGTCACCGNTATCNGCAAGNATATGGTCANANACTGAAATGCTGCTGCNGNCGGNAACAGGTATNATAAGTCNNCACATAGCCANTGCACTGAGAAGTCCGGCAGTTTTAAGAGAAACCGTCTTACCGCCCGTATNCGGACCTGTTATTATAAGCGTACTGTATTCGTTGCCGAGATTTATATTTACAGGTACAGCTTTTTTACGGTCAATAAGAGGGTGACAGGCTTTTTTGAGGTTCATTTTTCCGTCGTCAGTAATTTCCGGAAGCGAACAGTTAAGTTTTGCGGCAAGTCCGGATTTTGCAAAATAAAGATTGAGTTCCGTACAGATTTTATAATTTTCGCAGAGAACGTCTGCATAATCACCGCATTCCCGACAGAGTTCACGGATAATTCTTTCAATTTCCTCCTGCTCTTTTCCCTCAAGAATACGTATATCATTATTTGCCTCGACAATTGCCATAGGTTCGATAAATATAGTCTGACCGGTTGCCGAAGTATCGTGGATAAGTCCGCTGACCTGTCCCCTGTGTTCCGACTTTACGGGAAGTACAAAACGTCCGTCCCTTATAGTAACGGTGTTTTCCTGTAAATACTGCTGAGTCGTCTTGTTTTTTATCATCTTGTCGAGGGTTTCCCTCAACTGCATTCCTGCACGGTTTATCTTACGTCTTATCGCTGAAANTNCGGGACNTGCANCGTCGGAAATTTCGTTTTCCNNAATAATCGAACGTTCAAGTTNTTCAAGAAGCCAGTCATTAGNTGCAAGACGTGNAAAAAGATAATTCAGTTCTGTTTCAATATTTTCACAGTGACCATACCAGTCCGCAAGCCCCTTTATCTGACGAAGCATAGCGGCGATGTCCATAAGGTCACGCAAAGAAATAACTGCCCCCGACTTTGCACGGGCGGCTGTTGTTGTTATATCCTTGAAACTACTAAACGGCGGAGTTCCGAACTGCACCGACAGACTGAAAGCCTGTGAAGTTTTAAGACACTCATAGCGTACACGTTCCAAATCGTTATCAGGACGAAGTGCAAGTGCCATTTTTCTTGTTTCTTCATTGGAAGTCAAATCCGCAAGCATTTCAAGAATTTTGTCAAGTTCAAGTGTTCTGAGATATTTATTCATATATTTTACCTTTTATTATATTTTNAGTGATTTGTAAAAATCAANCTNTCGGAAAGTTCTTTTCAAGATGTGAAATAAGGTAATTTTCAGCAATAACGGAAAGTCTGTTCATTGTTTCGTCTGACGTTCTGAAATTATAAAGTCTGCTGAAATCGGATAACAGTATATGACGCATTGCACTGAGAACGGAAATTTTTACTTTATACCATGCGTCTGGATTTCCGTTAAAACAGTCCGGACAGTAAAAACAGCTTTCCTGTACACTGAAAAAAATTTCAGACGGTTCAAAAAGTCCGCAGTCACGGCACGCCAGAATATCAGGCATAAAACCGGTTTCAGACATCAGACGGAGTTCAAATACCGCTTTCAGCATTTTTTCGTCACGCAGGTCTTTTTCAAGAAAGTGCAGAGTATTGAGAAAAAGTCTCATAATGCCGACGTTCTGGGTTTCGGGTTTTATACAGAACCGCAGAACGTCCGCAAAATATGAAGCAAGTGAAATCTTTGAAAGCGAGTTCCGCAGACCGTAAAAAATACGTATCGGTTCTGCACTGTTCAGAATAAGATAATTCCTGCGTTGACTGTAACAGAAATTCGAGTAAGCAAAAAGCTGTGCGGAACTGCCGGACTTTCCGCTTATTTTTTTTGCACCTTTTACAGTAAGTTCAATAACTCCGTATTCTTCTGTAAGAACATCAATAAATTTGTCCTGTTCTCCGGCAGAACGTTCCTTAATAACTATACCTTTTACCGTTGTCATTAAAAAATATTACTTTTCAGAAAGTCCGAAACTGCGGATAAGATTTTCACGATTACGCCAGTCCTCTTTTACCTTAACCCAGCATTTAAGATTGACTTTAATCTGAAAGAAATCCTCCAGTTCCATACGTGCCATTGTAGAGGCTTTTTTCAGCATTGCACCGCCCTTGCCGATAACTATACCCTTGTGTGATTCCTTTTCACAGTAGATGACGGCAGAAATATCAAGTATATCCTTGTCGTCACGNTCCGTCATNTGTTCAACACCCACNGCAATTCCGTGCGGTACTTCNTCTTTANGAAGCATAAGTAGCTTTTCANGTATCATTTCAGCAGCAAGAACTTTTTCCGGCTGGTCTGTAATCNTGTCGTCGGGGAAAANATGTACGGATTCTTCCGAAAGTTTTATTATTTCGTCAATAACTATGTCAACGCCGTTCCCCTNTGTAACACTCACCGGCACAACTGCCTGACATTCTATCTGTGAAGTAAGAGAGGATATAACCGGTGCGAGTTCGTCCATACTTTTCAGCAGGTCTATTTTGTTAAGCACGATTATAACAGGCATTTTTGATTTGTTCATTGACTTAAGCAGGTTTATTTCCTGCTCATTGATTTTCTTTGTGCAGTCCATGACAAAAAGCACTGCATCAATGTCGCTTACTGATTCTCTGACCGTATTAAGCATATGTTCACTTAATTTATTGACCGGCTTGTGAAGTCCGGGGGTATCGAAAAATACAAGCTGAACATCGTCAATATTTCTTATTCCGGTAATGCGTGTGCGTGTTGTCTGGGGTTTGTTGCTTACGGACGCTATCTTTTCCCCCACAACAGCATTGAGCAGTGAAGATTTTCCGGCGTTGGTTCTTCCTGCAATGGTGACAAAAGCGGTTCTGGACATCAGCCGTTATCCTCCTGTACTATAAAAGTAGCGTCCCTTGAAATTCCGAGTTTTTCGAGTACGGATTCTTCCTTTTCACGCATGATTCTCTGGTCAAGCTGACTTGTTTCATGGTCATAACCGAGCAGGTGAAGCATGGAATGAACTGTTAAAAATCCTACTTCACGTTCAAGGGAATGTCCGTAGTTCTTAGCCTGCTTTACTGCTGTTTCAAGCGAAATAACAACATCACCGAGCTGTACTGCATTTGTTTCCGGATTAAGTTCAACCGTACCGTCCTCACTTGTAAGAGGGAATGAAAGTACGTCAGTTACACTGTCTTTATTTCTGTAGATTTTGTTGAGATTCCTTATTTCGCTGTTGCTTACGAAAGAAACGCTTACTTCTGCGTCTCTGCCGAATTTTTCAGTTGCAAGAACCGCCTGACAGCATCTTCTTATAAGAAGTCTTATTCCGACCGGAACTTTCACCTCTGTCTGATTATTTTTTACATAAACCTTTAATTTAGCCATGATTTTTCATTCTCCCTTCGTTGTACTTTTCGTATGCCTTGATAATATCCTGTACAAGTCTGTGGCGTACCACATCTTTGTCAGTAAACCTGTGAATTTCTATTCCGTCAATGCCATTAAGAACCTTTACAGCCTCAACAAGTCCGGACTTTCTTGTGTCTGGCAAATCAATCTGTGTGATATCGCCTGTAATCACCATTCTGCTCTCATTTCCGAGACGTGTAAGAAACATCTTTATCTGTTCAGACGTTGTATTCTGTGCCTCGTCAAGAATAATGAAAGCTTCATCAAGGGTTCTTCCTCTCATATAGGCAAGCGGTGCTACTTCAATAATACCCTTTTCCATATACCGTGCAAAATTTTCTGCTCCGAACATATCAAAAAGAGCGTCATAAAGTGGTCTGAGATAGGGGTCAACCTTATCCTGCAAATCTCCCGGCAGAAAACCGAGCTTTTCGCCTGCTTCCACCGCCGGACGTGTAAGAATAATCTTCTTGACCTTATGCTCACGGAAAGCCTTTACCGCCATAGCAACAGCAAGATACGTCTTTCCCGTACCTGCCGGANCTANGCCGAGAACNATTGTATTTTCCTTTATTGCGTCAACATATCTTTTCTGTCCGACCGTCCTCGCCCTGAGAATTTTTCCGGACGCAGTAAGACAAATACCGTCGCCTTTCAGTTCTTCAAGCTGTTCAATTGCACCGTCAGATGCCATTGAGGTAACATAACGGACGGTCTGCTCACTAAGCGACTGACCTGTAGCAGACATTTTTATAAGAACTCTAACCGCTTTTTCAGCGTCGGATATATTTCTTTCATCTCCGATTATTTTAACAGCACCGTCCCTGCTCACTACAGCAACATTGTATTCTTTCTGAATACGGCTTATATTGCCGTCCATTCTGCCGAACAGTTCGGAAATCTGTTTCTGATTTTCAATTGGTATAATTTTTTCTGACNTCAAAAAATCTCCGTNTCTGTGCATTTTACCTATACTTTTCCGGAAATGCTCCCGCATTGGCAAGAGACGCATTTGAGTAGTCAGAATCGCCTGTAACTTCTTTTAATACAGTCACATTGTCAGGAAAAATAATCTCCTGTTCTTCAGAACCGAGTTCAATTTCCATAATGGCAAGACTGTCCGAAAACGGATATACGTCAAGCTCAAACGTCTGACTCTGATAATCAAAACAGTATCTTGTCTTGTTGACAGGTGAGCAGTCATCACGAGCCTGAACAATCAATCTGTTATATTCGGACTCGTCAATTTCATACTCCATTTCCCTGCGTGTGACTGCCGTGATAAAAAGCTTTTCCGTATAAGTATATATGATATTTTCACCGTCAGCTATACGTCTTACTCTACGCTGAGCATTATTTTCACCGTTTTTCAGATAGGTCTGCGTTATATCGATTTTTCTTTTAACGTCAAGACTATCAGTGTCCGGCAGTCTCACAAGGAATTTTTTTTCAATTTCGTATCCTTTAATCATATTCATTTTCTCCGTAACCGAAAAATAATATTTTAAAATAACAGCAGAATCCACTGCATAATATATTATACAACTTTTTTTGAATATTGTCAACAAAAAGTTTGTCAATTTTATGTTTAATATTGCTAAAAAATTTCAGACGGAAAAAAACGTCTTTCTGAGTGTTCATACTATATTAAATATCACTTTTTATTTCCGGTATATCTCCGAGCATTATATTGAATTTTGAGAACATTTCTTTTCCATAAACAATATTTCTTTTCCTCAAATCATTGTATCCTTTGCCTTTGTACGCCGGAATTTCTATTTTTATAAAATATTTATCATACTCAATCCTGAAACCGAGTTTATCCGAAATAAAATCTGTGATTTCACGAATATATTTTTGCAGAAAATCATATTCCACCTCGTCGTTATAATACTCATTTCTGTCCGGTTCAGTACTCAGTAAAATCTCAGCCTTGTCCCCGTCACACTTTCCTTTAAGTTCAAAATTTGCCTTACCGCCGTAACTCAGCAAAGTACGTCTCATAAATGCAAGCATAAAATAAATCAGTACATTATCATCTGTCGCTATGCAGAAATCGTCACAGACAAAATTTATCCTTACTTCTTTGCCTGCCACCTCATGACAGCTTTTGGAAAATTTTTCTATAAATTCAGGTACGTATATAATATTGTTGTTCATATTTGATTCAGAAGAAATATTTAAAAGCATAGTACTAAATTCTACCATTCTCATAAGATTACAGCAGATATTCATTATAAAATCATTTATTTCGGAACTTGATTTTGATGAATTTTCCCCTGACGTTTCACACAGGGCAGAAATCACGCTTACAGAATATCGTATGATTGATTCACTATAACTTAAATACTCCTCTGTAAACGGATTATTTAAAAAATCAGCAAATTTACTTGTATTATCCATATTTTTACTACCTTCCACAAAACTTATGATAACATTATACTATATTTTTTAAAAAATTGGAATACAAAAAACCATTTTTTCTTATGTGTTTTTCACTAATTTTATATAAAATAAAATCTGTATTTTTGTTACGTATGTACATTATTTGAAAAATCTGTTATTTTTTTATCGAACCTCTTGAAAATTATTCCAGATTGAGTTATAATATAATCATACAATTTATTAGGAGGTAATTTTCCAATGTCAGTTAAAGTTGCTATTAATGGTTTCGGCCGTATCGGTCGTCTTGCATTCAGTCAGTTGTTTGATGCTGAAGGTTACGTGGTAGATGAAATCAA
>WFLZ01000221.1 GCA_009177225.1 Clostridia bacterium
CTCTCCATTGACAGCCTGTTTTTATTACATACATGACCGCTTCTACAAGATTTCTTTTATGATATTTACTCTTGTTTCCTGACGGAAAAAACTCAGCAATTTTTTCCCACTGTTTATCTGCCAGGTCACTTGGATAATTTGTTTTTTTATATTCCTTCTTCATTTCTTTATTATACTATATTTTTTCTATGAGAACAAGTTCTAATATTACAGTTGTAAAAAACCAAAAAACATATTATAATAAAAATGGTGATGGAAATGAAAAAAGTAATACAGGAAAAAGTAGAAAAAGAAATGCAGGAAATAAAAAGCAGAATGCAGAAATGTTATTACAGCAAATCGGGCTTAAATGAAGCAGAAAAGTATATAAAAGGATTGATGAGCAGAGCGGAAAGAAAAAACGGATGGCAGATGTCAGAAATACTTGGAGAAAGTACGCCATACAGGATGCAGCAGTTTATCGGTCGTGGAAGATGGAGTGCGGATGAATTAAGAGATGTTCTGCAAAAGTATGTAAAAGAAAAATTTCAGGACGAGTCAGCAGTGCTTGTAGTAGACGAAACTGGATTTCTGAAACAGGGAAAGATGTCAGCAGGAGTACAGAGACAGTACAGCGGAACAGCCGGAAGAATAGAAAACTGTCAGATAGGAGTATTCATGAACTATGCAGTAAATGATAAATTTTGCTGTATTGACAGAAAACTGTATATCCCCAGACAATGGACTGAGGATAAAGAACGGTGCAGTAAGGCAGGAATACCTGAAGAATATCAGTTCAGAACCAAAACACAGATGGCACTTGAAATGATAAAACGGGCATATGAAAACGGACTTTTATTTGAATGGGTGGCAGGAGACAGCGTATATGGTGCGGACAGCAGAATACAGAAGTATCTTGAAGAAAAAGACAAGAGATATATGTTTGCAGTATCAGGAAAAGAATACGTATGGATTGGTTTGAGACAATATTCAGTAAAAGAAATAAAGGGACAGCTTGATGAGGAAAAATGGGTAAAAATAAGTACAGGCAATGGAACAAAAGGAGAAAAAATATATGAATGGCAGTATACTGAAGTAAACTGCAGTATTGAAAATCACAGAAAATATCTGATATTCAGAAGAAGTTTAACTGATAATTCTCAGATACGGGGATATATTGCATACGGAAGCTGTGAAACCAAAATCGAAGAGTTTGTAAAAACTGCAGGAATCAGATGGACAATAGAAATGAATTTTGCAGAAATGAAGGGAGAAACATGGCTTGACCAGTACGAAGTAAGAAGTTATGACGGATGTCATAAGCATATCACATTATCTTGTCTGGCACATGCTTTTCTGACAGTATTAAGGGAACAGTTTGAGAATCTTACTGATATGTCGGTTACATATGAAAATAAAATGGAAGATTTTAAAAAAAGAGAAAATCAAAGTTGTAATAAGCAAAAACGGAAATACGTCATATGATTGCTGATTTTATATACACAGCAAACTGCGATTTTACTTTTCGCTTTAAATATATTAAATGGAAATTAAAACATCAGCTTACTGCTTCTGTCTGTCATTGGAACACCCACTTTTTACAACTGTAATACTAAAGGGTTATCTGAACATTGTTTGCATATTTTACACTGAAATTCTTCTTGGACAATGTTTTTTGTATATGATGATTTACTTTTTTAGTTAAAACAAAAAAATATATCTTAAACTATTGACTTTTTCTCTCAACCGTGTTATACTGACATAGTCGTATAAAGCTGATGCGACTTAAAACTATATCGCGGTGTGGAGCAGCTAGGTAGCTCGTCGGGCTCATAACCCGAAGGTCGTTGGTTCAAATCCAGCCGCCGCAACCAAATCGAAAAGCACCATAGCAAATATCGTGAGTGGAGGTATAAATCTCATTTTATTTGCTGTGGTGCTTTTCTTTGCCTAAAAATAGGTAAAAAATGACTTTGTGTTTTTTGTGGAGCAGGCAGGATTGTAGAAAATCAATAGTTAAGTATAGTACTTTCTAGGAATTGGAAGTGCTTATTTTTGGTATGAATTTTACTACGTTTCCGTTATATTTCCGTTATTGATATGAAAAAGTACGGAAAACTATGGTAAGCTATGAACCAGTCTGTAAAAATGTTGCACTTAGTTAACAAAAAATAAACTCCCTTTTTTTATCGGGAGCTTATTTTGATTGTCAGGCATTGCATTTGTTTTTTGCATTGGAGTTTGGATTTAGTTTATCGTCAATAATGTCAGAAGCGATTTCATCAGCGGACTGTATAGCATGAACGTAGATTTTACTTGTTGTGGCTATGCTTGAATGACCCAGACGGCGTGAGANCGTCNGTATAGAAACGCNNTCNTTAATAAGCNGTGNGGCGTGAGTGTGTNTGAGACTGTGTGGAGAGAAGTGCGGAAGATTATTACGTTTAACAAACTTGCTTGTCCAGTCGGTCAGACTGTCGGGGTTCATCGGAGTGGAATCGTCCTTTATGAAAAGTCTGTCGTTGCGGACTGTTTTAGTACTGCCGTCTGCAATGGTGATTTCTATGAAGTAATTCCAGCGGTCGTTGAGGTCTTCACGTAGTTTCTGCCAGTACTGCTGATAGTCACGGAGCTGGTCGAACATCATTGACGACAGCTTGATGGTACGGTATGAAGTTTCGTTTTTCGGCGACTTGGTGATAATACCCATATGCTGAACATACTGGCTCGTCCTTTTGATATGTATAACACGATTTTCAAAGTCGATGTCACTCCATTCAAGACCCATAAGCTCCCCACGTCGTATACCGCTGAAAATCAACAGATACATAGCAGTTTTCCACTTTATATGCTCTTTGTCGAGAAGTTCAAGGACGTGTTTCACCTGCTCATCGTCAAGGAAATCAGCTTCCGAATGTTCAAGTTTCGGAGCTTTCATATAGTTCTTGTCAGCGACGTTGAATGGTACAATTCTGTCTCTTGTAGCCTGTGCAAGTATTGAGCTTATCAGTCTGTGATGATGAAGTATTGTTTTTGACGAAAAACCACCTGTTTCCTTTTGTATCTGAAAGACTTTTGTGAGAGGCATTTTCAGTGCATCAGATATTTTTTCGGCTGATTCAATACTGATATGACCGTTTGTTTTACAGGCTGTGCCGACAGTTGTAGACGATATGCCCGAAAGTTCAGCAAGCTTTTTCTGAGTGAGTTTCTGTTGTTTCATAATGTTTCTTAGGTTGATAGCCACTGCATAAGAACCGACTTGTTTTATGCCGTTTTCACGCAGATTATTATAAAATGCCTGCAAGTGATGTGATTGTAGCTTAACAAGTTTGATTTCACCGATAGCAGCATTTATGTTCTTCAGAAGTGATTTGTAGCGTTCATAGGTTTTCGGTGCGAGTACAGGCTTGTTGTTTTCAAGCCAGATTTCGGCGTACTCGGCAAATTTCGTATTGCTGTCAAAGCAAGTGCCTTTTTTAACGGATTCTTCAAACATAACAATCTGTCTTTGTAATTCTTTTTCAATCTGTTTTGCAGTCATATTTTCGGGTGGTTTCCATGTCATCGAACGTTCGATTTGTTTGCCCTTGCTGTCATATCCGTCGTAAGTTCTGATGTAGTATGTGACTTTTCCTGCCTTTGAAACGTGTTTTTTAACTGTTGCCATTGTAATTCTCCTTTGTTAAAAATTTCGGGAACGCTGTTTCCAACGTTCCCGATTGTTGTTATACTGAAATTCTGCGTATTCCTGACTGCTGTTTTTCGGGGACGAGGGTATTGCTGTCAAGGTAATTCATAAGTCCGTCCCAGTTTATAAGTGTTTTCTGACCTACCTGAACACTTGGAATTGCCTCGCTTTTTGCAAGATGAATGATGTGATTTCTGCTGATTCCGATTTCGTTTTCTTTGCAGAGTTTAGCGGTTTCGTTGATGCTGTTCATTTTTTTCATCAGTTTGTCCTCCTCATTGTTATAATATATAATCAAAATCAAATATTTTTCGTTCTGGTAAAATTTTTTCATTTATACCTGCANNTGGGNNANTATATCATTGATTGTGTCAATCTGGATATTCGATTTCAGTTCTTTCGGATATGCAGTTGTTTCGTTGCAGGCTTCTTTAAGGGATTTTTTCAATTCTTTTAGAGAATCGGCATCTCTTGCACTTTCTTTGAAAATTTCCCATGCCGACAATATTCGTTTTGTGCATTCTTTTGCGGTATCATAGTCAATAAAAATTTCGTCAATGATGTCAGTATCTTTGTAGTAAATTTCAAGTNCCTTGCGGATAANTGCGTGTGGTTTTTCCTGCTCCGACTCTTTAANCGATTTTATGAAGTCAATCTGTTTATGAATCNGCTTGTAGCCAATATGGTTCACAACAGGTTTTTTAANAATTGCATCATAATAAATATACGGATTCGGCTGAGGTTGGTACTGCATGGCAAAGTCGGGATTTTCCATAACTTTTTGAAACTCTTTGAACTGCATATAGAGTTTTCCCTCGATACTGCCGAGATTACTTAGGGAATAATCAGGTATCAGGACAGTGATTTCACGGGGATTTCTGCGGTTTACCCTTGCCCTGCCGATTATCTGTCGTAATGAGATAAGGTCATATGTTTCTGCGACAATTACTGATAATTTTTCGTCGTGAAGTGAAAGTCCGTTTTCTGCAACTTTGGTTGTGATTAGAGTTTCAGACTGAAACATTTCGTTTACTGCAATATCATGTAATTCTGATTTTTTATCCTCATCGGAGTAAATATGCTGACAATTTTCAAGCTGTTCTTTCAAGTCCGAACCGATTGCAATATCATTAATAAATACAAGTGCTTTCTGACCGTCGGAGCAGGTTTTGTTTATGTATTCGGCAAGTTTTTCCTTATTGTTCGGGTCATATGCCTTGAAAGTAATATAGTTCCAGTCAGATTTCATGAGATATATATGCTTGATTCTTGTATCTTTTGGAGACGGTGACGCCAGAGAAAATGAAAATGGTACATCATTTTTGAAAGGCTGAAGCTCTTTGTCGGAAAGTGCTTCAATATCCCATATCATTAAAAAAACGTCGTCAGGTGTAGCTGTNANATAGATNCGTTTNGTNTTNTCAAGATTNNCTCTGANNAAGTNTNNCATNTGCTGNGGATAGACCGAAAACGTTGAATCTTCCGCAAAACAGTGGCATTCGTCAAATATAAGAACAAGTTTTTTATTATGGTACTTGTGTTTTTTCATTATGAAATTCTGATAGGTCATTACTTCGATATCNTTNTCNANCTTAATTTTGTCTATTAGTTCATCAGAAATGCTCTTACAGTCAGTTCCTTTGAGTAAATCTTTTTTTAATTGTATCTTGCAGGCACAACGGTTTGTTAAAATTATAACGTTTTCGTTTTTTGATATAGTAGAAGAAATATTTTCTATAGCTTTTGTTTTGCCCGAACCAGTAGGCGAAAATATACATACAGACTCTCCGTATTCAAGATTGTCTATGTCTTTTCCATTGATTATGGAAGTAAGATATTCGTCTGAATTGCCGAGTTTGTAGCCAGTGATAAGGCTTATGGAGACAAGCAAAGGGTTATTGACATTTTTTGTAAGTCCATTTAAGGCTTCTGGTGAATTATCATAGTTTATATCGGGATTACGTGGATAGACTTTCATGTTGATTTTCCTTTCAGTAGAAGGCGGTTGGGTTTTTGTACTTCCCCTGTTAGCTTGTTCTGAAAACTATACAGGATTTTCGGTTGTGATGTTAAATAAAAAAACCTCCTTTTTAGAATTGCTTTACATTATAATTTGTATATGATATAATAAAAGTATAGACTTGAGAGTTGTTTTCCCTGTAGTTATATTCTACTTCAAATTTAAGGAAAAGTAAATAGAATTACGTTAGGAATATTTGGGATTTTTTTCCCAGAGGAAAGGCGGAAAAGCACAGTGAAAAGAAGAGAATTTTTAGAAGAGATGCTGGTAAGTACTTTTGATGTTAAAGGAATTGAGTACCTCAATACTACCGATGGAGTAGCAGAATATAATACGGGAGTAACTGTTTATCGTGACTGTACATATTCTCGTATTTATAAAATGAGATTCAATAATTTCTGGAAGGCACTTTTTGATAGTGATAATAAAGAAGTAGCTATAAAAAGTAATAGAATAAAAACATCAGATATAGAAATATATCAAAATCGTGCTAAAGAATATATATTAGAAAAAATATTAATAAACTCAAAAATTAATGCAGTTAGTAAAGAAAATCTTACACTGAAAGTAACAGAACACATTTACATAAATATTATTTTAAAGGAGCTATTTAATGTTGAATCATATTCAACAGAAAGGGGGAATGATGATTTTAGCAGTTCACTTGAGAAAATAAAAAATGAAATTATCGAATTTGTCTCGGGTAACCATAGATATGTGAATGATTTTTTTAATGATATTATTGAAAAATATCCTATTTTCGGCAAGTTACAATTAGACGAAGAAAATGAATTAGTGATTGAGGATATTAAAATGATAAAAGACTTCATTGAAACTTCAAAGAAAATACCGCTTCCAAAATTAAATGTTAAACTTAATAAAATATTATCAATAAGAGATGAAGTACAGGCGAGTAACGGAAAGTTAGCAAGTTATATTGATAAACCAATTATGGAAGCAGTGGATTTTGAACTTTTGACTTCAATCATAATAGACCTTTATCATTATTCAGAATCTTATCTCCAAGTTTTTTCAGTAAAAGAAATTGAAACACTTGCAAATACAGCTGTCAGAGCATATAACCATTTTTATGGAAAAAATCATGCAGTATATAGCGGAAAAGCAAATAACAATCACTGGGGAATGCATCAGGATTTAATAGAGTATCTGTTTATGATTCAATTAGTTGTACTTTCAATACAGATTATAGCGNCGAAATANATTAAGNANNAGAACAGATAAACTTNGAAATATCAAAAAAGTTTTNNTTATTATATATANTGATATATTTGATGTTATAATATATTTGTAAAAGCAACATTTGAAAATGCCTGTAAATCGCTAAAAATATTTTCAGCAAAAAAATTTTTAGATGTAATCCATATAATGATAGAGATAAAAAATAATTTTAATATCAGGTTTATAGTTTAATGGTTTAGATGCTGAGCAGGCTTTTATAAAAAAATAATCCCGGAGAGTTTGAACTCTTTGGGATTATAACCAATAACTCAGGCAGACCTTGATTCTCTCGGTGATAACAACTACAGTTTCACTTCTATTGACTATATTCCGTCTGCATACAAGAATGTCACTGTTACGGATGGTGCGGTGTCTTTTTCGGA
>WFLZ01000308.1 GCA_009177225.1 Clostridia bacterium
CTTGCCAAGGAAATCCCTTGATATCACGGACAATATCCCTGTCATTTGCCAGACGATGAATATATCTGCTGTAGGAGAGCCCTGAGGTACCATCTGATAGAGTGACGTCATTTTGATAGGGAGTCAAATCTGGTGGCAACGGGTATTGAATGCCGTCAGAAGAATAGCCTATGGGTTGGGCCATTCGGTTGTTAAGAAGTGCATCCAAGGATCTTGGATGAATTATCTCATGCAATTTTTCGTCCAGACTATTTCGTGCATTTTCTACAATAGAAAACTCTTCTCCTAACTCGTCAATAATGTTGAAGAAAGCTGGATCATTTCCAAAAAACTTTGCAATAGTCTCTGGAATTTGCAATAATAGTATCTGTGTCACTCCTTCTTTCTCATAAATGTCCATGACTTTCAGCCATGTGTTTTTATGAAGCACAGCATGGTTCCATTCTTCAAATTTGGGACTGAAGCGGAGAGCGCTCTTCCTCTCATCTTCGTTGGCACAATTGCAAATTACTGCGGCATGCGCAGCTGCAATAATGAAACGGATTTTTCTTGCTGGCTTCAAAAGCTTGGTGCTCATATCAACGAAAAATCCGCTCCGCAGCACCTTTCCGATAGGGTATTGCTCCTTTACATCTATCATTGCATCGGTGTCTCGATAGAAAAACTGCAAGCCTGGGAGAATCCAGTTGATAGCTTTTTCCCACATCTCCTTTTCAGTATCTGCGGGGCGCAAGGGAGGGTAATGTCTTTTAGAAGGGTCAAATACCGAACCATTCTTTATATAATATAGTTCCTTATGATACTTGGCTTTGAATACAGCATCGGATTCATGAATCAAGCTATCAAAAATCATCGGGAAAACGATGGTGCCATTTACATGGGCCAATCCTTCGATATATCTTGTGGGTGTGGATTTTGTCTTCCTGATAGTGTCTCCAAAAGTGAAATACCCGTTATAGATATTTGACACACGATGATGCCAGTCTTTCAGGACAAAACTGCCATCGCGCCGAAGGATATTAGACCGAGATCCCCTTTGTACGATATAGCACCCCTCCTCAGCATATTGGATGTAAGTATAACCTTCAGTGGTGATGGGATTTCCCATATAATCTATTACCATCCAATCNGGGCCGGTTTTCGAAGGGTGGCTNGCAATCAGGAGACCGTCATGATAGTGTATGAAACTNTGAAATCCCAANTCNGGACTNATGACAACTTTATTGTTTTGNTCTACGAGTCCTTCTTTGCGATCATGACGNGATGGGTCTCCNATTATTTTNAANGGTCCTATCTTGCCTATTATGCTATAATGATATTGCCACATCGCTTAGGAATTTTTAAGTTGATGATTCATCCAAATACTGTCGACACAGAGGGATTTTGGAACCTCCATACGAGGATCCATATTGGAAGCCAATAGATAATCAAAGTAAAGTTCCAAGGGGAATGGCATCAGTTTGGTGTCAGCATTCGCTCGGAAGCGAACGAAAAGGATTGCGCCTCGTTGCCAGCCTGTGGCCTGTATCGCCTCTTCAGAAGCATCTACACCTATGCATAAAAACACATCTGTCTCCCTAATGTGATTTTCCTTATCCATCCGGAGAAAATATTTCATTCTCTCCACTGCTATATCATTAAGGCCAGCCTCAAGAATATCGATTTTCTCACGCAGTGCATTCATACCATAAACCACTCTGCATGTATAATCTGGAAGATGAAGGCTGGGAACCTTGTCAAAACCGTATGTCTCATTGATGTCACGGTTGTCTTCTATTGGGTCGAGTATCAGCATAAAGCTATGCTCCATGTCGTGATAGACTGTAGCAAACTGCACCATCGTTTCCAGTCCGCACACTTCGCACTTCCACTTAAAGAGCTCGCCAGTCAGGAATTTCTCTTTTAGTTCTGGGTCAAGGTCGGCGTTAATGGCAGTCCATATAGTCATNGGGCTGTCGTAGTGGCAACGNGGACANGTAATCTGATCAGTTCTGNNTTTNCTCATGGNGGAGGGGGATATTTGCTACAAAGTTAGTCAAAATAATTTGGAAATGCAAGCCGTGGACTTCGGGCTTACGCCCTCAGCACAGTGTGGAGGAAGATATTTGCGAGTGAAAGATAGGGATTTAGTATACAACTTCAAAAAGCCTTATGACTATCTTAAACTTCTTCAAGTAGGTATGACTTTTTTATATTTCATATTGTTGAAAATCAAAGCACTTCAAATTTCCGTTACAATCATACATGAAATTCCCATCATTAAGATCGATTCTTGCGTTAGGATACACGGGTAGCAATTCCTTGTATACAGAATGTATAAAATCAAAAAAATATAAACTGTTTTTTAATCGATCTTTCTCATCTAATTTTAGTATCTGCGAATACCATTCATTCTGTTCTAATATGTCTTTTGATAACATATCGCGAACATGAGAAATAATAGACACATTATTATCCATGTAAATTTTGCATAAATCCCAATAATTTAATCCCCGCCGTAAGGAGCCGCCGTATCTACAGAACCAGACGGACTTGTAATCGGATAATGCTTGTTGAATTTGCATATTCTGAATGTCCGATGTAAATAGTAGTTCCATATCTATGACATACAACCTTTTCTCCCGTGAAGGGAAGGTATGTTTCCATACCGAATAGATATTGCCAATATGCCTATTCTCTCTACCTTCAAGCTGTTTAGCCACGATAGCTTCTTGGGAGTCATCAGTCACTTTGATTACATGATTTCCAAGTTTAAAGGCATATCCATGATTGCCAGAACCAATGAATTCTAACTTTGAGAATGATTTGTTCATTTGAACTAAATCATTTTTTATTTTATGTGCAGCTTCTTTGTTCATATAAAATCATCCTCATCAAACAATGAAACATTCAAATTCCTATTTGGGTGTAGCCAATCTTTAAGTTTGGAAGTCACATAGGTGTTGCTCTTATTGCAATGCTTATNTTTTANAATAATACCCACTAAGTATCTTGCTCTTGTGACAGCCACGTATAATTTACAACGAGTCTCATCATGCATAAAAGCTTCCCGATTAAAGAAAATGTACTTACTCATATCCTCGGTAGGATAAATTAAGACTGAATCAGCTTCATCTCCCTTAGATTTACCCATAGTCAATGTTTTGCCAAACGTCGGAAGATTCTCAGACACGCTAAAGATGAGATGTAAGGGTTTAAATTTTTCAGAGAACTTTCTGATGTCTTTCTCCCTTACCATATATACACCTTTTAGCAAAGTATAGTTATTTCTCCTGGAGACACACTCTTTACATGTGCAAGATGATGAGGAAGGAAGATGGGGAAATATTGAAGATGCCAAATCGCATATTTCCTGAACGCTTCTGTGAGTTGTTGCCAAGGTACTATAATCCATTTTAACCCACTCGCATTTTTTGTTATTTACTTCCTCGGTTATATATTTATCCAATCTTCCTTTATATTTTTTGCTACCAAACTTAGTGGTAGCAAATATGTGCTGCCGAGGATCGCCAGCAAAAAATATTTTGCAAGAAACATTTTTAATCAAGTATTTGAAGATATCCATATCTGGTCCAGTAAAATCCTGGGCTTCATCAAAACAAAGAATATCAAAACACTCCTCCAACCGTCTCTTAATTGAAGATTGGTTTGACTTGATACATAAATGGGCAAATTCAGCTGTTAGATCTTTATGAATTTTTAGGTCTTTAGTGAAGTATTTTTTTAATAAGTTTCCTTTATAATTTATATTGCGGATTTCCCCTGATTTTGTTTTATAAGTGGGAGTATAATCCGAGTCAAATGAAAAGCCAATATGCTTGGTTCTCAACTCTGGTATAATCGTGCTTTTATAGGGTAATATAAAGTATTTCATCAGAAATTCATACCAGCCTAAAATTTTAATTCCATGAGGCATGAATCCTGACTTTTCTATAATTTTTGATTTAGTGTTCTTTTGACTCTCTGAAGTAAACGTAACAAACCCTATCTTAGACGATGGCTCTTCAAGAATATGTTTTATTAGTTTTGTGGTCTTTCCAGACCCCGCAGATGCAATATAGAATTTTTTATTCGTCTCCATATATCCAGTTAATAGCATTCTTGATATAATCGGGCACATTCAAATTATTCGGTTTGTTCAATAATCTCCAAGCCCATTCTGTCTTATGATCATGCATAAAATCACCAATAGTATCCTCTGTCTCATCATCAAACTTTCTCACCCTGACCACCTCGCTTAGTTCAGGAAGCTTATCCTTATTGCAAGCGATGAAAGATGGTTCTATGGTTTCATGATACTCGTCAATGAAAACTTTCATATTTGGATGATCCTTTCCCTCAAAATATAGTTTCTTATATTCATCCAAACTGCCATTATCTTTGTCTCTAACAATAGCCAATTTGATTCCCAAATCAGAAGCCAAATTCACAAAATGTTTAAATGAAGTGCCACCGACGGCCATAAGCTCAATTCCTTTCTCAAAAATGTTTTTCTTTTGTTTTTTGAGATAGAAATTGCAGACCATTTCATCGGTTGGACCTTCCACCAATATGGCAGCTTTACAGAGTATAATTCGCAAGGTTGCAAAATCTGTTGATTTGAAAAAGTACTTATATGTGCTCTTATCATTATCCTGACATAACCATTTCTTTGAAACAACGCCATCTTTTTTTCTATTCAAGACAACAACGTTATCTAAATCTAATCGATTAGCCACAAAGCTACTATGAGTTGTCATTATTAACTGATGAACGGAACGAGTCGAAATAAGATTGATCAACTCATACATTCCTGTATGAGAAAGATGAGTTTCCGGTTCTTCAATTATTATTACTCTTGGTTTTTCTTCTTCAGTTGACCCTAAGGATAGCAGAGTCTTAATAATACATTGCTCTCCCATGCCCGCATTTTCAAACGGAATTCCATTCACATAAGGTGTCAGTATTGAAGAATATGAACTTTTTGACGTCAAGTCCACGGAGACACTTAATTCCTTTTTCACATTTTTAGCTCTCGTTGTTAGTTGTGTATTTAATGAAGCAACATTCTCATCTTGTTCAAAAGTTTTCTTCATTCCTGCCAAACAAGAGAGCATTTGAGGCTTAAACTGATCTGTATCATCATTTAATAAGGAAGCCATAAATTGGCGTGGTCTAGAATGAAAGAAGCTATTTCACTACTGTCCACTAAAAATGGACGGGGTTAAAAATTAAATAAATTCGGTTCACTAGAACCACAGAGAACATTGACATTTTTGAAATTCGATTTGTCGAAGAGATCTCTCAGATGAGTC
>WFLZ01000072.1 GCA_009177225.1 Clostridia bacterium
TGGCTGGCTTGATAAATACCGTCGTCTCTGGAAAAATTGTGAACGAAAATTACAAAACTCTTTTCAGATGATTACTATTGCTTTTATTCGTATTATTTTAAAAAGATACTGAACAGGCTCTTAAAAGAGGATTCAGGAAAATAGACCCGGAAAAGCTGAAAGCATATGTAGCCGAACATCCAGATGATATACAGCAGGAAGTTGCGACTATATTTGGTTGTTGTCCGCAGACAATAAGCAAAGCATACAAAAGACTTGGAATAACACGTAAAAAAAAACGCTGTCTTATAAGGAACAGGATTGTGAAAAAGTAAAAAAGTACATTGAAGAAATTAAAGATATTCCGAAAGAAAAGATTGCATATGTTGATGAAACAGGCATAAATTCATGTCTTTACCGTGAATATGGATATGCCCCACGTGGACAGAAATTCCATGGTAAAATATCAGGAAAAAATTTCAGAGGACAGATATTATTGCTGCAAAACCTAGAAATGAAATAATTGTATCGATGCAGTACAACTCAAAAATAGATTCAGCACTTTTTGAATTCTGGTTTGAAAAGTGTTTATTACCCTGCCTTGAAAAAGGTACGACTATTGTTATGGACAATGCATCTTTTCATCGTAAAAAGCAACTTTATGAAATATGCATTAAATATGGTTACAATCTTATTTTTCTTCCGCCATATTCTAAGCGAAAGGCTAATGAACAGAATCAACCGTAATTATCGGTTTATTGTGGGATTCAATTCAGCATTGCTGTTGTCCGATTTGTTTGGAATTATTACTCCATCCCTTTCAGCATTGCTGCATAATGCGTCTACAATGGCGATTTGTGCAAAAAATATGCTGCCACTGCTGGATGAAGAAAAGAAATAATAGCATAAAAATATCCGGCAGGATATAACTGCCGAATATTTTAAATTCAAGGTTAGCTGATACTAATAATCTGGGAGGATGAGTATATGTTTTTAGAAATCAGTGAAATTAAAAAGCATTTTGGCGAAGGTGAAAGCAGGGTTGAAGTGCTGAAAGGAATTAACGCAGGAATTGAAAAGGGGGAAATCTGCGTATTGCTTGGACCGTCCGGTTCAGGAAAATCAACACTGCTGAATATCATCGGTGGAATCGACAGTGCAGACAGCGGATATATATCCATAAATGGCGAAAAAACCGCAGACATGAACGAGAAAAAACTGACGATTTACCGCAGAAAACATCTTGGATATATTTTTCAGATGTATAACCTTAT
>WFLZ01000192.1 GCA_009177225.1 Clostridia bacterium
ATTGCTTTCTGCTGATATCACTTGGATATTCTTTTCTCATCGTTTTCCCGCTTTCATGGTTTTATTTATTCCATTATACCACTTTTTTCTCTCTTTGAAAAGATACTGAACAGGCTCTAAGACGGGTTAATTCATGCAAGGAATTGCAGTCTGTCAAGCCGTATGTGATTTTTGCCGTTCTTACACGTAAAAACAAACTTATTATGAAACGTGAAAATTATTCCCCCAATATAGTTATTCTACTTAAAAACAAAACATTAAGGATAGCGAAGAACATAATGAATAGCATCATTTAAAGAAATGTTTATACGTAAAAAAGCTCTTATTCTGTGCTTGAATACAAACCAGTATTTTTCAATGGGATTGAGTTCAGGAGAATATGGCGGAAGAAAAATAAGATTGTAACCATATTTACTGCATATTTCATAAAGTTGCTTTTTACGATGAAAAGATGCATTGTCCATAACAATAGTCGTACTTTTTTCAAGGCAAGACAATAAGCACTTTTCAAACCAGGATTCAAAAAGTGCCGAATCCATTGTTCCGCTATACTGCCAAGGCGCAATTATTTGATTTCCAAGCTTTGCAGCGACTATATTTGTCCTCTGAAACTTTTTTCCTGATATTTTACCATGGACTTTCTGTCCACGCGGGGCATATCCATATTCATGGTAAAGACATGAATTTATGCCTGTTTCATCAACATATGCAATCTTTTCTTTCGTAATATCTTTAATTACTTCAAAGTACTTTTTTACTTTTTCACAATACTGTTCCTTATAAGACAGCGTTTTTTTTTACCCTGTTTTTCCAAGTTTTTTTCTTCTGTTATTGTTGGTTGTATTATCGTTACTGTCGGCATTTCAATCACTCCCTTCATTCAACAAGAATACCACATTTTCTGTCAAAATGGTATCACCAAACCTGACAAACTTACTTGTCGGAATCTGTGCAATCCATACATTTATCGGCATCTGAGGCTGCTCTGCAAAGGCACATAGCGAAAATGCCAATCGTTCCTCCGACTATGCATCCGATTAGAAATCCAATCATGCCGCCACCTCGTATTCCCGTGCAGACGGATATTCCGAAAATACTTCTTTCTCATTACAGCAATTCCATTATAGACAAATCAATAAAGATACAATATAATAGGTAATAGAGGTGATAAAAATGATACCAGTAGAGGTAAGAAAAATAATAGTAGAAAGCAGAATAAAAGGAATATCAGCAGAAGAAATCAGAAAAGTGACAGGAGTA
>WFLZ01000323.1 GCA_009177225.1 Clostridia bacterium
AACGTACCATAGGAAGTCGCGTTCTTGACAGCATCAAGGAGCAAGCTGATAGTGGGTATCAAGGTATATCTGCGTTTCATCAAAATAGTGAAACACCCAGGAAAAAGCCCAGGGGCGGTGAATTGACAGCTGATGAAAAAAGAGAAAATCGCTGTATCTCACATGAACGAATCCTCGTCGAAAACGTCAATGCCAAAATCAAGGTTTTTAAGATCATGAAATACCCCTATCGTAACCGCAGAAAACGTCATTGTCTGCGCTTAAATTTGATTTGCGGTATCATTAATTTTGAATCCCGAAATTAGTTTCCGAGGAGGTCTAATAAATCTGTTTTGACTTTTTTTGTAATAAGGGTTGCTTTTCTGTGAAAATTGTGATATAATGGTGATATTCTAATATTTTTTCAGTGAATATAGGAGGTTTTAAAAATGGGATTCCGTACCATTTGCTCAGGAAACAAAACGTTTCTTGTATGCACTCTCGGCAGACGGGAAAAGATAAGTTATGCTCAGCTTGATATGTTCAAAAATGAAACTTATAAGGAATATTTCGTTATTCCTGACTGTACCAAGAACGGAGCTACCACAAAAATAAGTTTTGATATAAGCGGTCTTACTTCATTGTCAGAATATATAAAGACAAGACTTGAACAGGAGCAGTATTTTAAAATCATTTCAGGTATTCAGAAAATAGCTTCTTTCTGTAAATCAGCAAGCCTGCCGTTTGAAAATCTTATATGCAATCCTAAATATATGTATTACCATAATACCTATAAAAAGATATTGATGGCTTTTGTACCGATGCAGACACCTCATTCACTCAGTATCAGTATACCGGAATGTCTGCTTAAAATACATAAAAGTGCGAAGGACGTTGTTATAAGAGACGGCAACTATATGAGCAAATATGAGGACTATCTCAGTCGTTTTTCAGGAAAGAAGTCAAAGGCACAGACTTTTTCGCCAGATTCACTTCAACATTTTTTCAATGAAAATGAAGCCGGAAAACCTGTTGAAGAATATAAGTCAATGCCGGAAAGTCCGAGTAATATAATATATGTGAATGACAGTAAATTCAATATAGACAATCAGATAAAAACAAGTCAATCTGTACGACGTGAACCCGAACCGGAAGTATCTGCTCCTGTGTCTTTAAACAAGCCGTCTGANNCNGCNNTNCATTCTGTACCGGCTGATAAACCGGAGAGAGTTCCTGATACCTCTGTTCACGCAGAACCTCAGCAGGCATATAACGGCGGTACGTTCATACCGCCACAGCCGAATCCCACTCCTGCTGAAACACCGTCCAACGATTATCCGCTGGAAGAAATGTTCGACGCATATCTTACCGACAGGAACGGACGGAAAATATATATTGATAACATTCCTTTTACCATAGGACGAGAAGCACCGAAGTNACTTGTCATAGATGAAGTTACTGTTTNCGGAAAACACGCTGAAATAAAAAAGGAATANAATTTCTATTATCTTGTGAACTGGTCAAGAAGTAACGGAACTTTTCTGAATGAAGATTTTNAGAACAGAATTACAACAAGTGTACAGCTGAAAGACGGAGACAGAATTTATTTTTACCGTACCTGCTATACTTTCCATATGGTAAAGCCTGCTGCTGAATCACAGCACACTGTTATAGTACAGCCACAACAACCGGTTACACAGCATACGTTTATAGTTGCACCTACGCCGTCTGCAAGACCGCTGGCGTATATCAGAAGATTTTCCGATAACAGCACTATCAAGGTTATGAGTTATCCTTTTACTGACAGTTCTTTAAAGGGGGTCGTTTTTTCTTCTGAAAATCTTCCCAACAGAACTGCTTTGTTTATTGAGAATACCTCATGTTATTCTCTGAAACTGGAAAATGTGGATATAGGTGCCGGAATGAAAGTGGAAATTTTTTCCGGCTGTTCTCTGTATATAAACGGAGAAAAATATACATTTATTATTGANAACTGACAGGGAGAANAAATATGTACAATTTTTCCTATGTGACAANAGAAGGTATTGTCAAGACTGTTAATCAGNACGCACTGCTGATAAAAATTGCAGAATATAAAAAACAAAGGATATTGTTTGCGGCTGTATGCGACGGCATGGGCGGTCTTTATGGTGGAGAGAAAGCAAGTTCATTTGTAATATCGGGTATTTCGGACTGGTTTGAAAACGAATATCCGGAAATTATCAGACGAGCCGGTAATATTCTTGAAATAAGACAGAATCTTGACGAGTGCCTGCACCGTCTGCATGACGACATAATAAACAGTACAGAATCCGGAAAAGCTATGGGAACAACTCTCACATCACTGCTTATAGACCCGATTCTTGATGTGACACTTACTGCTCATGTCGGCGATACAAGGCTTTACAGGATTTTTAGCAACAGACTTGAGATTGTTACTTCTGACCATTCAGTTGTAGCTGAAGAAGTAAGACGTGGTATTATTTCGGAAGAACAGGCACGGAACGACAGCCGTCAGAATCAGATAACAAACTGTATCGGTGTTGCGTCCGGAAACGGAATATACGACTTTATAATACAAGAACCCTGTACAGACTGTGTATATATGATATGTTCGGACGGTTTCAGAAAAATGATAACTGAAGATGAACTGAAAACTTATCTGAATCCTACTATAAATCCCGACAATAATTCAATAAAATCAAATCTTGAATATCTGTTAAAACTCAATATTCAGCGTAAGGAAAGTGACAATATAACAGCGTTGGCAGTAAGATATACAAAGGAGACTGACATATGATGTATATACTGGATAACCGTTATGAAATAGAAAAAGAGGCAGGGCGTGGCGGTACGTCGATAGTCTATAAGGCGTATGACTTGCAGGCAGAAAGAGCAGTCAGGGCTATAAAGGAGATAAACAAGGATAATTCTGCTATATATGAACTCGCAAAAAAAGAATCCAAACTTATAAAGGAACTTTATGAGCAGGATAAGTCAAATTCGTTCCTGCCAAATATAATACATACTTTCGGAACACAGGATAAATTTTATATAGTGCAGGATTTTCTTGACGGTGAGAGTATGGACAAAATGCTTGAAAACGGTGCTATGCCGTATGATATGTTTATTGAGTCGGCAAAACAGATTTGTTCATTTATGGAGTTTTTCCACAGAACCGGAAAAGTTCACAGCGACATGAAACCGGAAAACATAATGGTTCTTAAACCAAGCACTACTCTTATGGATGGAAGCCGTAAAAAATCAATCAAGCTGAAATTTATTGATTTCGGTACGGCAATAAAAAATGAATCAGGAGTTACGGGATATACACCGGAATATGCTTCCCGTGAACAGTACGAACAGCGTCCGAATATTGATAAACGTTCGGATATTTTTAATATAGGTGCGACGTTCTATCATATGTTATGCGGAAAAAAGCCGATGAAAGTTTCAAATGAAACAAGAGCCTTATTTTCTGATGAACGTTTTATATTTGATAAGAATGTAAACTTTGAGCTTAAGAAAATTATCCGGAAATGCGTTGAAGATGACCCCGACAAGCGTTATAAATCCTGTAATGCAATTTATAAAGACCTTTGCCGTGTTGAAAAGCGTTCCAACATGAGATACATTGCACTTTCTTTTGCTGTATCGGTGTTCTGTTTTTCCGTCGCAGGTTTTTCGGCGTACAGGGCAGACGCTCTCAACAAAGAAAACAACAGCAATAATTACAGCATCAACTTCAATAAAGGTAACTATGCGGAGGCTATCAAGATAGACCATACTAACAGAGACGATATATATTCAAAGCTTATAGAAAAATTCACTGAGGACGAAAAACTTGATTCCGACGAGGATAATTTTATTATCAATGAAATCAAAAGTCTTGATTCAATCAAGGAAACTGACAGCAATTACGGCAGATGTATGTATGAAATAGGTAACGCCTACTGGCTTTATTATTGTCCTGTTGATTCTGAAATGAATGACCTTGAAC
This sequence comes from Clostridia bacterium, assembly GCA_009177225.1. Lineage (GTDB taxonomy): Bacteria > Bacillota > Clostridia > Oscillospirales > Ruminococcaceae > Ruminococcus. The sequence continues at coordinate 3,980 of WFLZ01000323.1, forward strand.
TTGAAAAAATAAGAATAACAGCGTCTTATGAGTGGTTTGAAAAAGCAGTGGGTGACAGTAGATTCAGGACAGATGATGCAGATTCATATAACCGTGCTGTTATATTCTATAATATAGGAAAGTTCTATGCTGAAATCGACCGCAAGGAGCGTGACGGTACGGATAACAGTGAATTTTATAATGATATGAGGAAAAACGTTTCTGATATGGCTGAATATATAGATGAACCTAATGAGGTAATAAGTGCAAGGGTATGTCAGACGCTTCTGAGCCTTATTTCAAGGTATTCTGCAAAATTCAGACAGATGGGAATTACTGAGGAAAGTCAGGTGGAAATTCTTGACCGTATAGATAAAAAAGTATACAGTGATGGCAATATTACTTATATGAATAAATATTCAATAAATATAGCTGAGAATTTTAATATAGACGCAGTAAGACAAAAAACGGAAATGGCATATTCTGATTAGTCGAAAGGAGAAACAGATGAATCCGGAATTATGGCGTAATATTTCAACTATTTTTCTGATAGCCGGAATTGTTTTTTTTGTGCTGACAGTGTGGCTTTCAGTAAACTTTCATCTTGTATCAATAATAAAGGCAGAAATAAATAACAGAAAAGACAAGAAAAATTCTGATGAGCAGGATTATGTTATTCCACCTTTAAATATCAGGTCTGATAACAATCGTGGACAGCAGTCCGATAACCGCAATATCAGCAGTACAGTCCTTGCACCGCAGTCAGATGATTATAATACAAACAATACAGTTATTGCACCGCAGAATAATAATCCTGTGGGAACAGTAGTTGTTTCCCCAACGAACAGTAGTATTCCTGTAACAAACGGCACGGTTGTTGTGTCGTCGGGAAGTACTCCGGTATATGAGGAAATCCATGAAGAAAATGATGATTTCATCATATTGGAGAATATAATGGTAATACATGGCGACCCCTCTGCAATACGCCGTAAGGTTGTATTATAAGGAAAGGACAAATTATGCGTAATATAATTAAACCGGTAACTTTCGTTCTGTCAGCCGTTTCTGCTGTACTATATCTGACCGGAACAGATTTTTTTGTACAGGCTTATGACACACCGCAGGATATTCACCTTTCAATAGAAGTAAAGGAAATTGATATAGATGAAATTCCGGAGGACAGGNTGATTTCNCTTGNTNTATATACGGAANACTGTCCGCCGTATGCAATGCTTNNCTTTCTTCTTGAAAAAGATTCAAGGCTTGAATATCTGCCTTATACCTATTTAAGCGACGCAGAGCAGGTTTATAATATGAGCGGTATGAGTTTTGAATCTGCTTCAGCAGACTTTCCTGATGTTGTAATGTGCAACATTCCGGCGGCAGCCAATGAACAGATAAATTATAACGGTTTGCTGGTCAAAGCAAATGTAATACTTCCCGAAAATGTAAGTGCCGGAGATTTTTACAGTTTGAATTTCAAGAGAACTCTTTTCGACACATACAAAATGGAAACTTCGTTGATGCTTGAAAATGACTTTGACTCGATATTCGGCAACGGTTCATTTTCACAGCTTAACGGTGGCGGGATACTTATAACGGAAAAAGACCAGCCTGTTCCTGAAATTCATATTGAACATTCACAGGAATATATTCCGGAAGAAACACAGTCTCCACCGGTTGAGGAGGAAGAAATCCCACAGGAAGTTGAAAATGCGGAAACTGTTCCTGCTGAAACAACTGTCGAAACTACAGTTTCAGAATATACTATTACAAGTACGTTATCTTCTGCACATAAAAAAACAACATCTTCAACTGACAGTAAATCAGAAACAACTGCTGAAGTTTCTTCGGAAACCCAAACAGTGACTGTTCCGGTTACAGATGAAGTTACGGAAATATCTGATAAAAAAAGTATGAATAAACCGTTGATAATTGCAGTATCTTCTGTAGCTGTACTGACAGCAGTATCTGCAATTCTGATAAATAAAAAGAAACAAAAATAATATGGGGTGAGTATTTATGAATAACAAAAAAGAACATTTTAAAAAGGTAGTTGCATTTGTATCAGCACTGTCATTTCTGGCGGTATCCAATTATGGTGCGGTAAACAGTGTGGCTGCCGAAATCATTTCTGAACAGATTACAAAGACAACTGCTTTTGACAATGAAAATAATCAGAGCGGTACGAACAACGACGAATTGCACAGCGACAATTCAGATGGTGGCTCTCAAACTACTACAAGTCAGCCCAGTGTCACTGAAACAACAACAACTACTACAACTACTACTGCTATGGTTGCTCAAAAATATCAGACTATAATAAATGTAACCAATCAGAATAAACGTGATGATATATTTAATAAAATAAGTTACGAAATAAGCTGGCAGGGATATAACGTTCAGAAATCAGATAACAGCAATATCGTTATATCTTATGAATGTTATGACCATGACAAGGAACAAAAAGAAACAACACTTAATACGTACCTTGAAGGATTTAATTTAGATGATATTCAGAGTGACGGTCTTTGTCATAGATATAAATGTGAAAATAATATTATTGATATGGTCGTTTATTACCCTGTAAGCTTTACGAAGGGAATTGAATGGCTTGATAATCATACACTTGAATCAGAAGATGACAGTGTATATACTTATAATAATAATACCTATCTCAAATCCGGCACAGACCTTTCCGAAGTTACTTTTTCTGTAAAATTCGGATATACGCTTGTTGAAAAGTCGAGGTCCTTGCAGGTAGACAATAAAATCATTGTTGCTGATAATGGAGTTTACAAGGATAATACTGATAATGAGAATAACAGATTATTTGAGGCTGTACAGAATCAGTTGAATATTAATTTTGTTAATACGACTGGTGTTGAAATAGACGGAGTTAATGATAATAAGCTTAACTTAACATGGTCGGAAATCGACAGTACCAGAATTACTATCAAAACTGAAAATGAGGAAGATAAAAAAATATCAATAAACGGTAATGTTTTAAATCCGACACATGATAATGTATGGTCATATTCTGTCAGGGAACTGTTATCGCAAGGTGGTATCAAGGACTTTAGTTCTCTTGCTAAACCTGAAGCAGAAATAGAGATAGCTATTGTTTCTGTTCCCGATAAAATCGAGTTGCAGCCTAAATTATGTGATAATGGTGAGGAATCGAACGGAAACTTAACAAGTTACGAAGTCTCCGGTAATAAAGTAAAAGTGCCTGTTATTATTAAGCATGATGGTTATGATTATTATCTCAGTAACTGGAGTAATGGTAAAAGTTCATTAAGCAGAGCGCTTAAAGAAGTGAAGCATTATTATGATGAAATTGAATATACAGGTTCTATTGAAATCAAATATACAAAAGTTCCTACAGATGAAAAGATAACAATAACAAAATCAGAAATAATAAACGCTATACTCAGTGGTAATTCTGAATCTTTCATCAGAAATGACAGTGTTATTGCTTTAGAAAAAACACCCTCTATTAATATTGATATGCCGGATATTACTGACAAAACAATNTTGTTTGCTAATAGCAGNCTGGATAAAATTTTTGTGCAAACTTTAAATGAAGTCGNTGCAANAATTAAAGNCAATNAAGAAGATATTAAATTTCTGAANATAANGTCNGTATTTGACACGTCAGACCAAGACGATATAAAAGCAATTAAATTTTCTGAACCGGTATATCTATATATCGACCAGACTGACCCTATAGTTAAATTTGAAGATAAAGACGAAGAAGATGAAACTCAGGAGAACAAATGGTCAAATTCTAAAGATGATGAGGGTCACGGAAAGTATGAGTTCAGTTTTGAAGTGACAGACAACGAAACAATTGATGATTCATGGTCTGATGAACTTAAGGAAATATACAGAAATATAAACAAAAATGATAATCTTGCTTCCATATCTTCAATAACCGTCGGTGATATTACATTTGACAAAGGTGAGGAAGGCTGGAATACTGAAAAGGAAATAAAGGGTGATAATTACAGTATTAAAATTACACCGGAATTTTACAGCGATGAAAACGGCGGAACAGTAGGAAAATTCAATGCTGTACTTACGCTTAACAATCCAAATGAAGATTTTGAAGGCGATATTAATATTTATGCAACGGATAAATTTGAGCATAATAGCGGTGAAATTAAGCNGTCTGTNATGNNTNACANTACAGCTNNTGCGGTTGATTCTATCAGCATTCAAAATCTTGTCGATAACTTATCCGGACAGAAAGTTTTTACCAGTGGTACAAATCTTGTAGTAACTGCTGAATTTTCCGATACTTATTCCGGTGTAGATTCTGTTGAGTATAAATATGATTCATATACGTCAGATGACGGTAATTTTAACATTGAAAATGGCAATGATATATTAACTATTGAAGTGACTGATAAGGCAGGAAATAAAGCTACATACTATTATGACGGCACGGGTGTCACAACTAAAAAAAGTGGGGCAGTAAATATTGTTGTTGATAATACTCTGCCTGATACTCCTGATATTGTTTTCGATGAATGTGATTATAAAAATGAAGTNACTGGTCAGCAATGGTATGGATATTATCCTGAAANGTCTTTCAATCTGNATGACGCAGNTTCCGGAGTTAAGANTGCTTTTATAGAAATTAATGGNAATACAACGGAAGTTTCTGCAAAAACAATAATTGATGCACTTAAAAAAGCCGGAATTTTTGATGAAGNAAAAGATAAAATTTNAGATGTTCTTAAAAGCGGAGAACTTTATATTAACTTTAAGTCTAATTCGGTGAATAATCAGCAGTTTATTCCGTGTATATGCTATAGTGGTAATGAAAATTTTGAAATGAAAATTTTTGAGTATAAAGATTACCTGTCACTCGATGCTGACGGCAGACTTTCAGTAAAAATTACAGCAAAGGACTATGCTGAAAAACAGGGTGAAACGTCAGAAAAAATAGTATATATAGACAATAATGCTCCGACGGTAAGTGATACTTTTGTCAGTGAAGAAACAGCAGTCAGAAANNTCGGNACATTNGCNAATAATCCGNTTGAGATAAAAGTCNAGGTATCNGATACAGAGATAAATAANCTCCCTGTTTCTTCGTCCGGAATAAATAAAGCGGTTCTTGAATTTGCCGGAGAAAGTTATGTTGTTAAGGGTGAGGAGATAAAAGACGGATATGCTTGTTTCAGGATACCTNATNNACTGTTAAAGGATTCATGTGTTTCTGGNAAAATGAAAATAACAGTGANTGACAATGTGGGACATTTCTATAATGNNGTGGACATTAAAAATAGTCAGGACAGTTCAGATGTTATGATTGAAAATATAGCACCTGTAATCAGTTCTCCGAAAATAACCGGTGAAAACAGGTATGAGAACGCCAATAAAGAAGTATGGTACAGCGGTGACGTGGAAGTCAGTTATGAAGTTTCCGATAAGGATTCGGGACTTTCAGAAGTGAAATTTTCAAGAACACATGAAAAAACAAATTCCACTGTTGAAAATAACCATGATTACTATGATAAAGATGTCATGACAAACAGTGACGAACCGTATACTCTTTCCACAGACCCTGAAACAGACGGAAAATGTAATTTTAAGATTACAGTAAAGGATAACGCCGGNAATNGTAACAATGATGAAAAAACCGTATANAAGGACACTANAAAACCGTATATTTCGGGCTTTGACTTCAACCGTATGAACAGCAACATTCTTTCTTTCAGNTCACTCAATATAGTTGGAAAGATGTCAGAGAAATTCAGTCATTTCTTTGATAACTCATCTGTAATGACGGTTGCTNCAAGGGACGACCAAGNAGCAAGTTCTGGTATTCAGTCTATTTCGTGCGTACTCTATAACAGTGATGNTTCAAAGTTCATAGAATATGTAAGCGAGAATCCGAGTTTTGACAATGGTGTATATACAGNNGACTTTCTTATCCCCGAAGGTTTCAAGGGTGATATAAGAGCATGGGCAACAGACAATGTAAAGAATAAATCAGACGAGCAGTCTCCGGACGGTTTTGCCGCTGAAAATCAGCAGCGTCATAATTCAACCTCGTCACTGACTATTGATATGCCACAGACGGAATACAGTGATGTTGACAATCTGCCTCTTTACAGTGACAATGTTACAGCGTTGGTGACTGTTGAGGACGCATTCTCCGGTATAAAAACTATTGAGTGGCTTACTTCTGATTTTGAGGGCTGGAGAAGTATCACAATTGACGATAACGGCAATATATACGGCGATTCTGACGGCTGGAACGTTGAAAGACGTGAAAGAAATATTGCATTGACGGTATCGAACTCAATTACCGTTTCAAACGATGCAAACGGTAATTTCATCAGACTGAAAGTAACTGNTAATTCNGGAAATGTCAGCGAGGACGAANCTCATTTCAGCATTNACNAACAAATNCCTGTTATATCAGTTTCGGGAATACAGTCATCTCCGGAAANAAAATACTATAATTCCAACAAAACCGCACATATAGTAATTACAGAACGCAATTTCAATGCTCCGCTGATAAACGGAACAGCAGACGGCGGTTTTGAAGAAGATGCGAACTCCGTCAGAAATACCGACGGTTTCAGACATTTCAAGGATATTGTATATGACAAGGACGGGGAATATTATCTTGATATTGAAAATACCGACCTTGCCGGAAATCAGGCTGTGAAATATTCTTCCGGAAAATTTATAATTGACAAGACTGACCCTGTACTTAAAGTGGAATTTTCAAAGAAAAGCGGTGGAAAAGCTGAACCCGACAAGAATGAGTATATAGATGATGTCATAAAAGCATCAGTATCTGTTGATGAGGTGAATTTTGACAGTGGAAGAATTAAAATCACTATAAATGGCAAGGAGTATACTCCGGAAAAGTGGGAGGACAACAACGGTAAGCATATCACAGAAATACCGTATGACGAATTTAAGAAAGACGGTGAATACACTGTGATTGTATCGGGAACAGACCTTGCTTCAAATTCTTTCAAGACCTATTCAGCAAGCTTTGTTATAGATACGGAAAGTCCTGAAATAGAATTTTCCGGATTTGATTCAGCAAACAAGGGTGATGTTGCACCTGTCATCAATATATCGGATAAAAATCTTGACGAATATAAACTTGAAGTTTACAGAAATGGTAAACTCTGTGAAATGTCATATGATTCTGCAAAAGATGCGTATAATTTTGTTGTTTCGGACAATGGTGACTATATCACAGGAAAATGGTCTGAAAAAACAGTCGGCGGTGAGATAAAGAAAGAATTTGTCTTTGATAATTTCACGTCTGATGAATGTTTTGACGGTTCGTACATGATTTCAGTATCTGCACTGGACAAGGCGGAAAATGTACTCAATGAAACAAGAACATTTTCAGTAAACAGATTCGGTTCTGTATTCACAGTGGAGAACCTTGAGAAGATAAACGGAAAATACCTCAATAAAGCTCCTGATATCGTAATAACTGAAACAAACGTTGATAAGCATCAGGAGGGTTCAGATGTCATTGTAATTCTTGATAAGGGTTCGGCTACAGAACAGCTTGACGAAACAATGTATGATATCTCCGAACCGGAATTACTTGACGATAAGTCCGGATATAAGTATGAATATGTTATAAAAGCCGCAAACTTCAATCAGGACCTTGACTACAGAATTTCAATACAGTCCGTTGACGAGGCAGGAAACAAGAATGTAAGTACGAGCAGAGGGGCAGAAATCGGATTCAGTGTTGATACGCATGACCCTGAATTTAAATGTGACGAACTTGTTGAGCGTGCCGAATTCAGAGAGTCGGAAAAGAGTTTNANAATAAATGTAAANGAAAAACTCAGTCATATAACAGTTACAACAANTCTTNACGAAGTTCTTCTTGATATTGATGCCNNCGACGACAAGGACAGAAATGATAACNGTTATACATTCGTTATGCCTGCGTCAAATATGTCACGTTCCGTTACCGTTGAACTGACTGACCTTGCCGGAAACAAGACGGTTGANACTTATAATAATCTTCTTGTTACAGAAAATATAATCCTGTATCTGTTNCATAAAACATGGANTAAAGNTGCNGGAGGNATTGCACTTCTCGGTATANGTACTGCNAGTGGATTTACAATTGCAGGNAAGAGAAAAAGAAGAAGAAGATAAATTNTGNTGCAGGTGATAAAANGATAAACGTAGAAAAATTGCTTAAAAAAGAAAGCATCTCGGGTGAAGATGCGGGCAGACTGATTATATATAACGATATATGCACTTACAAAAATCAAATCGGGGCTTACTGTCCCGACGAGGAATATGAGCCGATAACACAGTCGGCTCTTGATTCCATTATTGAAAGAATAGATACCATTGAAGATGCAGATGTACTTGAATGTTATGTACAGCTTCAGAATTTCGTGAGATATGCTCAGGCTGTTTCATTTGCATACAATCAGCAGGCACAGAACGGTTTTTGCAGACTTCTCATGTATATGACACAGGCACAGCACGTTGAACATGCAAGAAAGATGATAGAAATGCTCCCTATGATAATGACTGAAAGTCAGTTTGAAGAAATGCATTCTCCCGGAAAGCTTGCCAGACTGCGTGGAGTTGCCATTGTTGCTAATAATTTCCCGTGCCGTCCGAAATGCCTTGACGCACAGGACCACTTTATTGAACCGGAAATAGACTGTTTTCAGGAGATGATGAGCCTTGAACATTCTGCAAGTATGGCTGACAAAATAGAATATTTCCGGAATAATCTTATGCTTGACGGTCTTAAATATCAGATGGCTTACAATAAGCTTTTTGAACTGATTGCAGTAAGAATTGATATTCCCGAATTTACCGTGTTCTGTACAGATACAAGTGAACTGATAAAGCAGATTGACGATTTTAATGTACAGAGAGCGGATTTCACCAACGAAATTGCCGGTGAGAGCGGAGAATATTTTAAAAAGCTTGAAATACTTGACGATATATTCAGACCTGTGAATCTCAGCGGTCTTGAACCTTCGGAAAAAGCAGTCAGAATGGTCAGTGAACGTCTTGAAGATATTTCTGTTTTCCGTACATCTATGAGTGAGCTGGTATCGCTCCTTGTTGACGACGAGGTGAACTGATGAACTATGTGAAAGGGATTGACGGAGAATCATCGTCTGTCGGAAAGATTTTGGAGCCTGAGCTTCATGTCAATTCTGTTTCAAGAAATACATTCAGAATAATGAAACAGTCCGCAGCTATGAACAAGCTGGCTACGCTTAAAACTACCGAAAATCTTATATCTGAAAATGATGGTGATACAGTCTGTATTGAAAAAGATAATCTTAAAATATATTTTGAGAATTTTTNTNCTCTCGGAAAAGGNCTTAAAANCACAACGCACAGATTGGCAGATGCCCCTATGATTAAATTTACGGAGATGGGGTCGGGGGAAAGAATGGTGCGTCTGCCCCTTTCCGAATATATGAAACTCTGTGAACTCAAAAATACCAATGAGGTAAGAAAGCAGGTCAGGGCAGACCTTAAAACTCTGCTGAATATGCGTGTTGACTTCACCAAATCGTCAAACAGGGAAAGAAGTCTGGAAAACATACGGCTTTGTGTTGACGTGAAAATCAAAAACAATGTTATATTTTTTACATTCAGTGATGAGTTTTTCTATGTGATGAAAACCATGCCTGTAATGCCGTATCCCGAAAAACTATTCAGAATAAATCTCAGAAAAAATCCTAACAGTTATTATTTTCTGAAAAAAATATCAGAGCATAAGAAGATGAATTATTTCAAGAAGAATGCCGATACGCTCAGTGTGAGAATACTTCTTGAATGTACTCCGGAACTTCCTGCCTACGAAGATGTCATGAACACGGACAGAGCTGTTTCACGTCGTATTATAGAGCCGTTTGAACGTGATATGAATGAACTGTGTGACGTTCTAATCTGGGAATACTGCCATTCAAACGGTCAACCGCTAAGTGAAGCAGAACTCCGTGATTTTAATTATCATATTTTCTANNANCTTCTTANAAGGANAAAATNGCNGAGTTATCCGNAATTGCAGAAGAAAAAGAAATCTAGGACACAGGAAAGGAAAAAATAATTATGAATAAAATAATTATTCAGGTATATCTTCCTGCAAACAGTAAGACATATGATGTAAGAGTGCCTGAAAATATGTATGTTCATGACGTTGCTGAAGTATTGGCTGAATTATTTTCGGAGTCAGCCAAAGGTTTTTANTACAGGGGTGACGTTAATATATTGTGTTTCAGANAGAGCGGAAAAAGCCTCCTGCAAAATTGTACCCTCAAGGAACTGGGTGTATGCAACAGGACACAGCTTATGTTTGTATAGCAAATAATAATACAGGAGAAAAAATATGCTTCTTATAACATTTATGCAGAATGAGTTTATAAATACCACTGTTCTGCCGGATAAAAAAAAGGGTCACTATAAAGTTAATCACAGTATCAGCGAACTTACAGAAGATATAAACATAGACGGCATAGATAATAAGTGGGTGATTTCTGCCGGAGAACATTACACTATTTCACGTTGTGTGCGTGGAAGTGAAACAGAGGAATGTGGTCTTAAAACAGTCATTGACGATGGCGATATTTTTCTTATTATGTTCAATGACATGAAATACCAGATAATAGCCGAAACTATAAGTGACGAAAGAAATAAATTCATAAAGTTCACACTGGACAATCCTCAGCAGTCGTTTACAATAGGAAGAAACCCCGACAGTGACATAGTGCTTAGTGAATTGGCAGTTTCGGGAAATCATGCGGTAATATCACGCATGGATAACAAATGGTATCTGTTTGACAGCAACAGCCGTAACGGTACTTATCTCAATAATATAAGAATAGATGCCCGTGTTGAATATCCTCTTAATATCGGTGACGTTGTTTTCATAATGGGATATAAGTTTATAATATGCTATGATTTTATTTCGGCGAATATCGACTTTGAAAAGACCGTCAGGACAAATAAGCTTCTGAAAATTGAAATGCTTGATTTCAGCAGGAACAGTAAAAAAACAGAGGAAAGCACTGATTACTTCTACAGGACGATAAACCTTGAACTTAAACCGCCGGAAATGAAAGAAATAAAACTTTTGCCTCCGGAGCGTACAGAAATGAAAGAGGAACAGTCTGCACTGCTTGCAATGGGTCCTGCACTGACAATGGGTATGTCTACTGTGCTTGTTGCCGCATATTCGGGAATAGCTGCACATTTCAGGGGAACTAATATATCTTATATTGTGCCTACTATGATTATGGCAGGAAGTATGGTTACTTCGTCTATAATTTTTCCGTTCATTGCAAGAAAGCAAAAGAAATCTGCTTTGAAGGTAAAAGAGGCAAAGCGTATAAAGGACTATCAGGATTATATTATTGACCTGAGAGCGTCTGTAGATGTCATGAAGGACAACGAAAAGAAGTATCTTTGTGATAAGTGCCTTACGGTAGAGGAATGTATGGCGAGGGCGATAAACAGGGACAGATATCTTTGGAGCAAAAGTATAAATGATGATGATTTTCTTAGTGTAGCCATAGGAAAAGGAAAAAAGAAATCTTCCGTAGTTGTGAATTTCAGCGAAGATAATGACACGTTCTTCAAGGACAATCTGCGTTATGATATGATGCAGTTTGCGAATGAGGAAAGAATACTCAGCGGAGTGCCTATAACACTTTCACTCAATAACGGCTGTATATGCGGTGTTAGCGGTGACAGAAACCGTTCATTTGAACTCATAAGAGAAATAGTCGTACAGCTTACATCACTTTATTCGTATGACGAGCTTAAACTTGTGTTCATTTACAGTGAGGACGAAGAAGAAAAATGGTCATATGCAAAATGGCTTCCGCACGTGTGGAACAGTGACAATACATTCAGATACGTTGCATCAACGGCAGACGATGTTAAGGAACTTGCCTCCGAACTTGAAAAGGAAATTGAAAACCGTACTGCACGCAGAAATGACGATTTCCCGAAAGTACTGATAATAGCGTCAGACAAGCATAAAATGGACAGTCTTGATATTATGCAGGTTATAATGAAAAACAGGGAAACCCTTAATTTCAGCCTGCTCACGTCGTTTGGTATGTACAACTATAATAATTCAGATTTTATTATTGAACTTACGGACGAAAGTTCAAAGCTCTATGACCGTGCCAATAATATAGTATCTGAATTTTCGCCTTATGTAATAGACAATAACAGCGACTTTGAAACATATCTCAACAGAATAGCAAATATAAAGCTTGATATAAATACCGAAAAGTATCAGCTTCCGAAGATGCTTACATTCCTTGATATGTTCCGTGTATCGAAAGTTGAACATCTTAACAGTCTTACAAGATGGGCTGAAAATAATCCTATCAAGTCCCTCAAGACAGAAATAGGTGTAGCACCGTCTGGAGATACATTCTTTATTGATATGCACGAAAAATTTCACGGTCCTCACGGTCTTATTGCAGGCACTACTGGTTCGGGAAAGAGTGAGTCAATTATAACTGTTATTCTGTCTCTTGCTGTAAACTACAGTCCGGAAGAAGTGGCGTTTGTAATTGTAGACTATAAGGGCGGTGGTCTTGCTGACGCTTTCAACGATGTAAAAGAAGAAATAATAGACGGAAAAAGCGTTGAGGTACATCACAAGCTTCCGCACGTTGTAGGAACTGTTACCAATCTTGACGGTTCTACCATTGAAAGAGCACGTATATCCATTGAAACCGAAATAAAAAGGAGACAGTTCCTTTTCAAGAAAGCACGTAAAATCTCAAACGAGGGTACTATGGATATATACAAGTATCAGCAGCTTAGACGTGAAGGTGCTGACCTTGAAGCACTTCCGCATTTGTTTATAGTGTGTGACGAGTTCGCTGAACTTAAAGACGACAGACCTGATTTTATGGATTTGCTTGTAAGTGCTGCCCGAATAGGACGAAGCCTTGGTGTTCATCTTGTCCTTGCAACACAGAAGCCTGATACCGTAGTAAGTCCGCAGATATGGAGTAACTCACGATTCAAGATATGTCTTAAAGTACAGGGTAAAGACGACAGTAATGCCGTTATTCATTGTCCTGATGCCGCAGAAATATACACTACAGGACGGTTTTTCTTTCAGGTCGGATATAATGAAGTATTCAGCATGGGTCAGTCTGCATGGTGCGGTGCGGACTATATAGAGACGGAAGAATTTGTCAAGAATGATATTGAGTCTGTTGAAGTGATAAGCAACACCGGAACAGTGATTTATGAAAAAGTCAGAAAACCCGAAATAAAGATTAATCCCGAAAAGGACAAGACAGTATCACAGCTTATAGCAGTAAGAGAGTATCTTATTGATATTGCAAAGGATATTGACATAAGGTCACTGTGGCTTGACCCGATTCCTGCAAAGCTTTCCATAAGAGAACTATATGCGGAACTCGGAAGAACAAATCCGGTGGGATATGTTCAGCTTGAGCCTGTTATAGGCAAAAAGGACGACCTCTATGAAAGAAAACAGGAAATCATGACAATTCAGTTTTCAAAGAAAGGTAATCTTGCTGTTTATGGTGCTGCCGGAAGCGGTCTTGATATGTTTTTCATTACGCTTATATATTCTCTTATCTATGACTATACGCCGGAGCAGGTAAATATATATGTGCTTGACTTTGATGCAGGTTTCCTTAAGACTTTCGCAAAAGCTCCACACATAGGAGACGTTGCCATTGCCGACGAGGAAGAAGAAGTCAAGAATATAATAAGTTCCATAAGAGACGAAATTGTAAGAAGAAGCAAGCTTTTTGCCGAACAGGGTGGAGAATATGCACGGTATTGCAGAAATACCGGAAATACACTTCCGTCCGTCGTTCTTATATTAAATAACTATACTGAATTTCTTGAAAAGTTCAGTGACAATGACTTGTCAAATATTACATATATTGCCCGTGAGGGTGTAAAGAGAGGCGTATACCTTGTTATCGGAACTTCTTCGGTAAATATCAATTTCCGTCTCAGACAGTATATACAGCAGACTTTCATGCTTAAAATGAACGACGTTAACGACTATGCCGGAATACTCGGAAGAACAGGTGGTATCACTCCGTCAGACTGTATCGGAAACGGTATTGTAAAGGAAAATGATATTACATATAAATTTCAGGTTGCCGATATTTTTGATATTGTGCCGTATGACGAAGATGAAGACGAAGCACCGTCTGATGACGCTTCAAAGGAAGTAAAGCTTTTATGCCGTCAGTCGCTTGAAAAATACCCTGATATGCGTGCTGTTTCGTTCAGCAACTTACAGGTTGACACCGACACCATTCTTGAAGGTAATATAGAATACAGAAGTTTACCGCTCGGAACGGCTGAACAGGATATATACTATTATGATTTAAGTGATAAGTATATTACATTTGTTTCGTCTTTCTCCGAGAAACGTCTTGCGGATTTTGCCGGATATCTCGCAAAAGCTCTTTCAAAAGACAAAAATATTTCTGTTATACTGCTTGATACGTCCGGAAAACTCAGACAGGAAAATTCCGGATACAGCTATTATTCCACTACACAGGAGTTTGAAAACTGGAATTTGGAATACAAGACGATAGCAGAGGAAAGATGTTCGAAGCTTGTTCTTGATGAGAACGGAAAATGTGTCATGAGTGAAGACGCACAGCACGTCTATATCATTATAAATTCATTTACGGATGCTTGTACTATGGACGAAACTAATCTCACAATTGCAAACCTTAAAAACATTATAAATGAACTTCCGGAAATACATCTGCATTATATCATTCTTGATACTCCCGAAAAAATGCAGGCTGAACGTGGTGCGTATATCCATATTGTCAAGAATATTGATGAATCCAATATAATCGACTTTGATAATATAGATGTTGAAAACAACAGAGAGTGGTTTGACGCATCGGGTATATGGCTGGGAGACGGACTTGCAAATTCAGAACTTTTTGAGATTGAAAATAACAGTCCGGTACTTTCTGATAATGAAGCTGTTATCATACACAACAGAAACGCAGAAAAGAAGTTTATCTATTTCAGATGAAAAAATACTGAAAAAAGGCGGNTTCNTACANCAAAATATATGGTAAATTACAGCAAAAAAAGTGGNAAAAAACAGCAAAAAAATTTTATAGTGTGAGTTTTTGNCGATTNCATGGGATTTTTTGCACAAGGNCAAATCTAAAATAACTAAAATANTAATTGTTGCACTTTTTTCNATGTCAAAAAATCAGATGTGCTATAATATATACATAAGAGACGGAAACGTCTGAACAAAAAATTATTATCAGGAGGTTTTTAAAATGGCAAACGAAACAATTAATCTGCCGGAAGGTCCTGACCCTGTTCTTCAGGTTGCGGCTGATATCGGTAATCTCGGAAATGATTTCTTTCAGAAGTACAGCGACCTTTACAAGCTTGTAGAGAACGAACTCGCTAACTGCTGGAAAGGAAAGGACTATGATGCTTTCAAGATAAAAGTGTCCGACGAAAAGCCACGTTTTGACGAAATGCGTGACATCATCAACGAATATTCAACCACTCTCCGCAATGCTATCAATGCTCATGTAGAGCGTATGAACGATAGTACCGGTCAGGTTCAGCAGGGTGCATCATTTGACTAATAAAAAAGTGTCTTTTCGGTTTAAGACCGGAGGGACAGATTAAAAGGAGGTAATTACAATGGCAGATATTATTTTTGTGAATCCGGACGAAGTTAAGAACTGTTCCACTAAAATCAAGACTTATGCTTCTGATATCAAGTCTATTCTTAATGACATTTCAAACAAGATAAGAAGTACAGAAGCAAATTATCAGTCACAGGCAGCAACAGACATGAGAGACAATTTCGACGCAATGAAACCTGCTCTCGACAAGTTTGAAGCATATCTTAATAAGGTTGCTACATACCTCACACAGAACGTTGCAGAGCCTACAACTGTAATCGGTCACACAAACGTTCAGAACGTTNCCAACATAAGAAAGCCCAAGGCATAATTTATAGTAAATAAAACTCAAATGATGATAAAATCTCGCTTGTTCTGCTTTATTGCAGGGCGGGTGAGATTTTATAGTAAAAGATACTTGACAATTAAATATGAAAAGGTGGTTAAAGATGATAGTAAAACGTATAGTATCAGCAGTAACCAGTGTTGCGATGTTGGCATCTGTGACTACTGTCCTTTCAGGCTG
>WFLZ01000286.1 GCA_009177225.1 Clostridia bacterium
GTGACCTCCGTTTTCACTTCGTTTTTCCTCTCTTTTCAAGAATTACTCTTTGTTTTTAATTTTACTCAAAACTTCAACCCCGATTTCTATTCCGAAATCGGGGTTTTTCGACAGACTGAGTCCGGTAAAAAACCGGACTTTTTTTATTCAAATTTTATAACCCTGTACCCCTCATCTTCGATTACTTTTTTCATGACTTTATTTTCAACTTTATCACTTAACTCAACTATAGCTGTCCCCTTTTCATGACTTACTTCTGTCACTGATACACCGTCTATTGATTCAAGGGCTTTCCTTACATGAGATTCACAGTTACCACACATCATACCCTTTATTTTTATAGTACGTGTATTTTCTGCTGAAACGGTACTATTTTTGTTATTATGCTGTTTCAGATTTTTGTCACTGCGTGAATCGTGTATATTTACTAAATTAAGTCTTAGTGCATTTGTGACAACGCAGAAGCTTGAAAGGCTCATTGCNGCNGCTCCGAACATGNGATTTAACTGNCAANCGAAAAGTNTTATATATATACCTGCAGCAAGAGGNATTCCTATTACATTATAGATAAATGCNCAGAAAAGATTCTGATGTATATTTTTCAAAGTAGCACGGCTAAGTCTTATTGCTGCCGGTACGTCGCTCAGACGGCTTTTCATAAGAACAACGTCAGCGGAGTCAATAGCAACATCTGCACCTGCTCCGATAGCTATACCTGTATCAGCTCTTGTGAGTGCCGGAGCGTCGTTTATACCGTCGCCGACCATTGCAACTCTGCCCTTTTTCTTAAGATTACGGATAACGCTTTCTTTTCCGTCCGGAAGAACTCCTGCTATAACTTCGTCAACACCTGCCTGTTTACCGATAACTTTCGCCGTGCGTTCATTGTCTCCGGTAAGCATAACAACGTGAATACCCATATTCTGTAAATTTTTTACAGCTTTCGGACTGTCCTCTTTTATGGTGTCCGCAACTGCTATAATTCCAATAAGTTTACCGTCCTCCGCAAAGAACAATGGTGTTTTGCCATTCTCTGAAAGTTTTTCTGAAACTTCTTTCATATTCTCCGATATATCTGCAACAGTGCTTATAAAACTATAGTTACCGCCGGAAATCTTTACATCATTTCTGAATGCTTCAAGACCGTTTCCGGAGAGTGCATGAAATTCCGTAACTTCTTCGGCAGATATTTTTTCTTCTTCTGCCTTTGAAAGAATTGCTTTTGCAAGTGGGTGTTCACTTTTTCTTTCAAGAGCATATGCAAGTGACAAAAGATACTTTTCGTCTGTATTGTCTGCCGTAATAATATCCGTAACTTTTGGTTCACCTGATGTTATTGTTCCGGTTTTGTCAAGAGCAATGACATTTATCTTTCCTGTTTCTTCAAGAGAAACTGCCGTCTTGAATAATATACCATTCTTTGCACCTACTCCGTTACCGACCATAATAGCCACAGGTGTAGCAAGTCCCAAAGCACACGGACAGCTTATAACGAGTACGGAAATTGCCCTTGCAAGCGAATAACCGACCGTCTGACCGACTATAAGCCATATTATAAAAGTAATAAGTGCAATACCTATGACAGCAGGAACGAAAATCCCCGAAACTTTATCTGCCACTTTTGCGATAGGTGCTTTTGTTGCCGCCGCATCACTTACCATCTGTATTATCTGCGAAAGAGTAGTATCTTCACCGACCCTTGTCGCCTCACACTTTATAAATCCCGACTGATTCAAAGTAGCAGCAGAAACACTGTCCCCTGCCGTCTTGTCAACAGGAATGCTTTCACCAGTAAGTGCCGACTCGTTCACCGCACTTTCTCCCTCAATAATTATTCCATCAACAGCAATATTCTCACCCGGACGGATTACAAATATATCACCCTTTTTTACCTGCTCAACCGGTACGCTTTTTTCTTCACCGTTTTCAATTATTACGGCAGTTTTAGGAGCGAGTTTCATAAGACTTTTAAGTGCATCGGTAGTCTTTCCCTTTGAACGTGCTTCGAGCATTTTTCCTACAGTTATAAGTATCAGAATCATTCCCGCCGATTCAAAATAAAAATCGTGCATATAGTGCATTGTTTCAAGACCTTTAAGCTGTGCGTCTGTCATTGCGAGCAATGTCCACAAACTATATACAAATGATGTTCCCGAACCGAGTGCAACAAGAGTGTCCATATTAGGAGAACGACGGAACAGGCTTTTAAATCCACTTATAAAGAATTTCTGATTGATTACCATTATTATTCCTGCAAGCAACATCTGTATAATACCAATCATAATATAGTTGCCGTCCATGAATGCCGGCAGAGGAAATCCCCACATACTATAACCCATTGATATATACATCAGTACTATCAAAAATCCTATTGAGGAAATCAGCCTTTTTTTCAGTACAGGCGTTTCACGGTCTTTCAATGTATCTTCATTGTCGGTTGCCTGACTTTTTTCCGAACCTTTAAGAAAAATTCCATAACCCGAATCCTGTACAGCTTTAATTATATCACTGTCGGAAGCAGTTCCCTCAACTCCCATTGAATTAGTCAGCAGACTGACGGAGCATGAAGTCACTCCCTTAACGGCAGAAACGGCTTTTTCCACCCTCGCCGAACAGGCAGCACAGGTCATTCCTGTAACGCTATATTGTTTCATATATATCCTCCTTTCAAATTTGTATATATTATAACATGACCGGAGAAATATAATTGTATTTATTAACCTTGTCTAACGGAAAAATAAGTTAGTATTATCATACTTATAACCCTTTATTTGTAAACCGCTTTTATTGTGAGGTCACTTTCAGGAATAATACTTATTTCAGGAGATTTGAGTTCTTTCGCAATGCCCTCACCGCTGATTTCCCACTTCACAAACTTATAACCGGATTTTGCTTCCGCTTTTAAAGTAATGCTGTAATCGGAAAAATACTGTCCGCTCCATTTGTTTCCGGAAAAATCGGGAGTAATGGTATTTACAGTAACACTTCCCTGTTTAGCATTGTTCTTTACTGTGACATTTTTAAGAGAACCGCCAAGACCGAGAGCGTTTTTAAGACTGTCCGACGCATAGGTAAAACGGTTTCTGTAAAAATTTGCTATTACGTCGCACTCGCTGTCAAATCTGTTCATACCGTTCGGCTGAATAAATAAACTCGCATAAAATCTCTCACACGTATCAAGAATCTGCTGACGGTAAGTTTCCCTATAATATTCAACAACCTTGTCTGTTCTGTCGGGAGCAAAATTATAATTTGCCATATCCATAAAAGTAATACAGAATTTTTCCTTGAAATCGGGATTGCGGAGCAGTCTGTTAAAAGTAAGACTTATATAGTCGGTATATCCTCTCATTCTTCTGAAAACGTCAGACGTATAAAACGTATCGCTGTTATTATAAAGACCTGTGGAAAAATCCGTATCAAAGAGAAACATTCTCCATTTGCCGTCAGAATAGGGATTGGATTTGTCAACCTTGTCCGAACGCCATACGGCGAAATTATTCCATGGCCAGTCAGAATTACACCAGTAAATCTGCATACTGAAATATTCAATAAGACTGTCTATATCAACCTTATTGCAAAAATCCTTGTAATTTTNCTCATTTGTCATATCTNAATAAGCAGATNTTTTAATAAGGTCATTCCAATCTNTCAAATCCTCCTCTGTNCCNTNNTCAANNTCNTNATTTTTGATAATTGCAACGTTTTTCTTTTTTATGCCGTAATGATTTTTTACGTAACTGTCGCTTACCTTTTCTGTGAGGGTATAGAAACCCCAAAATTCGCCGTCAATAAATACAATACATTCGTTCATGGACTGCATGGTGAGATTTCTGTCACTTACAAGTTTCTGATTTATATTGTCTCTGAGATAAGAATAAGNNGTATCGTTTCCGNCGTTNCTGAGTACGACCGTATCAGACTTGTCTATCACCTTTCCGGTGAGACTGTTAACAGCAGTTNCGTTAAAGNAATCATATTCAAGCTTTGAATTTCCNTATNCGNCACGGGCGTATATATTGAAACTTTTCTGCGGTGTTGACCGTGAAGTTGCACCCTTTATACGTATACCGACATTCTGTGAAAGAACTTTTTTCCCCTTGTCAAACACCTCAAAAACAGCTTCACGCTCCCAGTCCCTGCCTTTCTGTGTATAGTTTGCCTGCTTGTTCCACGCCTCTATACTGTTTGAATTATATATATCATATATTCGTCCTGTTACGTATATACCGGTGTTGTAGTCAAAAAGATTCACAGGGTCAGTCACAAGTGAAACAACTTTCATTTCCTTATAATAAGATGAGTTTGTTTTTCCGAGAAAATAAACGGCTGTAACCGGTTTGCCCAGTCTGCCGTCAGAATCACAGACAGACGCCCGTATAACAAAAGCCTTGTCCACATTTTTTCTTGGAGCAGCCGCACCGTAAGAACTTATATCAGTCCTTGCACTCCAGACGTTCGGAGAATCAGACTTGTCATGTACCCTTATCCGTGCATTGTATTTTGCAGAATCTGTTGTGGGTTCACTTCCGTCAAGAGTGTAATAGACGGTTGAACCCTCCGGAGCGTTAATCGAAAGCATAAAATCCTTGTCGTAGAATCCGCTTTCGTGAGAAAAGGACGGCTGTCCGACTTCAACAGTTTCGCCCGGAGAAATATTGCTTTTATTCGGGGTGCAGTCGAGAACAAAGAAATCTCCGCTTCCGTCGGGATACTGTCCGTATGAAGTACCGGAATCAATGCGACCGAAAGTAACTCTGTTCATTTCTTTTCCGAATCTGTTTGTAAGCACAAGTATATTTTCTTCTTTTGAAAAATCCAGATGTGCAACGGACATATTCTGATGTTCTGCCATGTCACAGAAAATCACCATTCTGCTTTCCGGTGGTAAAATTGTTCCGGCGGCAAGACTGTATTTATACGGGTCTGACGGGTCGTCTGAAAAACCCCACCCGCTTATGTCGGCAGAAGCTATTGAAGAAGAATTGTATATTTCCACCCACGCACAGAGACTACCGTCCGGTGCTTTGAAAAAAGTATTTCCGCAACATATCTCGTTTATATTTACTCCTATAACTGCCGAATATGCGGTTTCCGGAAAAAGTCCTACAACCGACAAAAGAACAAAGGCTATCACTATTCCGGAAAATATTTTTAATATAAAACATTTATTTATGTAAATCACTCCTTTAAATAAGACAATATGCCTATTATACCATAATGAGGAATTTTTGTAAAGAACACTGCACAATAATATGTATGTCAAATTATTACCAGAAAAATTGTTGAATTTTCACAAAAATTCAGCAAGTTTGGTGGACAGGGTTGAAATTTCAATCAAAGTATGATATAATATAATGAAAATCTGTAAAGGATTCTGCTGAAAGCGGTAAGGAGGAATGAAAGTGGACGAAAGCAGGTTAAAAAAACTTGACAGTATGTTTGAAACCTTTTCTATTATTGCAGAGGGAAATTATGTCTATCTTTGTGATATGAAATGCGATTATTCACGGTGGTCAAAAAGTGCGGTGGATTATTTTAATTTGCCTGACCAGTATATGTCAAATGCAGGCACTATATGGGAAGAACATATTCACCCTGATGACCGTGAAAGTTACCGTGCAAGTATAAGCAGGATTTTTTCGGGACAGGACAAGGGGCATAATATGCAGTACCGTGCAAAGTCTGCTGACGGCAATTATGTTGTGTGTACTTGCAGGGGTGCAGTGATAAGAGACGAAAACGATGAACCGGAATATTTCGCCGGTGCTATAAAAAATCACGGTTCACTTAGTTACATAGATACAATAACGGGACTTAGAAGTCTCTACGGGTTCTTTGACGACCTTAAAACGCTTCTATGGAAAAAAACAAAAACTACTGCCGTAATAATAGGAATTACAGGATTTTCAATTATAAATGACGTTTATGGCTACAAGTTCGGAAACAAGGTTCTGAGAAAACTTGCCAATACTATACAGAACGTTTTCGGAAACGTCGGCGCAGTTTATCGCATGGACGGAACTAAATTCGCCATACTCAGCCGTAATGTGAGCAAAGGCGAAATTTCAGCTCTTTATGGTATTTTACAGGAACAGGTTTCGCACACGTTTTTTATAGAAGAAGAAAGAATCAGTCTGTCCCTCAATGCAGGACTTATGTCAATCGACGATTTCAATATTGCCAGCGAAACAGTATATTCATGTCTCAAATATGCCTATGATGAGTCAAAAAACAGACGGCTCGGTGATATGGTAATATTTGAAAATATCATGAACAGTGACAATAAGAAATTCATTGAAAAACTGAATGTCATACGCAACAGTGTCATTGAGGACTGCAAAGGATTTTATCTGTGCTATCAGCCTATCATGTACGCAGATACCGAAAAACTCAAGGGTATGGAAGCTCTTATCCGTTGGAAAGATGACAAATACGGAACAGTTCCGCCGGTTCAGTTCGTTCCGGTGCTTGAACAGGACGTTTTATTTCCTGAACTCGGAAAATGGATTCTGCATAAGGCAATGACAGACGGAAAACTTTTCCTTGAAAAATATCCCGATTTTATAATGAATGTAAATATCTCATATGCACAGCTTGAAAGAAGTGATTTTGTTTCGGACGTTTTCAATATTATTAAAGAAACAGGATTTCCTGCTGAAAACCTCTGTCTTGAAATAACAGAAAGATGCCGTCTGATTGATATTGACATTTTAAACAATATGTTCAGAATTTTCAGGGAACATGGCATAAAAATCGCTCTCGACGATTTCGGTACAGGTTTCTCCTCACTTAGCGTTCTCCGTACACTCCCTATTGATACAGTTAAAATCGACAGGGAATTTGTCAAGGATATAGAAAAAAGTCTTTCCGACCAGAAAACAATAAAATTTATTTCCTCACTGGCAGACACCTTTTCAGCAGAGGTGTGCGTAGAAGGTGTGGAAACCGCACAGATACGTGATTTTCTGCGTGATTACGGTATAAAAAGTTTTCAGGGATATTACTATTCCAGACCCATTCCAATAGAAGAATTTATCAAAAAAGAATTTTAACTACAGTCTGCCGGAAGTTTTTCCGGCAGGCTTTCTTAATGTAGCATATTTACATAAAGTTAATAATTTATTCATAAAATTATGATATAATAAATTATAAAATTTTCAGGGAGGGTTTATAATATGACACGTAACGAAAAAAGAGCGTACAGCCTTATGAAAATACGCAGAATGAAACTGTCAATGATTATCGGCTATGCTGTAATCGTGGCTGCGGCTATCGCAGGAATTACGATTTTTGCTGTAAACACGAATGAGAAAGTTCTGAAAAACAAAGTAAGTTCCATGACTTCATCTCTTAATGTCCANCTTGANCTTAATCTGAACAGTTATCTTTCACGTATGGAAAANACGGCTANCCTTGCTTTTGCAATCGACGNNNCTTATACATACGATGCCGGTGACAAGCCTAAAGACGAATATGAGGCTATCAATACGGAAAAAGTCATTGAACAGGAACTTTCACGTATCTGCCTTATGGAAAATTTTGTTGACTACGGTATAGTTTACCGCAACAACTCAACTATAGGCAATATTTCAAAGGGTACAAAAAGCCTTTTCGGAGATACGATGTTTGACGATTTTGAAAGCATGATTTCAAGAAATCGTACCCATGACGGCTGGTATACGGGTTACAATGACGACTATGAACGAATTTATTATGTAAAGAAAATCCATGACAACGCACTGATTGTGATTTCACTCTATACTTCCGAACTCAAAAACGTTTTTGATAACCCCGAAACTCTCAATGATATGACAATTCGTCTGACGGACAGTCAGTACAGAATTATCTACTCATCAGCCAACAACGAATCGGGAAACAGTCTCCCGTATGAAATAAATCAGCAGATAGAGGGCAAGGACGTTTCTGCAATTTTTGACAAACAATACTTGACAACAGTCAATTCGTCAGATGTCGGCTGGTACGTTATATGCTCAATTCCGACAGACATAATCATGAGAGAACAGACCAGAATGCAGTTATATATTTATCTTGCGGCTGCGGCTGCCGCTATAATTGCCATTATCATAGGAATTTTCTTCACTTCAAGACTTGCCGACCCTGCAAGAGTGGTAGCTGCAAACCTCAAGGACGGTGTGCGTGATGACGAATTCAACACAGTACTTGCAAAAAGTGCTTTCATGGAAAAGGCAGACACAGTTATTTCAGAAAAGAAAGATATCGATTCTTATGCCATGATACTGATTGATATGGACAATTACAGAGAAATGATATATAGTTTCGGTCGTAGTTATGCAGAAGGAACTTTGAGCAGACTGGTCAATGAAATTCAAAGACTTTTCCCGAAATCCGAGTGTACAGGCAGAATAAGTACAGACCTTTTTGCAGTGCTTATTCAGATAAACGAAAAGGACAAAATGTTAGGCAGAAAGGAACTGTCAAGAAAATGTGCTGAAATCTGTACACAGTTCCGCAGTTCTGCAACAACCGAAAAAGGCGTTTTCCCGATAACCGTAAGCATAGGAACAGCCGTATCTTCCGAAACCGAAAAAACTGCGGAACAGATATTCGACTGTGCAAATATTGCTCTCTATACTGCAAAGAAAAGTGGTAAAGACGGTTTTGTTATCTATGATTAAAAGGAAACGGAGGTCATGAAATGAAAGTTTTCAGAAGAATAATTGCATCAGCCGGAAGTATTGCAGTTCTTGCATTATCGTCATGCAGTCAGCAACCTGTTGTCACACAGCAGAACCGGCAGGTTCAGATAAACTTTTCATGGTGGGGAACTGACGCAAGAAACAAGTATACAATAGCGGCAATAGAACTTTTTGAGGAAAAATATCCTGATATCAAGGTAAATTGCAGTTATTCGGAGTGGTCGGGATACGAGGAAAGAAGCAAGATACAGATGCGTTCCGATACGGAAGCGGACGTTATGCAGATTAATTTCAGCTGGCTTTCACAGTACTCGGAGGACGGTCTCGGCTATTACGACATAAACGAACTTACAAACAACTTTGAAATTTCAAATTTTTCAGACGACGTTCTTTCCTACGGAATTAAAAATGACCGTCTCAATGCTGTACCGATTGCAATGAACGCCGAAACGGTCTATATAAATCAGGACATTTATGACAGNTATAATCTTGATACGCNGAAAACATGGGACGACCTTTTCAAAGCCGNAGAGGTCATGAAAGCTGACGGAATTTATCNNATNAGTGGAGCTTCAAAGTCGATATGGCTATACCTTACNGCACACACGGAACAGGTCTGCGGAAAGAAAATTCTGAATGAAAAAGGTGAACTTAATTTCAAAGCGGAAGATTTTCAGAATATGATTGAATTTTACAAGGAACTTGTTGACAAGAGTGTCATTCCACAGCTGGAATACTACGACAACAAGGAAATAGCCAAGGAAACATATGCCGGTTCGATAGCATGGGTAAGCGATGCGTCCAACTATTTCGGTGCTATGATTGAGGACGGAAAAAATATAATCGCAGCAGACTACACTACAATTTACGGTGAAAACGTCGGTGAAGGCTGGTACGCAAAACCTGCCACAATGTACGCAGTAAGCAGGAATACCGAACACCCCAAAGAAGCCGCACTCCTGCTTGACTTCCTTATGAACAGTCCCGAAATGGCTGAACTTCAGGGAATTGAAAAGGGCATACCGCTAAGTCAGAACGCCAAAAAGACAATTGAAAAAAATTATATGCTCTATGGTATACAGTATGAAGCGTCACAGAAAATGGACAGCTGTCAGCTTGCGGAACTCGCTCCCGTCATGGAAAACAATGACCTGATAAGCGACTTCTTTTCAGCGTGCAATGATGTTCTGTATGACAAAGCATCTCCGGAAGATTCCGCAAAAGATTTCTATAACAAAATAAAAAAAGAATATTTTTAAAAAATAATCCCCTGCATTATAATTTGCAGGGGTTATTTTGTGACGTATAACAAACATTTGCAGAAAATGCTACTGTAATTAACATAAATGTTGCTTTTAGTTGGTTGACATAACATTCTTTAAATAGTATAATTGAAACGAGGTGAAAAATATGGGAATACAGTTCAGCAAACTTAAAATATATCGCAAACAGTATGGTTTCACACAAGAAGATATAGCCGGAAAACTCGGTGTATCACGTCAGGCGGTTGCGAAGTGGGAAAGAGGCGAATCACTCCCCGACATAGAAAGCTGTATAAAGCTTGCCGACCTTTACGAAATAACGGTTGACATTCTTGTCCGTGACATAGGAAAAGAAGAACATTCAAAAGACGGAAAGCACGTTTTCGGAATATGCAAAATCAACGACAAGGGACAGATTACACTTCCGGCAGAGTGTCGGAAAGTTTTCAATATAAATGCAGGTGACGCTATAATAGTTCTCGGTGACGAGGAAAAAGGAATTGCCCTGATAAACGCAGGAAGTATCAAAGACAAAATTTAGGAGTTTTTTATGAATATAATCGAAACAAAGAATCTGACAAAAAAATACGGCGACAAAACAGCCGTTGACTCGCTCAGTATCTCGGTGAAAAAAGGTGAACTTTTCGCACTTCTCGGCGTGAACGGTGCAGGAAAAACAACAACTATCCGTATGCTTTCATGTTTATCGTCGGCGACTTCCGGAGAGGCTTTTATAAACGGTCACAGCTGTACTGGTGAAAGCAGTGCGGTCAAGTCGGTCATAGGAATTTCACCGCAGAATACGTCTGTTGCAGAAAATCTCACAGTCAGGGAAAACCTTGAATTTATCGCACAGATTTACGGCTTTGACAACGCAAAGACAAAATCAAGAGCAGACGAAATGATTAGACTTTTCAATATGCAAGAAACGGAAAACGCAAAAGCAAAAACACTTTCTGGTGGTTGGCAGAGAAAGCTTTCAATCGCTATGGCACTAATTTCAGAACCGAAAGTGTTGTTTCTTGATGAGCCGACTTTGGGACTTGATGTACTCGCACGCCGTGAATTATGGAAAGCAATAGAATCCCTCAAAGGCGAAATAACCATAATTCTCACCACTCACTATATGGAAGAAGCAGAAGCCTTGTCCGACAGAATAGCAATAATGATAGACGGAAAAATTTCCGCACTCGGAACACTTGCCGAACTTGAAGAAATATCAGGACAAAAAGGTCTTGAAAACGTGTTTGTGGAAATTGCGGAAAGGAGCAGAAAATGAACAGGATAAAAGCTTTTGCATCAAGAAATATGAAAGAGATTCTCCGTGAACCTCTCAGTTATATATTCTGTCTGGGATTTCCTCTTGTGATGCTGATTATCATGACCTGCGTAAACAGCAGTATTCCGAAAGAATCCGGAATGACAATATTCAGAATTGACAATCTTTATGGTGGAATATCGGTATTCGGACATACTTTTATAATGCTGTTCACCGCTATCACAGTAGCAAAAGACCGTGCAGGAGCGTTTCTTGTGAGAATGTACGCCACACCCATGACACCAGCTGACTTTATCACGGGATATACCTTACCGATGACCGTACTTGCAGTAATACAGAACATAATAACAGCAATTTTCTCTCTGATAATATCGCTTATTACCGGAACGGAAATAAATATCTGTGGTATGCTGATATCGTTCGCTGTACTTATACCGTCGGCAATTATGTTCATAGGATTCGGAATTTTATTCGGTTCACTGTTCAGCGACAAGTCTGCTCCGGCAATGAGTTCAATAATAATATCACTCAGTTCTTTTCTCGGCGGAATATGGTTTGACGCAACAACAGCAGGTGGTGTAATGCTTAAAATCTGTAAATGTCTGCCGTTCTTCTACTGTACAAAATCTGCACGTTCTGCAACCGCCATGACTTTCGGAAAAGACGAGTTTATAATACCTGTTATTGTAGTAACAATCTGTGCAGTACTTGTCACATTACTCGCTTCTTACTCTTTCAGTGCAAAAATGAAAGCTGATTTGTCATAATAACCAATAATATCCCTTCTTTGCGGAGGGATATTTGTATGCCGTCAATTGATTTTTTCTGTCGGAAATGATATACTTATATAGAAAAAAATATTTATTGAGGTGTACACAATGAGTCAGTTCAGAAAACAGCACATGACTATATCATGGCACGAGATAATTGAAAGCGAGGACAACACCCCCGCAATAAACGCATCACTTAAAGAAAAAGCCACGCTTGTCGGACGTGTGGGACTTATGATGCTTTCAGTCGGTACAGGTGCATGGCGTGTGCGTGCGTCCATGAATAAAGTATCAAGGGCTTTGGGAATTACCTGCACCGCCGATATAGGTCTTTTAGCAATAGCGTATACCTGTATTGAAAACGGTGAAACCTACACAAACGCAATTTCAATCAACACCACAGGAGTAAACACCGACCGTCTGAACTGTCTTGAAGAATTTGCCGACGGTTTTCAGCAGAGAGCCGGAAAATATTCCGTTGAACAGTTCCACAGAATACTTGACAAGTTTCAGGAAATGCCCGCCAACTATAAGGCGTGGAATCTCGGTCTTGCTTCTGCAATAGCGTGCTGTGCGTTCACGTTTCTGCTGGGTGGCGGAGCGGTAGAAATGATATGTGCGTTTTTCGGTGCAGGAATCGGAAACTTTATCCGTAAGAAACTTCTTGAAAATCATATAACACTTCTTGCAAACGTCACTGTCGGAGTTGCGTCGGCGTGCTGTGTATACGTCCTGTTACTGAAACTCGCCGAAATACTCTTTAATGTTTCAAGTGTACATCAGGCAGGTTACATATGTTCAATGCTTTTTGTAATACCGGGATTTNCGCTTATTACCGGTGGAATTGACCTCGCAAAACTTGACCTGCGTTCCGGACTTGAACGTATAACATACGCACTGTTAATAATTATTATGGCAACTNTTACCGGTTGGATAACAGCAACAATATTTAGTTTCTNTCCGTCCGNNTTTCGTGAAACTGAAATCAATCCCGTTCTCATGCTTGTTCTGCGACTTATAACANGCTTCTGCGGTGTATACGGATTTNNACTTATGTTCAACAGTCCGAGAAAAATGGCGTTCACTGCCGGAATAATCGGAATGATTGTAAATANCCTTCGTCTCGAACTGATAGATTTNACATCANTACNGGTAAGTGNGGCGGCATTTGTAGGGACATTATNTGCANGGNTTCTTGCATCTGCCATAAAGAAAAAAATAGGTTTTCCGAGAATTACGCTTACTGTGCCATCAATAGTAATAATGGTTCCGGGAATGTTCATGTACAAGGGAATATACTACATAGCACTTAATGACGTTCAGACCGGTGCTTTGTGGCTTACAAAAGCACTTCTGATAGTTGTGGCACTTCCTCTCGGACTTATTTTCGCACGAATCCTCACAGACAAGAATTTCAGAAAAAGCAGCTGATAAAATTAATATAAATCCCCCCGAACCGTATAAAAACAGTTCAGGGGGAATTTTTTTATAAAACTTTCTTTTGTTTATTTATCTGTAAAGCGGATTCGTTCAGAACTTAAATTCATAATAACGTGTTGATTCTTCCTGTTTTGCTTTTTCGGATTCAACCCGTTGCTTTAAATTTTCTTCCTGTTGTACTAATTCAGATATCTTTCATCTTCCGTCTTTATTATGGCTCTTTCAGCTTCTATTCGTTTCTTTTCATTCTCTGCCTGTTCTTCTTGTATTTTTTCTCTTTCGGCTTCAAACTGTTCTTTTGCTTTCTGTAAGTCTCTTTCTTGTTCAAGAGACTTTTCTTCTTCCACATACAAAATCTGATGATAGTTTTCGTCACCCATGGTTATTGCTCCTGTAAGTCCTGTGCGACCGGAAGTAACAACTACAGACACGTCTGAATAACTTGAGAACATTATTCCTGACTGTGAAAAATACATTTTCAGCGTTTTCAGAATTTCCGTATCATACGGCACTGCAACAATACTTATATCACTTTCAGAAAAACTATGCAGACCAAGAGAATAGTAATCTATACCTGTGATGTCGCTTTCTTCAACATCTGTAATATTTTCCAGTGTTATATATGTGTATGCAATACTGTTTTCGTCAGATGTCTCGCCATTGAACAAAGGTGTTCTTACAAACAGCGACTTGTTTTCTTCGGGCATAGCCGTAAAGCCGTCAAAGCATACTGAATTTTTCCATACTCCTTCTACGTCAGTGTCGGAAGAATTTTTTATGTCATAGTAATATTTTTCCGGTGATTCATTAATTCTGTCACCATAATAAAGAACCTGCGAAACCATTTTTTGTGCGCCGTCGTCAGACTTAAAAATGCTCTTATACTCAAAAGACGCTAACGAAACTTTATTTTCATTTTTGTCCATGATGTAGGATTCAGCAGTAATGGCAGGTGTAAAATTGACTTTTACAGCCTCATTCAAAACCCAGTCAGACGCATTTACCTCAGCCGAACCAATACTTTCAAAGTCCTCGTCTGTAAACTTTGCCTTTGAATCGGCAACAGCTATAAAATTTGACTGATTGTATTCGTCCATATATTCAACCGCATAAATCTGATTGGTAGGAACATCGTTATAAGTTCTTACGAAAATTCTGACATTCACATTGTCTTTTCCGCAGTCCTCGAACGGACAGGCATAAAGAGGAGTTACAAGCTTATCATATTTAATATAATCGTCAAGAGGTATATCATAAACTCTGTAACTGTTTTTTGCTGTTTCGCTGTTTATTTCGTCGATAATCCTGTTATACGTTTTTTTGGAGTTTCTACTGAAATTGGCTATCATGTTATTAAAAAAGGTACTTTTCGGAATAACAGCCACACACAGCACACAGGCAATAACCCCAGCCGTCCATTTCAGAAACGGCAGTTTTTTACTTTTTCCGGTAATATTTTCAAGGTCACAGACGACGAATCCGCTTTCGGAAAAATCCGGATTTTTTTCAGGAAAAGCTTTTGCGGAAATCCTTTCAAAACAATCTACAGATGAGGAAAGTTCGTTCATTTTGTCTTTAAGTAACTTTTCAAATTCCTGATTTCCGTTCAAATCATTATTTTTCACTTGTCAGCACCTGCCTTTTCCTGTAAGATAGCAATAGCTTTTTTGTACCTTGATTTTACCGTAGTTTCTGGACATTTCATAATTTTAGCAATTTCCTTGAATGTGAGTTCCGAACAGCATCTTAGTACAACAATCTGACGTTGTTTGTCGTTAAGCTGTTCAAGAAGCTGATTTATATAAATACTGTTTTCAACAGTCTTGTCGGCTTCGCCGTAGCTCCGGATATAAATATCAGAACTCCCCTTTTCTCTTTTATATTTCCGGCGAAGTTCAAGTGCAACGTTGCGAGCAATTGTAAGAATAAAACCCTTGCCGTCTCCTTTTCTTGCAGAAAAACGCTTAGTCTGAGTAAGCCTTATAAAAGTTTCGGTAACACAATCTTCAGCAAGATGATAATCTGACGTTATTCCGAAAGCAACCGCAAAAACGCTGTCCTTAAACATATTATAAAGTTTCTCCAGTTTTTCCTTTGACTCAGAACAGCCTGCAATAAGTTCATTGATATTTTCGGTGCATATTTCAAACTCCGTCTGACTATTCTGTTCGCAGGGATTAAATAATGCTGAAATTTTACCGTCACCTCCGGCATAAAGTTTAGAATCGGCAGTCAAAATCTGTCACTCCTTTCGATAACAAGGGTTGATGAAAAGCTTTTCATATATAAGTGATTTTAGAGGGCAAAAAAGACGAATTTTTTCAAAAAAATTTTCAGATTTTTTTAAAAACACATTTTTTGCCTGTTCTGCGTTGTTTTCCGAACTCAACAGACTTAAAAAATAATATCGCATATAAAAAAAGTGTTAACCACGGTTAACATCTAAATTCTGCGTTATACCGTTCTGACATCTATTATAACATACTTTCAGAAAAAAATAAAGAAAAATTTTGCCGAAACTATTGACAAAAGAGTATAAATATGATATATTAAACATATGAACAAGTATTCATATCACGAAAGGACTGATTTTCATGAAAAAAACCTATATAGTAAATAACCTTGACTGCGCCCACTGCGGTGCTAAAATTGAATCACTCATTGCCGATATGCAGGGAATCGAGTCGGCTGTACTTAATTTCCCTCTTAAAAAACTTTCAGTTACGGGAAACATCAATGACGATACTCTTGAACTCATGAACACACTTGCACAGGCGGTTGAAGCAGAAGTAGAAATAGTACCATTTGAAGAAAAAGAAACAGTTTCCGAAAGTGCTGAAAAAGAAGAAAGTCCGCTCCGTGAAATAATACCGCTTGCTGTGGGAATACTGCTTTTTGTTTCGGCAATTCTTACGGAAAAGTTCACCGGAATAAAAATACTTCCTCTTATACTGTTTATTTCGGCTTACTTAATACTCGGATTCAACATAATAAAGTCTGCCATAAAAAATATAGGTTTAAAAAATTTCTTTGACGAAAATTTCCTGATGACAATCGCAACAATCGGAGCGTTTGTACTCGGTGAATACTCCGAAGCGGTCGGTGTAGTGCTGTTTTTCCGCATAGGAGAACTGTTTGAGGACTATGCCGTTTCGCAGAGCAGAAAAGCGATAACAGCTATTGCAGGTCTTAAAACCGACTATGCAGATGTACTTGTAAACGGCGAATATGTCCGTACACCCTCCGAAAACATCAAAGTCGGAGATATCGTGCGTATCAAAGCCGGAGAACGCATAGCAGTTGACGGGACAGTTGAATCAGGTAATTCAAGAATAGACACATCAGCAGTAAACGGCGAACCTGTTCCGCTGACCGTCCGCAAGGGTGACACAGTAATGTCGGGCTGTATAAACCTTTTGGAAAGCTTTACACTCCGTGCCTCCGCTTCTGCTGACGAATCAATGATTTCAAAAATTGCAAAGGCAGTTGAGGACGCTTCCGCATCAAAACCGCAGATAGACCGTTTTATAACACGTTTTTCAAAAGTATACACACCTATAGTAATCGCTGTGGCAGTCCTCACGGCAATAGTTCCGTCACTTATAACAGGCGACTGGAGCAAGTGGATATATTCCGCACTCACATTTTTAGTAATAAGCTGTCCGTGTGCATTGGTTCTTAGCGTACCGCTTGCGTACTTTTCGGGAATCGGTGTCGCCTCAAAACTCGGTATACTGTTCAAAGGCGGTTCAGCGATAGAAAACCTCGCCAAAGTAAAAAACATAGCTTTCGACAAAACAGGCACGCTTACAAACGGCAGTTTCACTGTTACAGATATCAGACCATACGGCAATATAACACCGGAAAATCTTATAAAAATATGTGCATCATGCGAACAGTCGTCAACACACCCTGTCGCTGAAAGTATAGTAAATTACTGTAACGAAAACGCTGTAAAACTTGTAAATCCCGAAAAAACCGTTGAACTTGCAGGACGTGGAATATCAGCATCATTAAACGGCAGTGAAATTCTTTGCGGAAATGAAAGACTTATGAGTGAAAACAATATAGCAGTTCCCGAAGATGACGGAAAAATTACGGGGAGTGTCGTTTATATTGCGGTTGACGGAAAAATTGCCGGCAGGATAACAGTTTCAGACACCGTTAAAAAGACTTCCGCAGAGGCAGTTTCCGCACTGAAATCAATGGGAATCCGCACGGCTATGCTTACGGGTGACAAGTCTGAAAATGCCGAGTCTGTTGCCGAATCACTGGGAATTGACTATGTAAAAGGCAGTCTGCTCCCCGACGGAAAACTTTCCGAAATACAGAAAATGCGTAACGAATACGGCTCGGTTATGTTTATAGGCGACGGCATAAACGACGGTCCTGTGCTTGCCGGTGCAGACATAGGCGGTGCTATGCAGAATGGTTCAGACCTCGCACTTGAAGCGGCAGACGCTGTTTTCATGAATTCCGAAACCGAATCAGTTGTAAAAGCCAAGAAAATTGCTGACAGAACACTTGCCGTATCGTATCAGAATATTATTTTTGCACTTGTGATAAAAGCCGTTGTACTCGTTCTGGGACTTGTCGGTCACCCTAATATGTGGCTTGCGGTCTTTGCCGACTCCGGTACGGCTATGCTACTTATACTCAACTCAATAAAAATACTGAATACAAAAAAATACAGATAAAATATACGGGTAGTCATAAAGACTGCCCGTTTTCAATATATTATATAAAAAACACTTTACAAAATAAATTATTTGTGATATACTTTTTATATCAAGCATATATAAAGGAGATAACATGAAAAAATTTTTACCTGCAATTATTGCACTGTGCCTGACTGCCGGCTGTTCAAAAGAGGTGCAGTCACTTCCGGCAAACATCATAATGCCCGACGTTCCGGAAACAACTTCTGCGACAACAGTCCACGAAAAAGAAAGTAATACCAAAACTGTATCTTCGTCCGACGTAAAAGCAAACATAAAACCGCCCGACGACCTTATTTTGAATACCCGTGAAAATGTTGAAGTGTATGAAAAAATAACGTTCGCCGATTTGGTTACAGAAACTAACGTTGAAATCCTGAATGGCGACAAGATTGTTGACACCAGTAAAATNGGAGAATCTGAAATTTACATAAACNGTNTNTGCGACAAAGGCNAATTTCAGCAGAAANTCAGTTACACCGTTTCCGACACGACCGCTCCCGTCCTGCTCAATATGGGAGTTTCGCCCTACGTGAAAAAGGGTGAACCGTTTGACCTGAAAAAAATAGTGGGATATGCCGACAATTATGACGCTCACCCCACTCTTTCATACGACGGTACAGTTGACACCGACACCATAGGAAATTATCCCATAACTGCACACGTAACCGACAATTCCGGAAACGAAACGTCATGGGAACTTACTGTTGTTGTACTCAGTGAAACTCCCTCCCCTGCTTCTAACGGTGACGACAACGGCGGAACACAGTTCACGGACTTTATAAAAACATATGAGGGCGATAACAGAAAATTTGGTATAGACGTTTCAGCGTGGCAGAGTGATATTGACTTCAATGCCGTAAAGGACGCAGGCTGTGATTTTGTAATAATCCGAATGGGTTACTTCTACGACGAAATAAAAATGGACGACTGGTATCTTTCCAATATCAAAAAAGCTCGTGACGCTGGTCTTAAAGTAGGAGTTTATTTCTATACCACGCTAAACTCTGCCGACAGTGTAAAGGAACTTGCTGGATACATTGCAGAACAGCTTGACGGACAGGAACTTGATTTCCCCGTTGCGTTCGACTGGGAAGAATTTACTACATTTCAGGAGTACGGACTAAGTATACACGACCTCAATGAGCTTTTTAATCTGTTCTGTGCAGAAATGGAAAACTACGGTTATTCTGCAATGCTTTACAGCAGTAAGAATTTTCTTAATAACTTCTGGATAAATGACTATAAACGTCCCGTATGGCTTGCACACTTTGTGGACGATACCGACTATACAGGTGACTATTTCATGTGGCAGGCAAGTTCTACCGGACGAATCGACGGTATTGACGGCTATGTTGATATGAATATCCTTTACACCGACAAAATTTCATCATAAAAGAATAACTGCTGTATGTCTGATACAGCAGTTTTTTTACAGGGAGTTAATTTCATGAAACTATTGATTAACAATATTGAAAGTATCAAACATTTGTCAGGATTTGCAGAAATTCATGAATATAGCGATAAACATATTAACAGGCTTTACAATAATTACATATTCCTTTATGAATATCATAATACTATTTTAAGCTTAAATGATATAAGTCAGAAATGTATTCTTTACAGTGAATATTACTGGGGAGCTATGTTTATTAATGCTTACCGGAAAAAATATGACAAAGACTCTGGATTGGAACAATTTCATTTTAAGCTTATAGAACGGATAGAGCATACTCTTGGCAACGTTGATATCATACTTCTGGAAAAAATTGAATTAGCAGTATCCAGCAATCATTTTCCGTGACTGAATTTCACCGATAATAGCCTTCTGGTGTTTTATTGTAAATTAAGTTTTTTAATAAAAAATTATAATTTCCGGCGGTATTTTGTAGGAGTTACACCAACAATTTTCTTGAACTGACGCATAAAATGCTCCTCATTGTCATAACCGCACATAGCTGATACCTGTGAAACCGTGCAGGAAGTTTCACTAAGAATCTCCTTAGCCTTTTCAATTTTTCCGCTGATAACGTCCGAAATACATGAAACTCCAAATATTTCACGGTAAATATGCTGAAAATAAGACCTTGACATATTAACGTCTGCCGCCATAGTATCAACGTTCCACTTCATCTGCGGATTCCTGTAAACTTTTTCCCTGAGTTCAATAAGAGCGGTATAATGTGGGTCAACAGTCTGCTGTGAACTGTCACGCCTGCCCGAAACATCGCTTATTTTAAGGAGCAGAGTTTTCATAAGAGCGTCAATAATTTTACTGCGTCTTGAACTAAGCGAATAGTATTCAGAAGCAATATTCCTTATAAGACTGCTAATAAATTCCGAATCCGAAAACTGTACGGGACGATTGAACGGCAGTTCAAAAGCGTCAAAAAACTCGCTGTCACCGTCCTTGTCGAAACATATCCAATCACATATAAAAAAACCGCCGTCCGCACGGTATTTCTGTGGCGTGGTATCGTCATACAGCATAAAAGTGCAAGGCGGTGTATGAAAATCCGTACCGACGTGAAAGACCGCACTGCTTTTTACAAGAATCAGCATAAAAATATTTTTTTCGGGTTTACGGCACACGCTGTAATCACTGCCGTAAACCGAATTAAATCCTATACACCGTATATTCACAAAAAATCACTTCCCGTCGGCAATAAAACGCCATTCTATATTTTTCCAGTAATCTCCGGCATAGTCAATTCCTACCCGTGAAGCAGTTTTTATTTCAGGTCTGAAACCGTCGTCCTCAAGCCATATATCAGGATTTCCGCATATTTTCCGGTTGTTGAAACTACCATCAATTTGCAGATACTTTGTAAGTTTTGCAGGACCGTTGTGAACATCTCCGGCACGGACAAGCACACACTGCGGATTATTTTTTTCACCTGTTGTAATATTCATAAGCCAGTGAATGCCGTAGCACAGATAAACATAAATCATGCCATTGTCACCGTAAAGAATTTCAGTACGTTTTGTCTTACCCTTTGATGCGTGACAAGCCTTGTCCTCCTCACCTCTGTAAGCCTCTGTTTCGGAAATCCTCTCCTTTATAACTGTACCGTCCGGAAGTCTGCGGACAAGAATCTTACCCACAAGGTCAGGGGCGACTTCAAGACAGTCACGGCTGAAAAAGTTCTGTGAAAGTTTTATGTTCATCTTCATACCCTCAGACTTTCTTCAAGTTTAGTGTCAGGTTTCACGAAAACGGTTTTATAGTTAGTGAATATAACTTTTCCAGGTTTTGCACCGGACGGCTTTTTCACGTATCTTGCAAGACAATAGTCAACCGGTACAAGATTTGAGTCACGTCCCTTGCTGTTGACTGCTGCAATTATAGCAGCTTCTTCAAGCGTTTTGTCGGGAGGGGTCACGCCGTCCGTAACTATAATAACGTGTGAACCTGTTATAGTCTGCGTATGAAGCCATATATCGTTTTTTTCGGCGAACTTTAGTGAAAGCTTGTCATTCTGGTAATTATTTCTGCCAACAAGTATCGTGAAGCCGTCACTTGACCTGTATTCAATCGGCGGTAAAGCTTTAGGAGGTTTTACCTTACCGTTTGCCGACTTTATATAACCCTGCTCACGAAGTTCAAGACGGAGCTGTATTATGTCGTTTTCAGAAGTCGCACGGGTAAGCGAATCAAAAACGCTGTCAAGATAATGTAATTCTTCCTCTCCCCTGTCAATCTGTTCAGCAAGTTTCTTTTCAGCGGTAACAGACTTTTTGTACTCATTATAATAATGCTGTGCATTTTGTGACGGTGTTTTCCGTACATCAAGACTTATCGTTAAAATTGTGCAGTCCTCGCTGTAAAAATTTTCGACAACTGCCGTGCTGTCACCTTTTTTTATTCTATACATATTTGCAGAAATCAGGTCACCGCAAAGTCTGAAATAATCCTTGTCGGCACACGCAGAAAGTTCCTCACGCTGTACGGAAATTCTTCTTTCGGTACGGTCAATAAGATTTACAAGAAGTCTGAAAAGGTCGTTAGCACGCTGTTTTGTACGGGCTATGCTGTCACGTTCAGAATAGAAATAGTCAAGCAGTTCCGAAGCGGAGGGAATTTCCTTTGTATACATAAGATTCCCGAACTGTGAAAGTCTTATAAATGAAAAATCTTTCAGCATACCCTCTTTAGTACTTGCGACATTAAAACAGCATTCGCCGTTGAGTAACTGCTCACGGGTACGCTTTATAACAAACAGCAGACGGTCAAGAGCATCGCCGTCAACATTTCCGTCAAGGTGTACGCCACGTCCTGCAAAGAAAGTCCATTCACGAGCAAGGACGGGAGAAATTCCCTCAAAGACCCGTATAAGAGCCTTTGAAAGTTCAGTCGAAACGTTTTCACGGAGTTTCATAATAATCTGTTCAGGTTCAGCGTCGAGAAAATTAAGACGGTCACTTTTAGGTGGAAACGTGTAAGTCATAGCCGGCAAAACCATTCTTTCACGGGACATTTCACCGTCAACACGCTTTATGCTGTCTATAATTTTGCCGTCACTGCCGATAATTATGAGATTGGAACAACGTCCCATTATTTCACAGGCAAGCGTTATCATTACGATGTCACTCAGTTCGTTGACACACTCAAAATCAAGAAAAAGTATACGTTCAAGACCGTCCTGACGTATGTCCACAAGTTTACCATTACCAAGACGTTTTCTCAGAAGCATACAGAACATGGGCGGTGTCTGCGGATTATCAACGCTTTTTTCCGTTATGTGAACTCTTGCACTTCCCGCATTTGCCGAAATATAGAGCTTTTTACTGCCTTGTCTTGTGCGTATGGAAATAATTATTTCTTCCCTCGACGGCTGGTGTATTTTTTCTATGCGACCGCCGATTAACTGTGTAAGTTCATTTTTTACTGCAAAGAGAAATGCTCCGTCCAAAGCCATAGAATCAGTCCTTTATACTTAATTTTATTTTGTCATTAATATATGTAAATAATCCAATACAGACTAAAAGCAACGGAATACTTATGTAGAGAATCCATGTTTTGTTTACTAAAAATGTCGAATTACAGCTTACAGCATAAATTGCTATATTTGCGACACTGTGAAAAGTCATACAATAAATAATATTTCCCGATTTATAAAATATAATCCCGAGAATAATTCCGACAACAAATATATCTATAAATCTCGGCAACGTTCCGCCGAAATGTATAACTGCCCATATTACTGAAACCAAAATAAACGAAAGTGTTTTTTTACCCGTACTGACGGACACCGTAAGAAGCAAAACAAGCATGGAAAATCTGAAAATAATTTCCTCCGATACCGGAGCTAAAAACGCCGAACCAATCCAGTCAGTTAACGCATACCGCTCGTCTGATGGTTCGGAAAGCACCGACCTGTACTCTGTAAACGCAGTTATAAGAGTATACATCAACGCTGACAATACAACCAAAGCAAGCAGATTTACTTTCGGTTTTTTAAACACATCTTTCACACTTATATTAAACTGCTTTTTCATAATCAATATGCAGAGTATTGCACCCACAAATATTGAAAGGTTCATAATNAAACTGCTATAATTTTCGCCGATTATTCCGACAAAAACCATGCCCAGTCCCATAGNACACAGACCTGTAATAAACATCACAAAAGCATACCNAAATTGTTTCAGATAATTTTTCNTGTTTTCCTCCCTATATTTTCAAAATNTACNATATATAAGAAGTTCAAAGTCNGCCGTTGTTTCAAGACTTTCAAGAGTGGAAAGCCTTTCCTNCTGTTGCTGACCAGTTCTGTAATAATAANGTGTCATGGAAAACAACGACTGTNTATCCTGCTGATTGNCAAGCCGAAATTTATAAGTAATGCGTTTTTTTCCTGCAAGTCCGAAACCGTCCAGTTCATAGGNCTNTACCTCGTNTTTATACGGTGTATCATAGACCGCCTGTTTGAGTTCCCATAGGTGCATTTCAGACGGAATCGCCATAATCATAGTACCGCCCTTTTTCAGAACACGCTGAAACTCGTCACTGCAATACGGTGAAAAAATCGTCACAAGCGTATCACACGAACTGTCTGCAACAGGAATATGAAAAACACTTGCTGTTGCGAACGTGATATTTTTCTTACGCCGTCCGGCAAATTCAACGGCAGTNTTGGATATATCTATTNNATAGATTTCGGAATTGTCAAGTTTATCCCTGATACCTGCCGTATAGTAACCCTCTCCGCAACCTGCGTCAAGAATGACACCGTTTTTCACTTTTTCACAGAGAGCGTCACGCAACGGCGAGTAGTAGCCTTTTTCAAGGAAATCACGCCTTGCCTGTACCATAAGTCTGTTATCGCCGTGAACAGTTTTTCCAAGATGTTTTGAAAGTAAAAGATTTACGTAACCACTTTTAGCAATGTCAAAACTGTGATTTTTAGGACAAACATAAGTTTTTCCCGAAATACTCAGCTTTTCACTGCATACAGGACAAATAAGAATACTCATTTTTTCACCTCAGAGATACACGGCAGGGTCAAGTGAAGTTTCACCGATAATAACCTCAAGCTGTGGGAACTTTTCTTCAATCACACAGCGGAGTTCCTCAAGGACGATATTTTCAGTATTGAAGTGACNGCAGTCAAACAACGTAATATAGCGGTTATTTGCATCAATNCAAACGTCGTGCTTTACATCTCCCGTAATAAAAGCATCACATTTTTTTTCTATAGNAAGGTNAAGCATAGAACNTCCCGAACCTGAACAGAACGCAAAACGCTTTATTCTGTGCGGAGTATATCGGTTCATTCTTATGTGCTGACAACCGAAAATGTCCTTTAAAAGCAGACCGAATTTTCCGGCATCGGTCTTTTCTTTAAGTTCACAAATCCAGCCGAGATTATTACCGCCACCACAGTCCTCAAAGAACTCCGGTTCACCCTCAAACTCACAGTGTTCCGAAAGCTTTTTAAGGATAACACCATTCGTTCCACCCTTTGCGATATCAAGATTAGTGTGCATACAGATAGCCGCAATATCACTGTAAATCAGTCTGAAAACAGGACTTTTTCTTGTGATTTTTTTCAGTGGGTTAAAGATAACAGGGTGATGTGAAATCATGAGTTCTGCACCCTTGCACTCTGCCTCATAGATTGACGGGATAGTTATNTCNAGAGTGAGCATGNCCTTANTGCACTCNATGTCATAATTTTCAACANGCATACCTGAATTNTCNCATTTTTCCTGNNCGTNAACGNNNTAANTTTCATTGAGATAACTATAAATATCATCAGTTTTAACTTTATCAATACCGTTTTCGAGCTTATAGGCAAGAGCGGAAAAATGTACGGATTCAGCACGCATACCGCCCTTTTCAAGTGCCGCACCTACTTTACGCAGACGTGCTGCTTCGTTACTGCGGTATTTCTGTGCAAGAGGGTCGTCCTCACTGAAAAAACCTGCAAAAGCTTCGGTTTCCGTCAGCCGCTGAAACTGTCCGCTCCACTCTGCACACATAACAACATAAAGTTTTTCGCCGTCCTCAGCAACTTTTTCTGCCGTAATGGCAAAATTGCTGTCATAGAGCCATTTTCTCAGTACTTCTGCCTTGGTCATTGGCTGTAGGATAAGACGGATTGAACTTTCTGCAAGCTTATCACACTTATGAAGAATTTCAACGATTGTTTCACCGCCCATACCTGCAATAACGATATCGGAAACACCGTCAAGAGAAACGTTTTCAAGACCGTCCGACCTGACCAGTTTCACCTTGTCAGCTATGTTATATTTTTCAACAGTCCGCTGTGCCGCTCCGAGCGGACCAAGCTTAACATCGGACGCTATAACCTTTTCACATTTTCCACTCTGAATAAGTTCGGCGGCGAGATAGGCGTGGTCTGTACCGATATCGCACACTATCCCCTTGCCATCAACCATTTCAGCACACATTTTCAATCTGTTATCAAGCATTTTTCCACCTCTTGTCAATAATAAATATAAATACAAAAATACAGGCGTGCCTGAGAGACACGCCTCTATATTGCTTTGCAATTACTTTTTCTCAGCAAAATGAGCATTAAGTTTTTCAACGAGAGCGTCCGCATCTGTTCCGTGAACAGCACAGGCTTCCTCAATTGACTCGCCTCTTGAAGCGGGACAGCCGAGACAGTGCATACCAATTTCAAGGAAATACGGAGCAGCATTGAAATCAGCGTCAAGAATATCGCCGATAATAGTCTCCTTAGTAATCTGCATGAAACATCGTCCTTTCTGTTTAACTATCTGTCAGAATCCACAGCACAGCGTTTTTCAAAACGTGCCATCGGATTATAAATAATTAAGCTTCGTTCATCTTGGCAAAGCATTCGCTGCAATAAACAGCTCTGCCTTCCTTCGGTTCAAAAGGAACCTTAGCTTCCTTGCCACAGGAAGCACATACAGCAGTGTACATAACTCTTTCAGTTCTGCCGCTATTCTTTCTTGCGTCACGGCAAGGCTTGCATCTCTGGGGTTCGTTCACGAAACCTTTTTCAGCGAAAAATTCCTGTTCGCCAGCGGAGAAAATGAATTCATTTCCGCATTCTTTGCAGACTAATGTCTTGTCTTCATACATATTTCAGTACCTCACTTAAAAATTTTTGGACACGCTCTCCCGTCGGAAACAGGACGGGGTGCTTCCTGCTCAAGTACGTTTTCACATACAGTATCAACAGGCTAACTCCGGTTGTTCTACGGTTTTTGTAGGTTTATCTGCTGTTTTGCAATTATTTCACGCTGACCGGCTGAACGCCCCGAAAATAACGGTGTCACCTGAGAGGATAACCTGACTTGAATCCCTTACTGCGACGATACAGAATGCCGCAGGATTTTCCGCCTGAAATCAAAACATACAGACGGAAAATTCATTATTATAATAATCCCNCAGTTTNTCCCCTGANAAACTTTGGTNTAATATAATGACTTTAATTTCTGCAANAATTATGTGTTAGAATTTNTAGCTTCTGCCTCTGCCGCCTTGAGAAGTTCGTCCATACCAGACATATCAAAGCTGAANTTCTTCTTTTTAGGCTGTGGCTTGGACTGAGCTACCTGTGGCTTAAC
This sequence comes from Clostridia bacterium, assembly GCA_009177225.1. Taxonomy (GTDB): domain Bacteria; phylum Bacillota; class Clostridia; order Oscillospirales; family Ruminococcaceae; genus Ruminococcus. The sequence goes on from WFLZ01000286.1 coordinate 27,220, forward strand.
AGGAGCAGGTGCAGGAGCAGGCTTAACAGCATTGTTCTTGCCGTTTAAGTTATTATTTGCAGATTTTACAGAATTATTTGACTGAACCGGATTATTTACAACCGGTTTTTTCGGAGCTATGGGGGCAGGAGCAGGTGCAGGAGTTTTTACCTTTTCTGCGGCAGACTTCACATCTGACATATCCACCTTCGGAGCTTCCATTTTCTTTATATCCTGAGATGCGTTTGTATCTATGGACTTGCGTGCTTCGCCTACAACGTCCTTTGCCTCGTTAAGACGGGCAGTTATATCGCTGAACTTTGAATTTATGCTTTCAATTTCATTAAGAAGAATCTTACGTACAGTTGATGACATTTCGTTAACTGTATCAGCGTGTTTGTTAGCCTCGTCAATCGTAGTTTTAGCCTTGATATTGGCGTCTTTGATACATGATTCAGCGGTTGTGTTAGCAGCGGAAACAGTTTTTTCTGCCTCTGCCTTAGCGTCACTGATAACCTTTTCAGCCTTTTCGCTTGCTTCTTTTTTAAGGGTATCAGCTTCTTTCTGAGCGGTTTCCTTTAAAGTATTGCAAAACATCATAGTCTGCTCAACCATGGCTGTCGGAGAATTTTCCCTTGCCTTTTCGCTGAGTGATTTAATTTCTTCATCTTTCTTAGCGAGTTCAGCATTTTTCTTGGCAATTTCCTCGTCCTTTTTAGCGATAGCGGCTGCACTTTCCTTGGTAAGCTGAGCAATTTTAACGTCCTTAGCGGCTGACTCCTGAGTTTTTTCTGCAATAGTCTTAGCCTTTGCAGCGAGGTCACTTGTCATTCTCGAAAGGTCCTGCTTAACCTTAGCGAGTTCAGCAGAATTATTATTGGCAGACTGTGCAGAACTGTTTGCCTGAACTGCTCTGAGCTGATTTTTAAGAGTTTCGATTTCTTTCTTTGCTGCTTCAAGCTGTGTGTTATCAACAGGAACAGGAGCAGGAGCAGGAATTGAAGCGGCAGCAGCAGGATTTCCTGCTCTGAGCTGAGCAATTATTCTCTGGTCCTCATTGATTTTCTTCTGAGCTTCTTCAAGTTCCTTTTTTGAAGCTCTGAGGGCATTATTTGAAGCATTAAGTTTTTCCTGTAAATTATCTACCTGATTCTTGTACTTTCTGATTTCTTCATCATTAGTAGAGGTAGGACCTGCTTTCTTAGCCTTTTCGCATTCTTCCTGAAGGGAAAGAATTTTGGAATTAAGTTCATCGAGATACGTAAGAACGTCCTCTTTAACAAATCCGCCGCCTATTTTAGTGGTTCGTAATACGGTTGGTTCGTCCATAATAATTAGCAACTCCATTCTCCGCAAATCATATGCGGCAAAATAAATAAAAAAGAAAAAATTCGAATCAACTGTTTAAAAACAGTGCTTTCATATAAATTATAACACAATTTATATAATAATTCAATTATTGAAATGTAGAATTTTTCCGTTGAATTTAGTGCATTTTACACTATATTTTTTTAAAAAAGAACAGCTTCCCCAGAGAGAAGCTGCTCTGAAAATTTTTTAGTTACCGAGTATCTTAAAAATTTCATCAAGGTCGTAATCCGTATTTGAGCTTGACCTTGAAGAACTTCCGCTCATACCAAGACCGTCAATAAGTGGGTTATCAATCTGCATAACATTTTCTTCCGGAACCGGAACAACCGGCGGCGGAGGTGTTGGAGCGGACTGANNAACGGGAGCANGTTNNTTTTCTTCTTCCGGTTCTTCTTCGGGAACGNCATAACCGTCNATACCGTCGAAACCANCAGCAANAACTGTTATTGACATTTCGTCCTGCATATCTTCCTTGAATGCAGTACCAAAAATAAATTCAACGCCTTCTGCGGCAGTATCTGTAATCATCTTGGTTGCGGCATCAACATCAGAAGAAAGGATATCTTCAGACATAGCGATATTGATGAGAAGTCTTTTTGCTCCTGAAATAGAGGTTTCAAGAAGCGGGCTGGAAATAACTGATGTAGCGGCATCTCTTGCCTTATCCTTACCTGAACCATGACCGATAGCCATGTGGGCATACCCTGCACCTTTCATAATCGTTGAAACGTCTGCAAAATCGAGGTTTATGTATCCCTCCTCAACGATAAGGTCTGAAATACTCTTTACACCTGTTTTAAGAACGTCATCAGAAAGTGCAAATGACTGCATCATAGTAAGAGGCTTATCGAGACCCACAAGAAGTTTTTCGTTAGGGATAACGATAAGGGAGTCAACGTATTTTTTAAGTTCAGCAATACCTTTTTCAGCCTGAGCCATTTTCTGTTCTCTTTCAAAAAGGAACGGTTTTGTAACAACAGCAACTGTAAGTATATCCATTTCCTTAGCTATTTTAGCGACAACAGGAGCAGCACCCGTACCTGTACCACCGCCCATACCGGCAGTAATGAAAATCATATCAGCACCCTTAAGATGTGTTTCAATTTCATCACGGTTTTCCTCAGCACTACGCTGACCTATTTCAGGCTTGTTACCTGCACCTCTGCCCTTTGTAAGCTTTGCACCTATCGGGATTCTTGTAGTAGCTTTTGACTTGTTAAGAGCTTTTGCGTCGGTATTGATTGCGATGTACTCTATATTATTAACACCTGAATCAACCATGCAGTTAACAGCGTTTCCGCCGCCTCCGCCCACACCGATGACCTTTATATTTACATCGGGTTCAAGTGCTTCCTCGTAATTGAAATCTGACATTTAAACTCCTCCTATTGCATTTATCCTGAATTTTATATCAAAGATTGATTACACAAATTAAATACACTTATTATTTTATCATAATATTATCTTTTTTGCAAGTCTCCTAAAAAGATTTTTTATTTTCAGCAATTCCGACAATATCAATCATATTTTTTACACCATTTTATACAAATTAACATTGTCATTAATTATTATAATCCCATTCATTTCCATAATAATTATTATCGTAACCATAATTATTGTAATCGTAATTATAATTATCCTCGCCATAATAATCATTATAATTATAATCTTCACTGTAGGTATAATCATATCCGACGGAATAATCGTCATCTTCTGAAACGTTGTTTTCATTTACACGTGAATTGAACTGACTGAAAATCGCTTCCTGTTCGGGATTGGCTTCCTCTCTTATCTCCTGCTTTACAGGATTTCCGTCCGCATCGGTGGGGACTTCCGGTTCTTCTCCGAGAACTCCTGCCGGTTCTTCCGTAGTTCTGAAACTGCACTGATTTGTACCGACCATAGTGAGATAACCTTTTTTACCTTTTATAGTTGAATCATTCATAATGGTCTCTGCAAGACTGAGTTTATAGTCGGCATCATTCCAGTTTCCCATTTTAAAGACCGTACCGTTACTGTAATTAACGACTATGCCGAATTCGTCATTGAGGTCAATAACTGAAATACTGCTTTTTTCTCCTGTGGAAATACTTGCTGTAATTTCGCTGAAAGCTTCGTTTTTGTGTTCATTTTCAGTCTTAATCATCTGACCGAGTTCAGTGGAAAGAGGTTCAATACCGCATATTGTGGGCAGTCCGTCCGTTTTGAAATTATTGCTTTCAAGAATTTTTCCGAGTTTGCTGACAACAAGCACTCCCCCGCTGTATTCCACATTGAAAGCAGGAACACAGAAAGTTACTTTTATTTCAAGTGATGACGGAAATTTCCGGTTGACTTCTGCCGTTTCAACATACAGCAGTTCATTCAATATGCGCTCGGCACTTTTCTGTGTATTAAGCCTCAGCAGATTGTCACCTATCCGGACACCGGAAGCGTCGAAAATCATATTTTCATCATATCTTTCCGATATATTTGAGATATGCACTTCCTCTATATTGAACAGGAATGTATAACTCATTGTTATTCCGATTGTAAGCACAAGAGCAATGACAACAACGGCATAAAGATTCATATTACGCCGTCTGCGTCGCATACGCTTTCCGCTGTTCCGTCTTTCAACATTAGTTTTCTCAACGTCTTTCATATTTTCTCCATACTGTTCAGACTCTGTGGATATCACCGCCGAGATGTCTGACAGCTTCTTCTATTTTTTCATAACCTCTGTCTATATGGGATATTCCTGCTATTTCGGAAGTACCTTCCGCCGAAAGTGCAGCCACAACCATTGCAGCACCACCACGTAAATCCGTAGCTTCAATATTTGCACCGTGGAGTTCCGGAACACCCTGTATTATTGCAATTTTGCCGAGAACCTGTATATCCGCCCCCATTTTAACGAGAGCATCCGTATGCCTGTACCGGCAGTCAAAAATATTTTCTTCAAAAACGCTCGTACCGTCTGCCGTGACAAGCGAAGCCATAAGCACCGCCTGTGCGTCTGTGGGAAAACCGGGGTGTGGCATGGTACGGATTCTGTCTTTAACGGCTTTGAGACGTGAACCGCTTCTTAAATAAATTCTGTCATCATAAGTGTAGATACTGCACCCCGTCTGTTCAAGTACCGAAATAAACGGTTCTGTTTCCGGAACGCAGACATTTGTAAGTATAATTTCACCGCCTGTCGCCGCAACCATTGAAAGATAAGTTGCACAGGCTATTCTGTCGGGCATTATGCTGTATACACAGCCGTGAAGTTTATTTTTTCCCTTTATGACGATTCTGCTTTCACCGTCGCCTGAAATTTCAGCACCGCAGGCTCTCAGAAAACCGCACAGGTCACATATTTCAGGCNCANGGGCGGCATTATTTATNACTGNTTCNCCGTTCGCTGTGANGNCACACAGGATAATATTTTCAGTTGCACCCACAGAGGGAAAAGGCAGTGAAATTTTTGCACCGTGAGCCTTTCCCGTAGGAACACGACAGATAATTTTTCCGTAACTCTCACGGATATCAACGCCCATTTTCCTCATAGCCGCAAGGTGCATATCAATCGGACGGGGACCAAGCTCACACCCTCCGGGAATACTTACCGTACATTCGCCCGTCCTGCCGAGAATAGCACCCATAAAAATAATTGACGAACGCATTTCACGCATAAGATTTTCCGGAATTTCAGTTATATCTGTATTTTTCGAGTCAATAACAGCCGTATTGTCCGAAAACCTGCACTTACAGCCGATACGGTTAAGGATTCTCGACGCTGAATATATATCAGTAAGTTCAGGACAGTTATTCAAAATACATTCTTCACCGCACAACAGTGATGCCGCCATAATGGGAAGTGAACTGTTTTTACTGCCCTGTAACGAAAGTTCACCTCTGAGGGATTTACCTCCGTTTACTATCAGTTTCTGCATTATACCACCTCACAGCATTTTTTGTATATTATGCTGTGAAATGATTTTGTGTTACTTTTTGTTTTTGGATTTTTCGTAAAGCTTGTCAATAACGGCAAGAATACGGCTGTTTGTATCATCAAGATGAAGTTTTGCCGCACTGTCGGACATAATCTGAACTTTGTCGGGGTCATTGTAAAGCTTTTCGATTTCAGAAATTATCTTTTCATTAGTAACNNNCTTCTGTTCAATGACNANTNNNGCACCAGCCNTACCGAGANNCATAGCATTATNNTANTNATGATTTCNGGCNACAATCGGTNACGGNATAAGTATTGAAGCTTTTCCGGCGGCTTCGAGTTCCGCAAGTGTGGACGCTCCGGAACGGCATATTACCAAATCAGCCGCCGCAAGACAAACATTCATATCATTTATGTACTCCGTAATTCTCAGACGGTTGTTTTTCATAGGGATACCGAATTTTTCCATTTCCTGCGGAAAAGTATCTTTACCCATACCGCCGTAACCGTGAATATGGTTTATACGGAGATTATTTTTAGTGTGCCACTTTATAGTTTCGGTCATGGTTTCATTTATACAGCCTGCCCCGAGACTTCCACCGAATGACAGTATAGTAAAATCATTGTTGAAACCGAGTTTTCTGCGTGCTTCTGATTTTGTCATTTTGTTTATATTGCTTCTTACGGGCAGACCGGTTACACTGTATTCAAACTTATCCTTATCCATAAAGTCAAGTGCCTCAATAACCGTAAGCATTACATAGTCAACTTCTTTTGCAAGAAGTTTGTTTGTAACTCCGGGATAGGCATTCTGTTCATGAATAGCCGACGGAATACCCATTTTTGCCGCCTTGCGTATAACAGGACCTGCGGCGTAACCTCCCGTACCTATTGCTATGTCAGGCTTGAAACCGGTTATAATTTCCTTTGCACGCTTTCCCGACGTTGCAAGATAGGTCACGGCTTTTATATTACGTCCGACGTTTTCGAGTGAAATTTTTCTCTGAAAACCCGCTACTTTTATGGTTTCAAGCTTATATCCTGCTTTCGGGACGAGCTTTGCTTCCATACCTTTCGGAGTTCCTGCAAAGAGAAACTCCGCATCTGGATATTTTGATTTTATTATATCTGCAATTGCAAGTCCGGGATTAATGTGACCTCCCGTACCTCCGCACGCTATCAGTACTTTCATTAATTCAGCTCCTTTATGCGTTCTGTGGTTCTTCGTAACGAACTTCTCCGGCTGTGGATTTAGGTTTTTCCATCGGATAATACCGTTGTTGTGATATATTGAGCATAATACCCATTTCTGCAAGCTGCATTATCAGGGCAGTACCTCCGTAACTGAAAAACGGTAAACTGATACCAGTATTCGGCACAAGGTTACTTACAACGGCAAGATTCACAACAGTCTGTATACCTATCTGAGTAGTTATTCCGACCGCTATAAGCATACCGAAACGGTCTTTGCACCGTACTGCGATTGAAAATCCCTCAACCACCAGCAGAAAGAATACAATTATTATCGCCAATGCACCGACGTAGCCGAGTTCTTCGCAGACTATAGGAAAAACAAAGTCATTTTTCGTTTCGGGAAGATAAAGATACTTCTGTCTTGAATTTCCAAGACCGAGACCGAAAAGTCCACCCGAACCGATAGCGATAATTGAATTTGCGGTCTGCCATGTATCATTGAGAACGTCTGCAAACGGGTCTTTCCATGATTTGATACGTGTTGCAACGTAACTTTCCGGTAATGATGCCTGATAACTTATAACGCTTACAGCTCCGATAACTGCAATTGTTCCGAGCAGAAGAAACTGCTTTCTGTTTGCACCTCCGCACAGAATCATTGCAATAGAGATACTTCCTATAAGTATGATACCGGAAAGATGTGGTTCTTTATAGAGAAGCAGTACATAAGCTCCCATAAAGCACGCATATTTAATAATACCTGTATTGAAAGTGTTCATTTTTTTACCGTCTTTTTCCATGCTGTATGCAAAGAAAATAATAATTGCAAGCTTTGCGACCTCTGACGGCTGAAAGTTTATAGGACCTATATCGAGCCATCTCTTTGCTCCCATTGAACCGCCTTCGTCGTTACCTATAAGCAGTACAAGTATGAGCAGTATACCACCGATAATATAAAGAAGTCCTGCAATATTCAGTTTTTTTAGAACAGGCAGTTTGACTTTCTTGAAATTATGATAATCCATTTTCATGAAGAAAATCATAGCCACAAAGCCGACAACGGCATTTTTCGCCTGATTTTTGGCATAATACAGACCGTCTCCGTTGTGTTCGCTGTAAGCCCACGCATAACTTGCCGACGACATCATAACAAGACCGACAACAAGAAGTATCATTACATAGGCAAAAAACGAAAGACTTATATCGCCCTGTCTGCCTTCACCGATAAATGTCCGGAAAAGTCCGGCGGATTTTTTCTTTTTGCTTTTACGGGTTGCCATTACTTCCTCCCTTACATTTAATCAGGATAAAAATTTTTGTGTATCAGAATACCAGCAATGTAATTATTCCCAGTATACCAAAAATAATGCCGGCAAGTGAAAAAGTAATTACTATTTCGTATTCTCCGAAACCGCTCATTTCAAAATGATGATGAATGGGAGTCATTTTAAAAATTCTCTTTCCCTGATGGTCGGGACTTCTCTTTTTTGTGTACTTGAAGTAGCTGACCTGAATAACAACGGAAAGTGCTTCAAGTATGTAGACCATTGCGACGAGAATAAGAAACAGATGATTGTGCAGAACAAGTCCGACACCCGTCACGGCTGCACCGAGAAACATCGAACCTGTATCACCCATAAAGCACTTCGCCGGATTGAGATTCCAGAGCAGGAAACCAAGACAGCCACCGGCAAGAGCCATTGTAAAATAAGAAATTTCGTTTTGTTTGAGAATGGAGCAGGCAACGGTAAAAATAAGCATTGAAATGAAAGTCACCGAACCACACAGACCGTCAATGCCGTCAGTAAGATTAACTGCGTTTGTAAGATAAATTATAACGGGTATCATAAGCAGATAGTAGAAGATATCAAGTGAGGGACTCTGCCAGAAACCGAGGTCAATGACTGTCGAGGTATCGCCGAATCTGTTGAGTGCAAACAGAAAACCTACCGCAAAAACTACCTGAAGCATGATTTTCTGAATCGGTGTAAGACCGTCGTTGTTTTTTCTTGAAACTTTTATAAAATCGTCAATGAAGCCGATAAGTCCGAAAAGCGACGAAAAAACTATACAGGCAAGCAGACGGTAAAAAGCGTGGTGACTTTCGGGATTGGTTATATCTATCCCGACTTTCCACCTGTAAATCCAGTACCCCACAATAGATGTTACAAAGGTTGAAAGTATGAACATAAAACCGCCCATTGTGGGAGTACCCTGTTTTTTGGCGTGCCACTGAGGACCGTCCTCTGTTTTTATAGGCTGACCGAATTTAAGTTTATGCAGGAACGGGACTATCTTGAATCCCGACATTCCTGCGATTAAGAATGACAGCATAGCTGTAATTAAATTTATTATCCAGAATGACATTAATTCTCACAACTCCTGATTGTTGATAATTTCCGGTTATCTGCGGACGGATTAAAGAAGTTTAAGACCGTCTGCCACAACCTCACGTTCATCAAAGTGAATATGCCTGTTGCCCTCAAGAATCTGATAATCTTCGTGACCCTTTCCGGCAAGTACTATTATATCACCTTTTTCCGCAATTTTCAAGGCATGATAAATAGCTTCACGCCTGTCTGTCACTACATCATAAGGAACACTGCTGTCATTAAGTCCCATAAGGATTTCCCTTATAATTTCGTCGGGATTTTCGTCACGAGGATTATCCGAAGTAACAACAAGCCTGTCGGCATATTTAGCGGCAGCCTGTGCCATTTTGGGACGTTTTGCAGCGTCACGGTTTCCACCGCAGCCGAAAAGACATATAAGACGGTTTTCAGCGTATTCCTGTACACTTCTGAGAACATTCTCTACAGCGTCGGGGGTGTGGGCGTAGTCGCATATTACTGTAAAATCCTTTCCGGTTGGAATAACTTCACATCTTCCTTTAACACCGGTATAAGTTTCAATAGCTGATATTATATTCTCAAGCGGAATACCTGCTTTCATACACACGGAAACAGCCGCCGTGACATTCGACACATTGAAAACTCCCGGCATATTTGTTTTTATAAGATAAGACTTTCCCTCATTGCAGAACCAGAAACTTGACCCTGTAGACTTTATTTTTATACCGTCGGCATAAAAAGACGCTTTCTGTNTTANACTGAAANTAAANTTTTCACATTCGGTTTCATTGTAAAGACGTTTTCCGTAACTGTCATCAACATTTAAAANTGCAGTATCACAGATACCAAAAAGCATTTTTTTAGCCTGATAGTAGTCCTCCATGTTTTTATGATAATCAAGATGGTCCTGAGTAAGATTTGTAAAAAGAGCTATGTCAAAATGTGATGAGCCTGTTCTGTTCTGAACAAGTCCGAAAGAAGAAACTTCCATTACAACATATTCACAGCCGGCTTTCACCATTCTGTCAAGCAGAGCCATGAAGTCGAAAGCAAACGGCGTGGTGTTGTCGGTATGGACAATTTCGTCGCCTATCTCATTCTGTATAGTACCGACAAGACCCGTTTTGTGACCGTTCTGCATAAGAACATACTTTATAATATTTGTTGTTGTAGTTTTGCCGTTAGTTCCGGTANCACCTANCATTTTANGTTTTCTTTCGGGGTGTCCGNACCATGCTGAGCATACTTCACCNTANAGNCGACGTGAATTTTCAGTAATAATCTGACATTCGCCCAGACCCAAATCGTGTTCACAGACAACCGCAGCAGCACCTTTTTCAAGCATTTCAGCCGCAGCTGTGTGACCGTCAAAGCGTTCGCCCTTTACACAGAAAAACAGACTGCCTTTCTGAACTTTCCGTGTATCGTCCGTCACTGATGTAATTTCTGCATCAGCAAGCTTTCCGGAATAATTTTCAATCAATTCATTAAGTTTCATTAAAAAACCGCCTCCGTACTAATCCTGATTTGCGTTTACAATAAATTCAAGTACAATTGTTGTACCCATCGGAACTCTTGTTCCTGCCGGAATCGACTGACTGTTGACCACAGCATTGCTTCTCTTTACAGATGCACCCTTTGCCACATAATTAAGATGATTGGATGTTATTAATTCGTTTGCCAATTCCGGAGAAGCATACATCAGGTCAGGAACTACTTTATATTCAACAGTATTGCCCTTTTCAGTATAAAGATACACACAGCCTCCCTTTGCTATCTCTGAACCCGTCTGCGGAGACTGGGCAACAATTTCAATTCCGTTTCCGATTATTTCGTATGTAACGCCGAGACCGTCAAGAGTAGTCTTTGCGTCATTGATAGAACCTTCAAGGAGTGGTATTTTTATGTCAAGGTCCTCAATTTCCTCTTTAGTATATTCGGGATAATAACCCAGATACGGCAGAACATCTTCCAGTATGTGACGTGCTGTCGGAACGGCAACACCGCTTCCGTAATAATTTATATCGGGATTCGGCATATCCGCAAGAACCAGCAGAATTATTTCAGGGTCGTCAACAGGAGTGAAACACACATAAGACGCACCATATTCATCTTTATCAAGGCTGATACGTTCAGAAGTACCGGATTTACCGCCGATTGAATAGCCCTTTATGGTAACGTTACCGCCGTTGTTGTCGGTTACAACTCTGCCGAGTGCCGTTCTTATTTTTTTGGAAGTATCCTCCGAAACCACTTGTCTGCGGACTGTTCTTTCATTTTTGAGAATAATATTTCCGTCCTCGTCAACTACTTTGTCAACCACATACGGCTGTAAGAGATAACCGCCGTTTATAGCCGCACAATATGAAGTAATCATTTCCATAGGGGTAAGGGTGTCACCCTGTCCGAAAGCACTTACAAGAAGGTCAACATCAGACATTTTTTCGGGTTCAAAACCTATTCCTACGCCCTCAGCCGGCAGGTCTATGCCTGTACGTTCTTTCAGACCGAAAGCGTCATAATAGTAACAGAATTTTTCAATACCGAGACGACTTCCTATTTCCATGAAAGCGGGGTTACAGGAATGTGTCAGAGCCTCTTGGAAAGACTGAGCTCCGTGACCGTTCCAGTCGTGACAGTGAATGGGGTCAGTTCCAGGAACCGGAACAGAACCCGAACAATAAAAAGAATCATTTTCGAGGTCTATTAAATTTTCTTCGATAGCCGCCGCACTTGTTATTACCTTGAAAACCGAACCCGGTTCATAAATTTCGGTAATGCACTTGTTTTTCCATTGAGCTTCACGTGCGTCAGAAGTTGCCTTTGTAGCTGCGTCACCTGTAAGCTGTGCGATTTTTTCAGCGGTCTTAGGGTCTGCGACTTCATACGGATTATTAAGGTCAAAACTCGGATAAGTTGCCATACCGTAAATTGCACCCGTCTTTGCATTCATAAGAATAGCACAGGCACGGTTTTTTACTTCAAATTCAGTCACCATCTCCTCGAGTTTTTCTTCAAGAGTATACTGAATTTTCGTATCAATCGTAAGATAAACATCATCACCGTTTTTAGCGGCATATGTCTTTGAATACCTGTACGGAAGTTCATTTCCGTTTGAATCCTTTGCAGAAATCGTCCGTCCGTCAACTCCGGCAAGATAATCATCGTAATAGGCTTCAAGTCCGTAAATTCCGTCACCGCCGGCAGACGTAAAGCCTATAACCGAGGCGGCAAGCTCATTATGCGGATAATATCTTTTCGTATCTTCCTCGACATTGAGAGAGATAAACTCGTACTTGTCAAAAAATGCAAGTACTTCGTCGGCAACAGGTTTTTCAACCTGGTCCTGTAAAATGCTGTACTGATTGTTTGCTTCCATTGCGGAAGAAACTTTTTCTGGTGTTATGCCGAGTTTTTCGGCAAGAAAATTTATCGCCTCATTCTTGAAATCGTCCGACGATTCGGGCAGTGGATTGAGTTCATTTCCGTTTTCGTCAAACTTCGGCTTGTATGTACCTGCAAGTTTTTCTTTATTGCGTTTGTCAATTGATTCCTGAAGCGACTTCAGTTCCGTCTTGAACTGACGTGGGTCAAGAAAGACTTTGTAAACAGATGCACTTTTTGCAAGTGGCGAACCATGTGAATCATATATAGAACCTCTGTGGGCTGAAATAAGTATCGAACCGAAATGCTGGTCATTTGCCATAGCCTGATACTTTTCATTTTCAACAACCGAAATTTTAAAGAAATTCATTGCTACCATAAGGAACAGCAAAAAGAACACGCCGGTCATAATGACACGTATTCTGAATTTCATTGTTTTCATAGGAATATGTTTTACTGCCACAGCTATCTTCCTTTCTGTGATAATATAGCGTAAAAATAGAATAAGGCAGGGTAACTCTGCTGCCCCGCCTTCTGAACATCTTTTCTTTTTTTATCTGATGTCCGTTTCTTTCGATACGACGAAGGATTTTTCGCTATTCAAGCGTGGGAACGCCGTTCCGGAGTTTTTCTGACAAAGCTCCGGAAGGCTGATTCCGATATTCCGACACTCGCTGTATCTCCGTGTTCTACATATTATTCCGGCATATTTTTTTATCGCCGGAAGTATACAGGCAGTCCGTTTACTATATTTATATTGGCACTACCCTCTGAAATATTCCACACAGTTGTCAAAAAAGCCTTTTACTTTAGCTATTATGCCCTGTTCCTGTTCAGGAATATTTACCACGTCATCAGTCTGTATTTTTATATACTTGATTTGTGAAGAATCCATTTTCTTCATACCAAGTACATTTTCTGCATAATCTTCGACGTTTTTAGCAGACATTTTGCTTTCCAGTTCCGATTGCAGTCTTACGTTTTCGGCTTCTGCAAGGTTAAGCTGTCTGTTAAGGTCTGCCACCTTGTTATACACCGTGTTTCGTCTGTCCAGCGTATAAATTACCGAACCGAGCAGTGCAGCCGCAATGACAGAGATAAGAACAATTGTAAGTACAGAACCGCTTTTTGATTCATTATGTTTCAGTTGAATATTTTTTCTGGCTTCGGGTATTGTTTCCGGTTCAGGTCTGAATTCCTCCTGAAAATCATCGTTTACCGGTTCTTCATAATAATAAGCAGCATTACTTTCAGTCATTTATTCCGCACTCCTTTCAATAATTCTGAGTTTAGCACTTCTGCTTCTTTTGTTTTCTTCAAGTTCGTGACTGTCAGCCTCTATGGGCTTTCTGTTGATGAGTACTCCCTGCGGTTTGTGACCACAGACGCACTGGGGAAAATCAGGCGGACATATGCAACCTCTGCACCAACCCGCAAACCTTTGTTTGACGAGCCTGTCCTCAAGTGAATGAAAAGTAATTACAGCAAGTCTTCCTCCCGTTTTCAGACTGTAAAACGCCTCATCAAGACCCTTTGAAAGATGTTCAAATTCGCCGTTTACAGCTATTCTTATAGCCTGAAANGTTTTTTTGCANGGATTCTTGTCACGCNTTGNTTTCTGCGGAANACTCTGTCTGATGATATCGGCNAGTTGCAGAGTTGTTTCTATCGGTGAAACTTCCCTTGCCTTTATTATGTTTTCGGCAATTCTGCGTGAAAATTTTTCTTCACCGTACTCAAAAATAATTTTTGCAAGCTCCTGCTGTGAATATGTATTGACAATATCTGCCGCACTTGTGCCTTCCTTTTCCATTCTCATATCAAGAGGAGCGTCGGCATGATAGGAAAAACCTCTGCTTTCCTCGTCGAGCTGATAGGACGACACACCCAAATCAAGAAGAATGCCGTCAACCTTATCAATTCCGAGACTGTCGAGAACCTCTCTCATATTGGAATAGTTATTTCTGACAACCTGTGCCATGCTGTAAGCCGAAAGCCTTTCTGTTGCGACAGTGACAGCATCGGGGTCACGGTCAATGGCGACAAGCTTTCCGTTTTCATCGAGACGTGAAGCAATTGCAGACGAATGACCTGCACCGCCGGCAGTACCGTCAACATAGATACCGTCCGGACGTATATCAAGTCCGTCAATACAGTTTTGAAGCATAACGGGAACATGACTGAATACCATAAACAATTCTCCTAACTTTCAGAGTCAAAGCAAGATTCCGGAAACGATATAAAGTCTGCTTCTGTACGCTCTTGATTCAAAGGGGGAAAATTACCTTTTTCACCCTTATATTAATTATACAGCTTAAACGACGAATTATCAAGATGTAATACTGCATGATTGTCAACCTTTTTTCAAAAATGTTTTCGGNAATATTGACNAAAAACAGTTATTCACAGTGCAAAAGCAGAACATACGTTTTCGAACTTTATTAATTNATTTTTCTTATATGCGTANTTNTCAGANAGTTCCGACGCNTACTACGAAAAAGTGAATAAGTCTCTGAACACAAAGAATAAATATATTTCTGCCGTGTTCAAAGACTTATAAATNNTAATAGGNATATGTAAGATTGAATNTTGATGATTTGAGGTCAAGAAGGAGCTTGAGTTCGTATCCTCTTATTGACATCTGGTCATCAATATTAACGTCCGTCACATATCCCGTCTGCTGAGAGTAAGTCGGCTGAATCCACTTTCCGGGGTCGTCGGAAAGCTTTATATTATACTCACCCTCGATAAGTCTTTTAACTTCTGAAGCCGGATAATATGTAATCGTACCGTAATGAGGGTCATACGCCTCGTCATAGTCGCTCGGGACACTTATGAGATACGGAATATCAGCATAGAAAACCTCACCACAGTTTGCAGAACAACCGCCCGACGATGCCGAGAACATTGTAAGAGCGTAACTTCCGTTATAATAAAGAGCCTCGCCGAGAACGTCCGTGCAGGCGTCAATGACAATCTGCGGAGGGTCAGGTTTGCCGAGAAGGTCGGCAGAATCGTCATTATGATATTTAAGATAGGTGTAAACGGCAACAGCCTGAGCCTTGATAGCCTCATAATTCATTGAACCGCCGATTTCCCTGTTGACAATCTGTGCCACTACCGAAACGGTATCTCCTGCCGGTTCGCCGTCTATAGTAAGTTCCTCATATTCTGTAAGACCCGTATTCATGAGATACGTATTCGGGTAATAATGTGCAAGTATATCCTGATACGACCAACCGGCATACGTTGCATAGAAATTTGCACCGTTCTGGCTCATTCCTACGCCGTGACCCCAGCCATAAGTCACGAATGTAAATTCTCCCGACACTTCAGAAGAAATATCTTTTTCATGCGGAACAGGAATCTCCCCAACATGACCTATTTCGGTAAGGTCTGTATTTTCCGCACGGTTGACGGAAGTAACGGGATTTCCTTTACGGAGTGAAATAATAATATCTTTCCTTGCCTGTTCTGTCTGCTGTTTTGTAAGGGTTTTTGAAAAGTCCTCATAATACGTATATTCAGGAACTGAAACTGCATAGTTCACAACTGAAAGACTTGAATCATAGTCATCAATAACAGCCTTGCCTTTTTTCAGTCTGTTTCCTGTACTCTGAGGAACAGTTGTCGTTTCACTTTCTGTAACATTTTCAGTACCGGAAATATTTTCGCTGTCATCAATATACTGGTTATTGGGGATATATTGATTATCGGGGATATATTGGTTATTGGGAATATATTCGTTATCGGGAATGTATTCAGGCTCTCCGTAATTATACGGCATCTGATTTTCCGGTATTTCTCCGACCGCACCAACGCACTGTCCACCGGCTGATAAAGCTATAAGCAAGCCCGATAAAAGAGCAGGGATACGCTTGATTGAATTTTTAATTTTCATAAGTTTCTCCTAATAATTTTTTATGTAAGAACATCTTCGTCCTGACTTTCCTCATCTGAAGTTTCTTCGATTGTCGGTTCTTCGGTTGTAGGTTCTTCGGGTTTAATTTTCTGAATTGTAGAAAAATTTCCTGCAACTTCGCCGTCTCTGAGCCTTCTTGCACCTATAATAAATCTTGAATTATCCGCATCGGAGTAGCAGGTTGACAACGTAAGAAGCTTATCACCGTACTTAACGTCAACACCCGTATCAAGCATTTGTTTTTCACGGATTTTTCCAACATACCAGTCAAAATCTTCTTTTGTATCGAGTTCTTCCCAGTTCCAGTAATCAAACTCAACACCTGCATTACCGCTTGTGACCATGTAACCGAAAATAACATAATTATAGTCCTTATATTTTGAACTCAACTCAATGAACTGGTTTGAATTATAGAATCCGTCTATCTGATAGTAATGGTCAAGCGACCCGAACATTGAATCATTAAGCATATTATGACCGTATATAACGATATTCTCCGACTGTGTATCCTCATTGCTTCCGAAAACATCACGGTAATCCATATACAAAGTACCCTCAAACAGATAGTTTTTATCGAAATCATGATGAAGGTAGAACTCATTTGGCGGACAGTATGCCGCACCATAACCGGTATCAGGCTGAATCTCTCCGGGGTCTTTCATTATAGGATAGTTAATAATAGTATTATTTATTTTAAGCCAGCCCATAAAGTCCTTGTTTTGTTTCCATAAAAGCTTGGAAAAATCGGTCATACCCTTATTATTCGGGGTATAATCATATACAGGCAGAGTGGACGTGACCGTCTGTTCTGTAACAACTGTTGCTGTTGTTGCTGTAACTACTTCTGCTGACAATGATGTCACTGCTTTTGTTTCCGTTTCAGCGGGTTCTTCGCTCATTGTCACTACAGGAACAGNTTTTNCCTCCTCCTGACTCNTCATAAGAACAGAAACAGATATGCTTGTCACCGCCACNAGAGACGNAAGTACTGAAATAACTTTTATAGGATTCACGGTTTATTCCTCCTCATCAGGGCCATATGGAATAAAATCTGCATCAGGATTATATCTTTCGTTGGGTTTCTGCTGATAGTATATAGAAGGCCATTTTACATTGGCATTCTGGGTATTTTTGTCCGTACCGGTNTTTATATCCTCACCGTCCCTGAGCAGTCGACCCANTACTATNAGTCTGCCCCTGTCACCAAGAACAGTATTGCAGGTAGAGAGAGTAACAATCTTGTCGCCGTACTTCACGTCAACGTCGTTAAGTCCGAGACTTCTCTTTTTAGCTTCATTGACGAAATCATAGAAATCCTCCTCACCGTCAAAATCGAACTTATTCCAGCAGTCATAAGCCGTTTCCGATTCATCAAAAGCGTCAAGAATGAAATAAGAGAATATTTTATAAGTATAGCACTCATAGTTTGAGTTGAGATATATAACCGGATTATCAACATAATAATTATAGTTTCTCTGATAATATTTAAGACTTCCGAACATTGTGTCATTAGCCATATTATGCCCGTAAATAACGAGATTATCCGAGTTCGGCACAACTAATCTGCCGTCCTTTACCTTGTCGAAATTATTTCTGTAGTCAAGGAAAATCTCTCCTGCTCTCGAACTGTCGCCGTCGATATTCTTGTCAAGATACTTGCTGTTGTCGCCGGACTGCATAACAGGATTTGCAATAGGAGTATTCGGAATAGTAATATATCCCACAACATCGGCGTTTCTGTCAAGAAGTTTTCTTGCACCGTCAATCATAGTATATATACGCTCGTAATCGGGTTCATATAATGTAGTGGTATCGTCTTTACGTTCGGGCAGCGGATAGGTCTGATAAATTTCAGCGAGGTCATCATGCAGATTTTTGCTTTTCCAGAGGTCAATATAATAGTCACCAACCATATAACCACACACTATTATTGCACATATCGAACCAAGAAACACGACTTTCCTGACTTTTTCAAGTGCTGAATCTTTTTTCTGCGGAAGAAGTCCCATAACCTTATCCTTGAAAGAAGCTTTTTTCTTCGGAACTTTTTTTCTCTTTTGTGTGTTTCTGTAAACCTGTTCCGGAACACTTCTTACAGCGTTTGCAGACGGCTGCGGAGGCTCTGTAACTCTTGGTCTGTCACTGACTTTCACAATTTTCTTTACAGGTTTTCTTACCTGTGCCGCCGGTGTACTTACCACAGCCTCACGTACTACACGCACGTCTGCCGGTGACGCTTTTGTCGGAACACTATAAACAATGGTTTTTTCCGGACAATCCTGCGAAACTGTCTCTCTGACTTCCTGTACAGCAGGAATTTCAGACACAGTATTAATTTCTGGTTCAGAAATGCTTTCTACTGTTTTAAACAAAGGCTGTTCCGGCAGTTTTTCGGGAACAGGCACACTTCTGGTTTCCGGAACTTTTTTAACTTTTTCAGCAGGATTTTTTCTTTCTTCAGGTACAGTACTTTTTTTCTGCGAACTCAGTTCACTGACTTTTTTCGCAACGGTAAGCTGTTCAATAAGTTCCTGAACGTCATTATGCAGATTGCCATCATTAAGTACTGCCACAACAACCGCATCAGTTTCCCTTTTTGAACTTTCTTCAAGTTCGCCGAGAATCTTCTCACAACATTCCGGCTCTTTATACTTATTTGAACGCTTGGCAATAGCGGAAGTCAGTTCATCTTCCCATTTTGGAACGTTCGTCTTGTCTTTTAATCTGCTGTCAACCGAATTCAGAATTTCATTAAGTTTGTCGTGTGTATTCTGAATACCGGCATCAGGCATAATATCATTTAAATTATCGCTCATCAGACTGAATCTCCTCTACCGATAAGAAATTATATCGTACTCTCTGTTATTAATATTTTACAGCAACTTCTGTCGGCTTGTCAAGATTAAAAGCAAAACATTCAGAACAATAACCATTCCGAATAATTTCATCATACATTTTTTGTGCATATCAAACAAAAGCCAACTGTATAAATCGATTTATTATCACAAATCTCACACACATAGTGAAATTACGGTCACATTATCAACACCGGTTTCACAGCTATTTTTCAAACAAAAGCAAATAAAATCTTTTATTTTGAATAGCTGAAAGTTTTCATTTCCGTATTTTCTACAGCTTTCTGAATAAGCGGTTCAAAGTCAAATTTACTCTGTGCCTTTTCGATGTCAGCAAGTGCCGGTCTTACTTTCGGGTGACGGGGTGTGAAAACGGTACAGCAGTCCTCATACGGCAGGACAGAAGTTTCAAAAGTGTCTATTTTTCTTGCAATTTCGATAATTTCGGTCTTATCCATTCCCACGAGAGGACGGAAAACGGGTATTCTGCAAACTGCGTCCGTACATGAAATAGCAGCCATTGTCTGACTTGCCACCTGTCCGACGCTCTCGCCTGTAATAAGGGCAAGACAGTTGTCTTTTTCGGCTATTCTCTGTGCGATTTCCATCATAAGACGACGCATTATAATAGTGAAATATTCTTCCGGACAATTGTCCTTGATAGCTTCCTGAATCTCCGTGAACGGTACACACCAGAAAGCGATACCTCCACAGTAATCCGTAAGTTTTTCGCAGAGCTGTTCAACCTTTAGCTGAGCCCTGTCGGACGTGTAAGGCGGACTTACATAATGTATTGCAGCAATATGAACGCCTCTTTTTGCCATCATATAACCGGCAACCGGACTGTCTATTCCTCCGGAAAGCAGAAGCATGGCTTTACCGCTGCTTCCTACAGGCAGACCGCCTGCTCCCTTTATGTTTTCGGCATGGACATATGCATTTGTGTCACGTATTTCAACAGTAACAGTAACTTCCGGATTCTTAACATCAACCGTAAGATTCGGGAACTTTTCAAAAAGTATACCACCGAGTTCCATGCAGATTTCGGGCGACTTCATCGGAAAAGCCTTGTCTGAACGCTTTGCATTGACTTTAAATGTTTTCGCACTGCTGAGAATATCACTGAGATACTCAACGCTTTTATCTGTTATATCGCCGAAATCCTTTTCACACACACAGGCACGACACAGTGCAGCTATGCCGAAAATTTTCCCTACACGGTCAACGACTTCCGTCAAATCAATATTATCATCAAGAGGAGTAATGTATGTAGTAGACTGTGCAGAAGTAATTTTAAACTGTCCGAGACTTTTAATTCTGCGTTTGATGTTTTTCGTGAGCATATCCTCAAATGACCTCTTATTGAGACCCTTTAATACCATTTCACCATATTTTACAAGTACAATTTCTTTCATAATAAATAACCTTTCCTTTTATCCTCTTATTTTTTCAATTCCCTCACGGAGAGCGTTTGCAAAAGCGTCAAGTTCGTTTTCAGTCGTTTCGGAAGTCATGCTTATTCTTATCGCACTGTCTGCATTTCTGCCCTTTATACCGAACTGTTCAAGCACTCCGCTTTTCTGTCCCTTTGAACACGCCGAACCGCTTGAAACATAGATTTCTTTTTGTTCAAGAAAATGTAACATTATTTCAGAACGTTTTCCACCTGCTGAAATATTCACGACATAAGGAGACGCATTTTCCGGAGAATTTACTGTTATACCGTCGATTTCCGCAAGCCTTTCAAGCAGATATTTTTTAAGACCCGAAACTTTTTCAAAGCGTTCTGAAATAGTGGGAGCATATTTTTCAACAGCAGAACCGAATGCAGAAATAAGCGGAACGCTTTCCGTTCCGGAACGGATTCCCTTTTCCTGATGACCTCCGGTCACTTCCGGAACCACACGCACACCTTTTTTAATATAGAGTACTCCAACACCCTTGACCGCATGAACCTTATGACCGCTGAGTGAAATCATATCCGCACATAACGAACCTGCACGCACCGGAATTTTCATATATCCCTGAACGCAGTCACAGTGCGTTATAATTTCCGGAAAACGTCTTTTCACGGACTTGAAAGTCTCTCCCACAGGCANAATATGACCCGTTTCATTATTAACAAGCANCATNNTTATNATACAGGTGTTCCNGTCGNATNATTCAAGAAAATCTTCCNCATAGAACTGACCATCATCACGGGNACTTACTCTCACANCTNCAANNCCCTGCTTTTCAANAGCCGAAGCCGTTTCTNCAACTGAAGCGTGTTCGACCGAAGAAATGATTATTTTATGCTTTCTTTTTCCGTAAGCACCCATAGCCCCACGCAGTGCAAGATTATTGCTTTCGGTTGCACCCGAAGTAAAATATATTTCCCCACTGTCCGCACCGATTGAATCAGCGATAATTTTTCTTGCCCTGTCAACTGCAAGCTGTGCGTTAAGACCTGCTTTGTGCAGTGAGGACGGATTTCCGAAATTTTCCGTTAACGCATCAAGAACCGCCGCAACAGCTTCCGGACATGGTTTTGTAGTTGCGGCATTATCAAGATAAACTGACATTTTCTCATCCTTTCATATCATATTTGACGTATAATATCAATTATACCACAAAATCCACCGAATTGCCACATTATTTTTATATTTTCTGAAATTTATTTATTGTGCATTATTTTTTTGAAAAAAGTACTTTTATTTTTACGGAAGATGTGTTATAATAAGTTTGTTATATTTTCCAGTATCGGAGGCAGTGTAAAAATGTCAGGGAAAGAGAACGTATTTTCTCACCACACAAAAGAAAAATATTTACCAGCGTTTCTTATGGGTTTTTTCTGTCTGCTTATTTCAGTTATTCCGGTCATGATTGCCGACGGAGGATATTTCATATACTATGGTGATTTCAACGCCCAGCAGATTCCATTTTATAATCTTGCAAACGACGCTGTGCGAAACGGTCAGTTCGGCTGGAACTGGTTCACCGACCTCGGTTCTGACCTTATGAACTCATATTCTTTCTATCTTATAGGAAGTCCGTTTTTCTGGCTGTCCACGATTATCCCACGCTCTCTTGTAACGCTTTCCATGCCGTTTCTGCTCGCACTGAAACACGGATTTGCGTCACTGACCGCATATGCATACATACGGCGTTTTGTAAAAAGCAAAAATGCGTCTCTTGCCGGAGCTTTGCTGTATGCGTTTTCAGGATTTCAGGTATATAATATCTTCTTCAATCACTTTCAGGACGTGACCGCATTTTTTCCCTTGATGCTGATTGCAATGGAAGAAAACATAAACAACAACCGTAAAGGCGTATTTGCACTTTCGGTATCGCTCATGGCTTTCATAAACTACTATTTCTTTACCGGANAGGCAGTATTTCTTGTGATTTACTATTTATTCCGTATNAAATGTCCCGATTTNCACACNTCATGGAAAAAGTTCTGGCTGTTGCTCCTTGAAGCTGTACTCGGAACTATGATTGCCTGTGTAGTACTTCTGCCGACTGCTGTTTCAATTCTCGGAAACTACCGTGTAAATGAACATCTTTACGGGCAGTCGATAGGGCTTTCCACCGACAAGACACACATGACAGGAAAAATACAGTCGTTGTTCACTCCTGTTGACGTTCCTGCACATCCTAACGTTGTCAATTTAGCACAAGCTAAATGGGAGTCA
>WFLZ01000048.1 GCA_009177225.1 Clostridia bacterium
TTTTATTTTAAAATATGCTGAAATCTGAATTTTCATTTGTATGTAATCCGTTCTTATAATAAAAAAACTGCCATATTGTAGTAATACAGCAGAAAAGAAGTTTATTACTTTCTGAATAAACCCAGTTTTTTCTTTTCATAAGGTTCGCTTGTTACGGAAACCACCTTATAGCCCTCTTTTTCAACTGCTTCACGCAGTTTTGTTTCGTCGGGTGCTGTTTCTGAAATTATTTCTGTTTCACCTTTTTTGTGGGAAGATGTGATATTTTCGGTCACAAAGGCTCTGCTTACTGCATTGTTTACGTGCTTTTCGCACATTCCGCACATCATGCCGTCAATTTTAACAATAGTTTTAATCATAGAAAAACACTCCTTTTATGTTAGTATAGCAGTATTATAGATTATATATCAGTTTTCAGTTTTTGTCAATAAAAAATTACAAAAATTATTCAATAAGGTGATTTTTTGAAGTATCTGAATATATTATGACCTTTAAAGACGAAAAATACGCTTTCCTGTTCAAAAAGAAAGCGTATTTATAAAAATGTGTTGATTTTTAAATCATACTAATGTATAATATTCTTAATGGTTATTTTGAGATGAGAGCAAGTGTGTCTCTTGCTATGAGGAGTTCTTCATTAGTCGGAACTACCCAGACATCAACCTTTGAGTCATCGGCAGAAATCTTTTTAAGCTGTCCTCTCATGCCGTCATTTGCGGACTTGTCAAGCTTGATTCCGAAAAATTCCATATTTTCGCAGACTTTTTCTCTTACGTCATAAGCATTTTCGCCGATACCGCCGGTGAAAAGAACAGCGTCAAGACCGTTCATTGCAGCAGCGTATGAACCGATATACTTCTTGATTTCATAAACGAGCATATCAGAAACGAGCTTTGCTCTTTCGTTGCCATGAGCAGCAGCGTCAGTGATATCACGGTTGTCAGAACCAACGCCGGAAACTCCGAGAAAACCGGACTTCTTGTTCATGTAGTCGCTCATCTGTGCAGCCGTAAAACCGTGTTTTGCTGCTACGAATGTAACGGCAGACGGGTCAACAGCACCTGTACGTGTTCCCATTACAACGCCGTCAAGGGGAGTGAATCCCATTGAAGTATCAACGGACTTACCGCCGTCAACTGCTGTGATTGAAGAACCGTTGCCGAGATGACACGAAACAATCTTGAGGTCTTTAATATCCTTGCCCATAGCTTCAGCGAGAGCAGCGGAAACAAATCTGTGAGAAGTTCCGTGGAAACCGTATTTTCTTACGTGAAGACTCTCATAATCTTCATAGGGAAGTCCGAACATATAAGCTTTCGGGGGCATTGTCTGGTGGAAAGCAGTATCAAATACAGCAACCTGCGGAACATTTTCCGGAATAACATTTTTGCAGGCTCTGAGAGCGAGAGCGTGGGCGTGGTTGTGAACCGGTGCGAGTTCACGGAGTTCGTCAATTTTGTCGATGATTTCATCTGTAACGAGTACGGACTTGTCAAAAACATCAGCACCCTGCACGATTCTGTGACCAACAGCAGAAATTTCGTCCATGCTGTCAATAACCTTTGCTTCTCCTGTTGTAAGAGCCTCGACAAGCTTCATGAAAGCTTCTGTGTGAGTGGGGAAAGAGCAGTCTGCCTCAAAAGACTTTCCGTCTCCTGTCTTGTGTGAGATGTGACCGTCGATACCGATTCTGTCGCAGTTGCCCTTTGCAATCACGCTTTCGTCGTCCATGTTGATAAGCTGGTACTTGAGTGACGAGCTTCCTGCATTAACAACTAAAATAATCATTGAATATTCACAATCCTTTCAAAGTAATATATTGCATATATAATTATATACTTTTTTCTGTAAATTGCAAGACCTTTTCAGAAATTTATTCAATTAAATTTATAAAATAAGAAAAAAGTAAACAAATGATTCCATAAAATTACAAATAATATGTACAATAAATGAAATTTTTTCGTTAAACATTGAAATTTGTGAAAAGAGGTAGTAAAATGAAAATCAGCGGTATTATCTGTGAGTATAATCCATTCCATAACGGACATCTTTATCATATCCGTGAAACAAGAAAAAACGGTGCTACTCATATCGTTGCGGTCATGAGCGGAAACTTTGTCCAGAGGGGTGACGTTGCCGTCATGGATAAGCTGGAAAGAGCAAAATTAGCGGTTCGTTCGGGGGCAGACCTCGTTATTGAACTGCCGGTACAGTATTGTCTTTCTTCAGCAGAAAACTTTGCGGCAGGGGCGGTGTGGATTCTTAATTCTCTCGGAGTGGTGCAGGAACTGTCTTTCGGCAGTGAATGCGGAGACATAAGAATGCTTTACAACGCTCTCGGCACAATACAGAATGTTGCTTTGTCGTGTCATGACGAAATAATAAATATCATGGAAAAAGGTTATACTTACCCCAAGGCACTTAATTCCGTTATAAACGGCATTGATTCACAGACAGCTTCAGTTATAGCAGAACCCAATAATCTTCTTGCAATAGAGTATCTCAGGGCGATGATTAAATTTTCCGCAAAAATGAAGCCATTTACTGTAAAAAGAACAGGTACGGCTCATGACGGAACTGTTGCGTCTGGAAATATTACAAGTGCGTCTGACATAAGAAGTCGTCTTGTATTTGAAAAAAGCGTCCCGTTAATCCGTCCTTATACAACGTCATTATGGGGTGATGCTTTGGAAAATGCCATGTATAAGGGGGAAATTGCCTCACTCAGCAGACTTGAAAGAGTTATGCTGTACAAGCTCCGTACATCGTCACCGGAGGAAATTTCTATGATAAATGACGTGGGACAGGGGCTTGAACACAGAATATATGGTGCAAGAATGGCAGGGTCACTTGACGAGCTTTTCTTTACCGTAAAAACCAAAAGATATACAATGGCACGTATCAGGAGGATAATGCTTTCAATTCTTCTTGGAATAACAAAAGAAGATATGAAACATCTTCCGCCTTTTGGCAGAATACTTGCTTTTAATGAAAGAGGTCGTGATATACTTGCACAGGCGAAAGGAATTGCATCAATTCCGTATGCCTCGTCTATTGCAAAGCTTTCACAGCTCGGCGAAACTGCAAAGCGTTTTGCNGATANTGAAANAAGAGCCTCTGNTGTATNTGGTCNTTCACTTGGAACAGTGANNTNAGCCCAGAAGNATTACAGGGCAAANNTTATGATAGATATGGAGTAAAAAATGATATCTGAATTTCTGAAAATTACAGTTGCTGCCGCAGCCGCAGCAATAACACTTACCTCGTGCGGAAACAGGGTAATGCTTATGAACAGTTCAACAGAGGCTGATGCCGATACAATCGAGTTTTCCGGAAGTTATGTAGAAAGGGAGGAATATAAGAATCAGGATTCCAGCGAGCCGGAACAGTGCATAGAAAAGGAAATCCCTACCGAACCGGCAACCATTGATATTTATAACAATGACTATGAACTGCCTGAAAAAGCGGTAATTGATGACTTTCAGACGGTTATGCAGAATCCGGAACTCCCGACAGGGTGTGAAATTACCGCATTAACTCAGAACCTTAATTTTCTTGGTTTTGATGTTGACAAGGTTACTATGTGTGACGAATATATGCCCGTTGACTTCAACGGTCAGTATACCATGAATGAATGTTATATAGGTGACCCGAAGTCACACACGGGTTTCGGTTGTAGTTCTCCTGTAATATGCAAGGCGGCAAGGCTGTTTTTCCGTCTTGAAGAATCCGACTGCTATCCCGTAGACCTTACAGGTACAGACTTTCAGGAGCTTTTCTATCAGATTGACCAGGGCAGACCTGTTATTGTGTGGGCTACTATGTATCTTCTTGATACCAGTTNCGAATATGTATATACGGCTAAAAACGGCGAGGAAATGTGGTTNTGTCTGTATCAGCATTGTCTTACTCTTTATGGTTATGACCTTGACGCAGNGCTTGTANACGTTGCCGACCCTCNCGTCGNAAATACNACATATTCGCTTGAACGATTTGAAAGAATTTATGATATACTCGGAAAACAGGCTGTAATTATCTGTGGTGACGCTGAAAACGGTCTTGATGCAGAGCCGAAGTCTGTTACAAGGTCTGAACCTAAGATTACAACAGAACCAGAAACTGAATCCACATACGAAGAAAATACAGAATCCGATACACAGGCAGAAACAGAAGAACTTTCAGAAAACGTGACCACAGAATGATTAAAGGTGTAATTTTTGACCTCGACGGAACACTTATTGATTCCATGCAGATATGGAGCAGTATAGACTATGCCTTTCTTAAGGAAAACGGCATTGACAATCCACCGGCTGACGTTTCGGACAAAGTAAAGAAACTTACAATTGACGAGGCGGCGAAGTATTTTATAAATAATTTCGGTCTTGAATGTCCGGTGAAGTATGTCGTTGAACGTATAGAAGAACTGGTCAGAATTGAGTACAAGGAAAATATTCCGCTGAAACCTTATGTAAATGAAGTTCTTGATATTCTTGACAGAAAAAATATTCCATATGGAATAGCCACCGCAACTTATAAAAGTCTTGCGGAAGCTGTTCTGAAACGTCTTGGCATATGTGAACGTTTTGAATTTCTGCTCACGGAAAGTGAATATCCGAGAGGAAAGAATTTCCCTGATATTTATATGGGCGGTGCGGAACGTCTCGGACTTTCTCCGGAAAATGTGCTTGTGGTTGAAGATTCACTGTACTGTATTGAAACTGCTGTGAAAGCAGGTTTTGTGACTGCCGGAGTGTATGACGGGTTGTCAGCTCCGGAACGTCACACTATAGAACGGATTTCAGATTATTATTTTGAATCACTGGATAAAATTGAAAGTATTTTATAGGGCGAACGTTGTTCGCCTGTATTTTTATACGAAGGAATGTTGAATTATGAAGAAAGTTATGGTAGGTATGAGCGGAGGAGTAGACAGCTCGGTTTCAGCACTTCTCCTCAGGGAACAGGGATACGAAGTAATGGGAGTTACTCTGAAGCTTTTTTCCGACGAGGATATTGTTGAAGCTGAAAAGGAGGGCAAGACCTGCTGTGCGTTGTCTGACGTAATGGACGCAAGAAATGTGGCTTATCGTCTCGGTTTTGAACACCTTGTATTTAATTTCAGGGATAATTTCCGTGAGTGTGTAATGAAAAATTTTGCTGAAAGCTATCTCTGCGGACGTACTCCGAATCCGTGCATTGAATGTAACAGACACGTTAAATTTGACAAAATGCTCCGTCGTGCCATGGAACTGGAATATGATTACATAGCTACGGGACATTATGCAGTAAACGAGTATGACGAAAAAACAGATAGATATTTACTGAAACGTCCGAAAGACCGCAGTAAAGACCAGACATACGTTTTATACTCTCTCACGCAGGAACAGCTTTCTCATACGCTTTTTCCGCTTGGAAACCTTGAAAAGTCAGAAGTGAGAAAAATTGCCGAAAACGCAGGACTTGTCAACTCTGATAAACCCGACAGTCAGGATATATGTTTTGTTCCGGACGGCGATTATGTAAGTTTTATAAAAAAGTTCACAGGCACAGAAGTTCCGGAGGGGGATTTTGTCGGCACGGACGGGAAGATTCTCGGTACTCACAAGGGAATAATTAACTATACCATAGGACAGCGTAAAGGTCTTGGAATTTCTCTCGGAAAACCTGCCTATGTTGTTAAAAAGGATATTTTAACAAATACGGTCACTCTCGGCGACGAAAAAGACCTTTACACAAAAAGTCTTATTGCATCAGATGTAAATTTAATATCTGTGGCAGAAATTTTCGAACCTATGAGAGTTACCGCAAAAACACGTTACAGTCAGCACGAACAGCCGGCGGTTGTTTCGTATCTCGGAAACGGTGAATATATGGTTGAGTTCGACCAGCCACAGAGAGCAGTTACAAGCGGACAGGCGGTTGTTTTCTATGATGGTGATATTGTTGTGGGTGGAGGTACTATAAAGTGACGGAATATAAGTACGAAAAGCTTACTGATAAAATTTATGTCTGCGCAAGCACGGAACACCGTTTCGGTACAGACGCTTTTCTGCTTGCGGATTTTTCACAGTACCGCAGGAAAGACAAGGTTTGCGATTTAGGAACGGGTTGTGGAATAATTCCGCTTATAATGCAGAAAAAAATGCCTCCGCAGATTATATATGCTGTTGACATTCAGGAGGGTGCAATTGAACAGTTAAAAGCCGGAATAGAAAAAAGTGAAATTTCGGGAATAGTACCGGTCTGTGCAGACCTTAAAGAACTCTGGGAAAATGCACCGATTGGACAGCTTGACCTTGTTACGTGCAATCCACCTTACAAGGCAGTAAACGCAGGTTTTGAGAGTGTTATAACTGCACAGAAAATTGCCCGTCATGAGATAATGTGTAATANTGACGACGTATGTCGTTCNGCNTCAAAACTGCTTAAATTCGGCGGACGGCTATGTGTCTGTAACCGTCCCGAAAGACTGGCAGATGTTGTATGTGCCATGAGAAATAACGGTATAGAACCAAAAAGAATACGTTTTGTTTCAAAAAATCCCGAATCTGCACCGTGGCTTTTTCTTATTGAGGGGAAAAAGGGTTCAAAGCCGTTCATGCAGGTTGAACCGCAGTTATATATAAGAAGTGAAAACGGATTCACGGAAGAACTTGAAAGAATTTACGGAACAGGAAAGGAACAGTCATGAGCGGAATATTTTACGTTATAGGTACGCCTATCGGAAATCTTGACGATATAACAATAAGACAGCTCGACACACTGAACAGTATTGACTTTATATGTGCCGAAGATACAAGGGTGACTCTTAAACTTCTCAATAGGTACGAGATAAAAAAACAGCTTGTAAGTTTTCATGAACACAGTTCAAAAGCCGACGCACAGCGGATTATTGACCGTATTATGAACGGTGAAAACTGCGGGATTGTTACAGACGCAGGTATGCCGTGTATTTCAGACCCCGGTGAAGTACTGGTTAAGATGTGTGCGGAAAATAATATTGACGTTAAAGTAGTACCCGGAGCAAGTGCGGTAGTATCGGCGGTGGCGGTATCGGGACTTGATACAAGGCGTTTTATGTTTGAGGGTTTTCTGCCAGTGAACAAAAAGGAACGTGCCGAACGTCTTGAACTTCTTAGAAACGAAACGGGTCTTATGGTTTTCTATGAAGCTCCCCACAAGCTGAAAAATACACTTTCATGTCTTGCGGAGTTTTTCGGTGAAGAAAGGAAAATTTCCCTGTGCCGTGAACTTACTAAAATTCACGAAGAAGTACTGCGTCTGACTTTGGGTGAAGCTGTGGACTACTACAATAACAACGAGCCAAGAGGGGAGTTTGTGCTTGTTTTAGAGGGTAAAACTCAAAGTATAGACAAAAAAATCACACTGGAGCAGGCTCTTGAACAGGTGAAAAAACTTGTTGAAATGGGTGAAAAGCCTACTGATGCGTGCAAAGCAGTTGCGAAAGAATCAGGATTCAGAAAGTGCGAGTTATACTCGGCTTTCTGTAATGATTGAGGAGAATTATTATGAACGGGAAATTTACATACCGCAGTAATATTCTACCTGTAACTGCCGTACTTCTGGTAATATATGGTGCTTATGCTGATTCTCCGGTGATTTTGTTCAGCTTTATTTACGTGGCAGTTCTGGGCTTTTTATGGCGACCGCACGGAAAGTTTGAGGCAGACGAAAAACAGGTTGTTTTCAGGACTGTTGGAAGAAAGAATATAATAAACTATTCAAATATAGAAAACATCAGCATAGAAAAAAACTGGACAAGAACACGGTTAGAGGATTATTATGAAATTGAACTTACAATAAAAACAAAAAATAAAACATATACTTTCACAGACAATTTAAAGCCAGATATGGACGAAATCGCAGATAATCCCGACAGACTTTTGGAGGTTATGAAAGACAATGACATGATTAAACTTTGTTACTATATTGAGAATTTCCGGAAAAAGTGTTGATATGATGAAAAAGTGCATAAAATACTTGAAATTTGCATAGGAATATGATATAATGTATATAATACTTTGTTTAAAAAATGAATTGTTGGTTTTATATACATTAATTATCTGTGGAGAAAGAAGGATTTTATGATTTGCGATTTACATTGTCACACTAAACTTTCAGACGGTTCTATGGGAATCGAGGATATTATTGACCAGTCTGCACGTACTGGCATAGAATGGCTTTCCATTACAGACCATGATACTATGGCTTCATTTTCCCGTGCTGGTATTCTCGGAGAGCGTGCCGGAGTAAAAATTCTCAAAGGTGTTGAACTTTCGGCATGGGATAAAAAAAGAGGAAGAAAAGTACACATTCTCTGTTATGCTCCGAAGAAACCCGACAGACTTGAGGGTCTGTGTCTCAAATCCTGTGAAATAAGGAAAGAGTGTTCCAAGGAAATGATTGACAAAGTTATGTCAAAGTTCCCGATAACTCTTGAAAGCATACTTAAACACACTACTGCATCAAAAAGTATTTTCAAACAGCATATAATGCGTGCTTTGATTGACTATGGCTATGCACTTGAATTTTACGGAGAGCTTGACCGTGAACTTTTCAACTCGGAAACAGGTTCGTGCTATGNGGAACGNGNATATCCNGATGTTAATTTTGTTATAGATTTAATCCATACCGNNAAAGNCGTGGCTGTAATGGCTCACCCTGCACATTATGACAGCATTGAACTTTTAGAGGAACTCGCACAGAAAGGTAAAATAGACGGCGTGGAAGTGGGTCACTGGTCTGCGGACGAAAATTACAGACATGAATTATCAGCTATTGCGTCACGCTATGAACTTATTGAAACCGGCGGTTCTGATTTTCACGGCTTATATAATAATGTTCCCACGCATTTAGGCAGTGAAACAACGACAAAGGAAAATCTTGACAGAATTTTAAAGCTTTCCTCAAAAATGAAGTAGGAGTATTGTTTTGAAAAATATGGAAGTTAAAATTATACCTGCACTTATATCTGCCGTATTGCTTGTTATATTCATTTCTCCGGTGTTCATGGGTATTTTTAATATCGGAAACGCCGTCGGTATACTTGTTTCGGGAAGTCTGACAGGAATTTTTGTATTCTGGAAACCTTTTGTATCACTTATAAAACAGTTATGGAACAATCAGGCAGGAAGAATATTTCTGTGTGTGTTCACGACTATAATCAGTATATGTATTGTAATTGCTGTGATTATAAGTATTTTTATGATAAAGGCTGTCAATGACCCTCCGAAAGACGAAAACACAACTATTGTCGTACTTGGCTGTAAGGTAAAGGACGGCAGACCGAGTTTGATGCTTAAACGCCGTCTTGACGCATCGTATAAGTATCTTTCGGAACATGAAAGCGTAAAAGTTGTTGTTTCGGGAGGACAGGGAAGTGACGAGGTTATAAGTGAGGCTCAGTGTATGAGAGATTATCTTGTTGAAAAGGGAATTTCCCCCGAACGTATCTTTATGGAGGACAAGTCAACAAGTACGGAGGAGAATCTGAAATTTTCAAGGGAAATTATCCGCAGTGAAGGACTTCCGGAAAATATAACGCTTGTTACAGACGGATTTCATCAGTGCCGTGCAGAAATGCTTGCAAATAAACTTGATATAAATCCGAATAATATTTCCGGATATACTTCGTGGTATATTGTACCTGTTTACTGGGTAAGGGAATGGTTCGGAATAGCCTATTACTATATTTTCGGATAAGATAACATGAAATTCATTATTAAAAATGTAAACAGTAATACTTATATGTATACAAGACAGCTTGAAGTCTGCAACAGTGAATTTGCAAGACGTTTTAATTCTGCAAAACAGGCAAAAGCCTATGCAGGCAGTTCGTATTTCAGAAATGGGAAATATATTCTTGTTTCAGTCGGTGACAATATCGGAAATATGACGGATATTGTCACTATAAAAGAAAAAGTACTTGATACAAATCTGAAAAATGACTGTATCAAAGCCCTGAAACTTGATTCCGAATAGGATATTTATTCCGGACTTGTAATTTCCGGAAATTTATGATATAATTGACTTACAGAATAATTAAAGTAAAGGAATGATGTATTTGAAAATAAGTTTTTCAACACTTGCCTGTCCTGACTGGTCATGGTCGGATATTTATTCGATTGCAAAAGATTTTCAGTTTAATGGAATTGAAATCCGTGGTCTTGGTGATGAGATTTTTTCTGTAAAGGCTAAACCGTTTACAGATTCTCACTTACCTAAAACTATTGATAAACTCAGTTCTCTCGGACTGGAAATTTCCTGTCTTTCTTCCGGTGCGTGCCTTAAGAACAAGGATAAGTTTGCTGAAGCTGAATATGAAATAACTGCATATGCAAAGCTTGCACAGAAGCTTAATACTCCTTATATAAGAGTGCTTGCAGATGATAAATGCAATCCTTCCGGTGAAGTTGATGATGAATGGATTGCAGAAGCACTCATGAATCTTATTCCGGTTGCAGAGGAATATAACGTTACTCTGCTTGTCGAGACGAACGGTGTTTACAGTGATACCGCACGTCTTGCAATGGTTCTTGATAAAGTAAAAAGCCGTAAAATAGCCGCTCTCTGGGATATGCACCACCCCTATCGTTTTGCCGGAGAGTCCCCCGAAACTACTGTTTCAAACCTTGGTGAATATATAAAATATGTTCAGGTCAAGGATAGTGTAATTAACAGTGACGGCAAAGTTGAATATCGCATTATAGGCAATGGTGACATTCCTATAAAGAAAATGATTGAATTACTCCAGTCCGTAAACTATACAGGCTATGTTTCTCTTGAATGGATAAAACGCTGGGCAGACAAGCTTTTAGATGCCGGAATTGTTATTCCTCAGTTTGCCGAATATATGAAGCCTTACAAGACAAAGCACAAGCATTCACTTCAGGACAATATGAGTGGTACGGGTAAATATCCGTGGCCTAAGGAGAGAATTATAAACTATACATTCCCTGACGTTCTTGACCGTATGTGCGAGGAATTTCCGAATCAGTACGCTTTCCGCTATACAGAGCTTGACTATACGAGAACATATACTGAATTCAGGGACGATGTTGACATATTCGCCCGTTCACTTATGGCTATGGGCGTTAAAAAGGGTGACCATGTGGCTATATGGGCGACAAATGTTCCGCAGTGGTATATTACTTTCTGGGCAACGACAAAAATCGGTGCTGTTCTCGTTACCATGAACAGTGAATATAGAATCCATGAAGCCGAATATCTTCTCAGACAGTCTGATACAAGTACTCTTGTAATGATTGACGGTATTAAGGATATAAAATATGTTGACATCATCAAGGAACTTTGTCCCGAACTCGAAACCTGTGAGGCAGGCAAGCTTGATTCTGCAAGACTGCCTTTCCTTAAAAATGTAATTACTGTAAGCTCAAAGAATACCGGTTGCTATACATGGGAAGAAGCTTTGGAACTTTCAAAGAACGTTCCCTACAGTGAGGTTGAAAAGGTAAGAAGAACGATTGATATCCATGATGTCTGCAATATGCAGTATACGTCCGGAACAACAGGATTCCCGAAAGGCGTTATGCTCACACACTATAACGTCGTAAACAACGGCAAGGCTATCGGCGACTGTATGGATTTGTCCACAGCAGACCGTATGATGATACAAGTGCCTATGTTTCATTGTTTCGGAATGGTGCTTGCTATGACAGCATCAATGACACATGGTACTACAATGTCGCCTATAACAAGATTCTCGCCAAGAAAGGGTCTTGATTGCATAAACAAGGAAAAAATAACCTGTTTCCACGGTGTTCCGACCATGTTTATCGCAATGCTTGGACATAATGATTTTGCAAAAACTGATTTTTCATATATGCGTACCGGTATAATGGCAGGTTCACCTTGTCCGATAAAGACAATGGAAGAAGTTATCGAACGTATGAATATGAAAGAAATCTGCATTACATACGGTCAGACCGAAGCTTCTCCGGCTACAACCATGAGCAAGACGACTGACAGTATTGAACAGCGCGTCAATACAGTAGGCGGTCCTATTTTCGGCGTTGAATGTAAGATAGTTGACCCCGAAACAAATGAAGAACTGCCGGACGACGTTGACGGTGAATTTGTTGCACGAGGTTACAACATAATGAAAGGTTACTACAAAATGCCCGAAGCTACAGCAGCAGCTATTGACGCACAAGGCTGGTTACATACGGGCGACCTTGCAAGAAGGCGTTCTTCTGACGGATATTACAAGATTACCGGACGTATCAAAGATATGATTATTCGTGGCGGTGAAAATATTTATCCGAAAGAAATTGAAGATTTCCTCTATACTAATCCGAAAGTAAAGGACGTTCAGGTAATAGGCGTTCCGGACGAGGATTACGGTGAGGCAGTTATGGCTTGTATCGTTCTCAAAGAGGGCGAGACGGCTACTCCACTTGAAATAAAGAAATTCTGTAAACAGCGTATGGCAGCACACAAATGTCCGAAGTATATTGACTTTGTGGACGGTTTCCCGATGAATGCAGCCGGCAAGATTCTTAAATACAAGATGAGGGAGCAGGCTGTGGAAAAGCTTAATCTCCAGAAAGCAGAAGAAATTGTGACTGCGTAAAAATTTTAACTGTCTGTGCTGAAAATGTACAGACAGTTTTTTATTATTTACAAACTAAAAAAATTGTGATATAATTGATATTATTCTTAAGAACGGAGAAATTTTATGAAAAATTATTTAAAAAGGTTTTTTACGGTGATAACGGCTTTTTCTCTGCCTGTGGCATACTGTGTCAAACCGGATACACACGTTTTTTCTATAGAAGAAAATGCTGAAACCGGATTTTTACCTGCATTGCCGGAGTTTACTCACATTGTCGGACAGCCTGAGGGCAATTTTTTTCTTACGGCAGGCGGCGAGGAAGTTGAAAACAATATGTTACTTTACAGCAGGGCAGTTATGCCGTCAAGTTATGATATGCGTGACGACGGGACAATATCTTCTGTAAAGAATCAGGGCATTTATGGTACTTGCTGGACGCATTCTTCTGCTTCAAGTGCGGAATCAAGCGTAATAAAGTCAAATCCGTCCGTTAACCTTTCGGAACTTCATACGGCGTATTATTCATATTTCGGCGACGAACAGATTGATATTGATACGGAAAATCTTGATGAACATCTTGACTGGGGCGGTTCGACTTCTGTTGTAGCAAATCTTTGGTCACAGTGGATAGGACCTATTTATGAAAGCAGACTGCCTTATGAAAATACTGCATTTTTTGACAATTCCGAAGCGGTGGAAAATCTGAAATATGAAAGTGATTATCATCTTGAAAATGCCTTTATGTTCGATTTTAACAAAGACAGAAGTAATGCGGACGATGTAAACGCACTTGTAAAACAGTTTGTATATAACGGAAATGCCGTTGATGTTTCATTTTATTATAATTACATTAATTCATACAATTCAAAAAATAACTGTGTAAACAGCAGAAAAAAGCCAAGATTTTCCAACCATGCCGTTACTATTGCAGGCTGGGACGATGATTTTCCGGCATCAAACTTTACTGTAAAGCCTGAACATAACGGTGCATGGCTTGTAAAAAACAGCTGGGGATATGGTTACGGTGAGGACGGTTATTTCTGGATTTCATATGATGATACAAGTCTTTGTCAGTTTGCCGTCTATGAACTGGGTGACAGGAATAATTATTCTGTAAACTATCATCATGATACGTTTATTCCTACTCAGATTCTTAGTGCCGCTGACGGAAATGAGGCTGGTGAGCCGTCATATATGGCGAATGTATTTACCGCTGAATCTGATATGCAGATTGACGCTGTTTCGACCTATATTCAGAATGCAGATACTGATTATGAAATAATGGTATATACAAATCTACAGGACGAATCCGACCCCGTTTCTTCGGAAACACATTCTGCTGTTACTTACGGTACGGAAAGCATCACCGGATATCATACTATTGAACTTGATGAAAGTGTAACTGTAAAAGCGGGGGAGAAGTTCAGCGTTGTCGTGAAGCTTACCTGTGAAAGCACTCCGTTTGTAATACCTGTTGAGGCAAGTATGTTCATAAAGGACTTTGAAACAGGTGAAATCACTGATTTGGGTGCGTTTTCAAATCATGAACAGATAGAGCAGTATACGGGTAACAATGAAAGTTTTTTCAGTGTTGACGGTGAAAAGTGGAATGATACCGCCGATGAGGAATATATCTACAATGATGAAGAAAAAGAAGTGGTGCTTGAAATACTGAAAGATGAACTGTATGACGGACTTTCTCCGTCTGATACCGAGGAACTTGAACTTGCTGACATGGTTTATGAAAAATATAAGGTGCTTTTTGAAACCGGTGAACTTCATATTATTGTCGGAAACATTTCCCTTAAAGCTTTCGGGAATCCGGCAGGAGCAGTAAAGTTTTCGCATATTTCGGGAGCAGTTCCGTCAGATGAGGCAGTTTCGCTTTATTCACCGGACGGCAGTGACATATTTGTATCTGTAAACGGTTCGGAGTATATAACATATACAGAACCTTTGCCGGTAACAGAAAAAATGACAATTTCTGCCTGCACTTCTTCGGGAACTTTCANCGAAANAACTTATACTCCTGCAAAAGCGGAGTTTAATGATATNTGCTNTNTTACATATAATGCTACAACAATGAACTATAAAAAAGCTGAAAAAGTGAGTGACAATGAATATATTATAAATGTTTCTGATTCTGACTTTGCGGTTCAGCTTTATCCGGTGACGAGTGCGGACGTTAAGATGAATGGTGTTAAAATCAATAATTCTGAATATACGGATATAATTGCACTTTCATACGGAGACAATATTATTACCTTTGACCTTGAGGAAGAAGGAAAACTTTCTGATACTGTTACTTTGAATGTGAACAAAAGTCCTGTGTCTTTCAGTCTTGAAGAAGAGACTATTTATTTTGCCGATGGTGTCAGTGGTGCAACTACTGAGGACGGTACGCAACTGGAAAGCGGTGATTACGTCGGAGAATATGCAGGACAGAGTATTACTGTAACAGTCACGGACGGTCAGGAAATAGTTTATAATATTCCGGAACGTGCCGTAATGCCTGAGCTTGAAATTGACTATTATTACATAGAAANTCTCGGGTTCATTCCCAATGAAACCGCTGAAATGCTTGTATATTCTGTAAAGGAAAATCCGGAGAAAAAGGACTATGTTTCCGCTGAAAAGCGACTTATTGACGGCACATGGGTCAATTCCGGCATGATAATGAACAAGGCGTTTAAAATTATTCCGTCAGAAACTATTACATTCAAAATACTTGCCGGAAATAATATGTTTGCAAGCGAACCGATAACACTGCATATTCCAGAAGCAAGTGAAGCACCGCAAAAAATGCCTGAGTTTGTGACCGAAAACGGAAAGTCTCATTTAAAGGGGTATACTTATGAAATCGCACTGCCGGCAGAGACTGGTGAAAGCATTGTTGCGGAACTTGCTGAAATGTGGGGTTATTCCGACATGGAAGAATATCTGAATGTTATGGGCAGACGTTCGGGAATCAATGACAGAACAGAACTTGAAAAAATTATTAATTCCTCATGGGCAACTGATACGGAAATTCAAAACGGACAGGTATTTGCAGTAAGATATGCGTCAACTGATAATTCTTTTGCGTCTGAATGTACTTTTATGACTATGGCAAAAAAGGGCGATGTAAATGGTGACGGTCTTGTTGACGCAGTAGACGCAACTCAGGTACTTATACATTACGCAAACCTTTCCACAAACAGAAACGGTACTATTGACAACGATAAACTTCCCCTTGCGGACTACAACGATGACGGTCTTATTGATTCGGTTGACGCATCAGCAATACTTATTTATTATGCAAAGGTGTCCACGGAGGGAATCAGATAAAGGCGATTATTAATGGACAAAAAAGGAATTATTTGTCTGACAGTGGCAGTGATTACTGTAATATGTACGGCTTTTCTTGTCCTTGTATCAGATGCAAAATCAGATGACGAAATAACAATAACAGTCATGAATAGTTCTGTTGACGAAATTATTAATACAATGTCAGAAATCTCTGTAACTTTTTCTGAAACAAAAACAACGGTTACAACAGCCATAACTACAGTTTCGTCAATTTCCACAAATCTGATTCACGAAACTGCGGAAACTGAACCCGTTTTCACCGATTCCGAATCGCTTTACATTGATATAAATTCAGCAGATGCAGAAGAACTTATGCGTCTTGACGGAATAGGCGAGGTCACGGCACACGCAATTATAAATTATCGCAACGAAAACAACGGTTTCCGCAACATCGAAGAAATAATGAATGTTTATGGTATAGGTGAGGCGAAATTTGAGAAAATACGTGGATATATCTATGTTCATAATCCTNTTTACANCTATGAAGATGAAATTTTTCCGGATTATAATGAANCCGAAACGTATGTTGAAGAACATANAGAACNGGNAACATTATCTGAAAATCTTTATCCGATAGATATCAATACCGCAGATTCGGAAATACTCATGTTACTGCCGTATGTCGATGAGCAGATTGCACAAGATATTATAACACTCCGCATTGAACTCGGCAGTTTTACAAATATTTATGAACTTTTATACATTGACAAACTTAACCAAAAACAAGTTTCAGAGTTGGCAGAATTTGTAACAGTTGGGCAATAGGTCTAAAAGACAAGTTGGATAATAGTGCATAACCATGAATTTCTTTTTAACCGATTTGTAACTTTTTTTGAAATTCGCTATTATTTATGTTGTTTTTCACGATAAAACAGTGTTGAAAGTATACAATATTACTAAAAAATATTAAAGAACGATATAAATCATTGACTTTAGACGAAAAATAAGGTATATTTTATAGTGTAAAAGCAATTAGTCCGCAGTGTGTGCAGACGCATAAGTGTTGTACCGGTGCTTGTGCTGAAATACATACGCTCCGGAAATAGTGCGGAATGGTTTCCGTATCAGGAGCTTTTGGTGGATTACATTGACTTTTTGTCTTTGGTTACGGCTTTGATAAGCCGGCGGTTTGAAAAGGAGAAAAAGGCAGTGATGAGTACATTCATCAGACTAAGTATCCGGTGAGAAACCGCATAAGTTATCAATACATATTATATTTATTTGAATATAATATACATATTTAAGGAGGAAAAATCTAATGAACACACTTAAAAGAACATTGGCTTTAGTAGCTACACTCGCTATGGCTACTGGCGCATTCGCAAGCTGTGGTAAAGATGATGAGCCATCTTCATCTACAGCTCCTACTTCTTCTGCTGACGACACCAGTGCAGACACATCTGATGACACCAGTGCAGACGACACATCTGATGACACCAGTGCAGATGACACATCTGACGCTGACACAAGCACAGATGATGATACATCTGCTCCTGTTGAAGCAAGCGGTTCTTCTGATGTAGGTGAAGTTTCACTNGCTACAGGTGGCGACACATTCNCAGTTGCTGCTNGGAATGCTNACGACNTACCGGNTATGCTTGACCAGTGGAAGGCTACAACAGGCACTTCTGACGACAAGGTAAACTTCATTAACTTCGATGTAGGCGGCGGTGCTGCTTCTGAAAAGTATGNCGCTCTCTTTAATGACGGTGCAGANCTCGACGTTTACTTCTGTNAAGCTNACTNGGCTCNCAAGTACATCNACGATGATACTAAGACAGCTCCTCTCGAACAGCTCGGTTTCACAGATGACAACTTTGCAGATATCTACTCTTACACAGATGAAATCGGTAAGGATTCAAACGGCGTTNGTAAGGGNGTTTCATGGNNGGCAGCAGNAGGCGGTTNCGCNTACAGAACAGNCCTCGCTGAACAGTATCTCGGCGTAACATCNCCTGACGAGATGCAGGCTAAGATTGGNAACTGGGAAGATTTCGTATCAGCTGCTGANGATATTGCTGAACAGTCCGGNGGTAAGACAGCTCTTGCTGATACACTCGGCGGTATGTGGCAGGTATTCGCAGCAACTCGTACAACTCCTTGGGTTGAAGACAACGCTCTCGAAGTTGACGCTTCCTGCGAACAGTTCGCTGAATATGCTAAGAGACTTTGGGATTGCGGCGGCGTAACAAAGAATCCTCAGTGGGATGCTTCCTGGTATGCTTCAGGTCAGGACGACAGTGCAATGGGCTTCTTCGTATCTACATGGGGCTTCGGCGACGCTATTCTTGCTCAGGCAGCAGGTGGCGAAGGCGGTGCTACATATGGTAAGTGGAATGTTTGTCAGGGTCCTGCTCCTTACTTCTGGGGCGGTACATGGATTGTTGTTAATCCTGCTACTGACAACGCTGAAGAAGCACAGTCATTCATCAAGACATTCACAGTTGACCGTGACCAGATTAAGAAATACGCTCTCGACAAGCCTGAATACTGCAACAACGTGGCAGTAATGCAGGAAATCGTTGATTCTGGTGAAAACCCGAACGACTACGTTACAAATCTCCTTGATGGTCAGAACTACTTCGCAGTTCTTCACGAGAATGCTAAGAAGATTAACCTCAATGGTCTTATTACTCCTTATGATGCTACAATCAAGGCTGACTTCATTGAAACAGTTCAGGCTGAATTCCNTGAGTCNGGCGCTTCATGGGAAGATACTCAGAAAAACTTTATAAAGAAAGTTTATGCAGATATTCCTGACCTTGAATAATATTTAGTCANTATCTAAATTTTATTGCCTATGGAACGCCTGCGTTNCATAGGCAGCTATTATATTTTCTAAATATTTTATGAGAGGGTGTGTGTGTGTATGGCATCAGCTGCTCAGAGCAGAATTAAATCAATCAGCTATGCTAAATATGGTTACATATTTATTTTACCGTTTTTTATTGTTTATTGCTTTTTCCAGTTATGGCCTCTGATTTACACCTTTATCCTTGCTTTTAAGGGAAATCAGAGCGCAGGCGACGATTTCGTCGGTTTCAAAAACTTCAGCGATTTGCTTTTCAGCCATTCCTACAACGAAGATGACCTCCTCAGCAGTGACAAAGCTGTCAAGGCTGCTGCAAGAGCTATCATGGCTGTTGACGAACAGCATCAGAATTTCGTCAGATGTCTGAAAAATACCATTATTCTTTGGTTTGGTAACTTCGTTCCGCAGATTGCACTTTCACTTTCACTCGCTGTCTGGTTCACAGACGCTAAACTCAAGATTCCGGGAAAAGGTTTCTTCAAGGTTATAATGTATATGCCTAATATCAT
Organism: Clostridia bacterium; assembly: GCA_009177225.1. Taxonomy (GTDB): domain Bacteria; phylum Bacillota; class Clostridia; order Oscillospirales; family Ruminococcaceae; genus Ruminococcus. The sequence continues at coordinate 19,265 of WFLZ01000048.1, forward strand.
CACTGCTGCTTCAATAGCTGTACTTTTCCTTCAGCTCTGTGCTGATACAAACTATTCAGCAGCTACTATCCTTGGTAGGTCTCTCGGTATCCTCAAAGACGGTGAATTCTTTAACATGACAAAGAATATCCCGAGTGAAGTAGTATGGCCGCCTCGTATAATCGTTATGTTTATTCAGACATGGATGTGGTTTGGTAACACAATGATTATGCTTATGTCCGGTATCATGGGTATCAATCCGTCACTTTTTGAAGCTGCAAGCATCGACGGTGCTTCAAGCGGTCAGACATTCCTCAAGATTACTGTTCCGCTTCTCAGCCCGATTCTTGTTTATACAGTTATCACCTCTATGATTGGTGGTCTCCAGATGTTCGATATGCCTTATCTTTTCACAACTTCAAAAGAAGGCGCTCGTATCGATAATATCGAAACAATTGCTGTTTATATTTATGACAAATTCCACAGTGGTGCTATTGAGCCTTCATATGGTTATTCAGGTGCTGCCTCTGTTGTACTCTTTGTTATTACAGCTTGTCTCGGTGCTATTATCTTCCGTCTCAACCGTGATGAAGAAGAATACAGAAAGAAGAAGCAGCGTAAAGCACTTATCAAACAGCAGAAAGCAAAGAATAAACAGTTTGGAGGTCTTAGTATATGAGCAAGATGAAAGCAACTTACGGAGACGCTCAGGAAAACTATACAAAAAGCTTGAAGATAAAGTCTGGAATCCTCTTTGCATGGATGATTATCCTTACAATTATCTGTTTGCTNCCTANNTACANTCTTATTCTTAANGCTANACGTNCGCACGGNGAAATCANCNGCATGACAGGTCTTGGAAAACTTTTTGTACCGAGCAGTCATTTCGGTGAAAACGTCAAGAACCTCAGTGTTAAGACTTCAGAAGATTTCAGCCTTATGATTGGTTACAAAAACAGCTTGACTATTACCGGCTGCTCAACTGTACTGACTGTTTTCTTCTCAGCAATGACAGCGTATGGTATCCGTGTTTATGAATTCAAACTCAAGGACGCAGCTTACACAGCTATCCTCCTTGTAATGATGGTACCTGTACAGGTAACATCTGCCGGTTTTGTAAAGTTCATGATTAACCTTCACCTTACAAACTCATTTATTCCGCTTATCGTTCCGGCTGTTGCAGCACCTGCGGTAGTATACTTCATGGTTTCCTACCTCAAGTCCTCATTCTCACAGGCTATTGTTGAGGCTGCACGTATCGACGGATGTAGCGAATTCAGAACATTCCTCCAGATTGCTATCCCTATGATGAAGCCGGCTATTGCTGTACAGGCAATCTTCGCATTCATCGCAAGCTGGAACAACTTCTATACACCTAATATGATTCTTATCGACCCCNACNAGNGCGGTACAANAAACNNCCGTANACTTCCTATGATGCTTNGTATTCTTCAGTCTTCACAGAAAACTGCTGACTACGGTATGATTTANACTTGTANTGNNCTCGGTATTATTCCGATTATCATTGCATACATCTGTCTTTCTAAGTTCATCATTGCTGGTGTTGCCCTCGGTGGTGTTAAGGAATAATTCTAAAAAATTACAGCACACTTCGGTGTGCTGTTTTTTTGTTTACGGACGCTTTATGCGTCCTTTTTTTGTAATATTGGGAGAGTTACATGAATATGATTAAGTGAAAGGAGTGTTTATAATGACGGACAGTACAAGCTATGAAATAATTTCGTCTTATGTAACGGAATCTGTACGGACGGCAATGCAGTCTGTAAACCATGATGAGAGAAACGCCACAGAAATTCGTCTAAGATGCAAACGGGCTGTATCGTATATTTATCCGGACAAGATAAAATATCTTACAAAAAACGGCAGACTTACAGACAAATATTATGATTCTGAATGTGTAAAGGTTAATGCTGACGATATCAGGCAGACAGTCGAAAAACTTTGTCATTTTTCGGTTTATAGCTGTACGAGAGAACTGCATGAGGGTTATTTTGTACTGAAAGGTGGAATCCGTGTGGGTGTTGCCGGAACTTATTCGGAGACTGCCGGACAAACTATAAAAGATTTCAGTTCTCTTAATTTTCGTATGGCAAGATGTGTTGAAAACTGTGCAATGCAGATTTATGAAAGAATTTTCCACAATCATANCAGNATGCTTATCTGCGGAGGGGTCAATTCGGGAAAAACTACCGTTCTGCGTGATTTGTGCANACTTTGCGGAAATAATTTCAANGTATCACTTATTGACGAACGTAATGAAATTTCGTCGGCATTCGGTGGAGTACCCGAAAACGATGTAGGAGTGCTGACCGATGTGCTTGTGGGTTGTAGACGTTCAGCCGGAATTATTTCAGCAGTGCGGACGCTTTCACCTGATATGATTTTCTGTGACGAAATTTCTGAAACCGACGATTCGTCGTCGATTTTGCAGGCTTTCGGCTGTGGTGTGAACTTTGTCGCAACGATTCACGCAGNAAATTATGAGGGNCTTATGAAACGTACCGCTATAAGACCNCTTATTGATGCAGGAGTTTTCGACTATGCGGTTTTTCTTGAGGGTAGCAGTTTTCCCGGCAGAGTGAGGGAAATCAGGAGGTTGAAAAATGTTTTTTAGAATTGTTGCGGCAGTTTTGTTTTCGGTCGCCGGAGGAATCGCAGGAATTTCATTCTCCGAACGTCTTAAAACGGAACTTGAACTGTGCCGGAGTATCAGGGATATGTTTATTCATTCTGCAATGCTTATCAGGTGCAAGGCGGTTGACGTATATTCTCTTGGTTCGGAACTGAAACGAAACGGACAACTTTTCTGTCTTACGTTTTTACAGGAAATTCNGGAGNGCTACACTCAGGGAGATAATTTTCATGAAANATGGAAAAATGCCGTAAATTCACAAAAAAATCTTCNGTCTGACGAAAAAAAAATATTATGTGATTTCGGGGAAGTGCTAGGCAGGAGCGATATTGAGGGTCAGATTGTTTCAATAAACGCACTGGAAGAAATGGCTGTAACACTGGAAAAAAAGCGTTCTGAATCGTATTCGCAGAAAGGAAAGCTTTACCGTAGTGTCGGTATGCTTTTCGGGATAATGGTCGGAATACTCGTAATTTAAAGCACGAAAGGAAGAAGATGATGGACATTGATTTAATTTTTAAAATTGCCGGAACAGGAATAATTATTGCTGTACTGAATCTTGTTTTGAAACGTGCGGAACGTGAGGAACAGGCAATGATGACGACGCTTGCGGGTCTTATAGTGGTACTGCTGGTTATAGTGGACGAAATCGGTGACTTGTTTGAAAAAGTAAAAACGGTGTTCGGCTTATGGTAGAAAACTGTTTTTCGGTTGCGGTATTTTGTATNTGTTNGGCAATTTTTGCGGTNCTGCTCCGTCAGCATTGCCACGAACAGTCACTTATGATTGCACTTGCGGCGTGTGTTGTAGTGGTGGGTGGTTTCATGCTGTTTCTTGCACCGCTTGTTTCAGATGTACAGAACATATTTTCTCAGGCGGGCTTATCCGACAGCTATATTTCACTTATTTTCAAGGCGGCGGCAGTTTGTTTCATAACACAGATAACGTGTGAAATATGTCGTGACAGCGGAGAAAATGCTATTGCGTCTGCGGCAGAAATGTGGGGCAGGGGAGCGGTCACGTTCATGAGTCTGCCCGTACTTAAAGCACTCCTCGAAAGAATAAATGAAATAATATAGGACAAGTATGAAAAGAATAATAATTATACCNTTGATATTTTTTATTTTGANGATTGCNGTTTGTNCCATGNACAGCNTNGCNNTNGANTATANGGACAGTGAGACNGNNATCNGACANNANATTGNCGATATTATGNNTGANTATGACATAGGCTATAGTTACGGTGATATCAGTAATCTTTCTTTTGGCGAACTTATAACAATGGTGAAAGATTCTTTTATTGCACGTATTTCTGCACCGTTGAAAGTCTTTAAAACGCTTATTATCGTGGTTTTGTTCACGGCGGTGATGAAAAGTGCGGGTGAAAGTGTTTTTTCGTCGGATTCGTCGTCAGGTCTTTACAATATGATTTGTGTAATGGCGGCAGTAACTGTTATCATGCCACAGCTTTTCACGGTTTACGGCTCGGCACTAACGGCGGTTGAACGTGGTGGAAGTTTTATTTTGTTGTTTGTGCCTATTTTTACGGGAATTACCGTCGTTTCCGGAGGTATAACCACAGCCGGAATTTACAACGTTCTCATACTCGGAGCGTCGGAATTAATAGTTGAACTGTCACGGCATTTTCTCATTCCCGTACTCAGTGTAACCGCAGTTTTAGCGGTGTCCGGAAGTATTTTTCCAAACGTTTCACTTGAAAGCATAGTAGGTCTGCTGAAAAAAATAATCACATGGGGTATGACCATTTCAATGACGCTTTTTACTGGATTTGTGTCCATGAAATGCACATTAGGAGGAAAAGCAGACGGTGTTGCCACTAAAACAGCAAGATTTCTGATTTCGGGAACTGTTCCGGTTGTTGGGGGAGCTGTTTCGGACGCATATGCAACAGTCAAAAGCAGTTTTGACGTTATTCAGGGAACGGTCGGCACAGCAGGAGTAATTGCGATAATTATAATAATGCTTCCACCTGTTCTCGAACTCCTCATATTCCGTTGTATAATGTGGACGGGAACTGCCGCCGCAGAACTTTTTTCGGCAGAACCGCTTGTTAAACTTATGAAAGGTATTGACAATGGTCTTGCCGTCGCACAGAGTGTGCTTGTCTGTTATTCGGTAATTTTTATTCTGTGTACCGGAATACTTATGAAATGTATTACATAGGAGGGAAAAATGGAAGATTTCAAAAATGCTGTAATGGCGGTGTGTATAGTTTCAGCCGGAGTGTGTATGATTGAAAATATGGTTTCAGGGACAAAGCTTAAATCACAGATGAAACTTCTGCTTAATCTTACAGTTGCGTCGGTTCTTATAGCGTCGTTCACAAAGAGTGGAATTGCCTTTGAACTGCCTGATTTCCGTGCGTATGATACTGCCGAATACGGTTATTCGCAGGAAATTTATTTAGAGGAAATGTGCAGACAGACCGCCGAAAACGTTTCCGCAATACTGCTTGAATATCTTTCGGCTGCCGGAATAAACTGTAGTAAAATTGAAACAGAAGTTAATATTTCGGAGGATACCAGCATATTTATTAGTAAGGTCACAATCAGTGCGGACGATTTCGGAAAAGCGGCTGAAATAATCAGGAACAGTATTGGCAGTGATNCNGAGNTAATTAANGGNGATTGCTGAAAAAATNNNGAATANGNCAAANNANAAAAGAATGCTGACCGCTGTTACAATTCTTGGAATAGCAGGTCTTGTGCTGATAATGATATCATCGCTTGTTCCGGAAAAAAAGAAAACGGACGAGTTGGAATATAAAGCCGTTGAGGAAATTCTAAGTGCAGAAGATTATAGAAGTGCAACAGAAAAACGGCTTGAGGAATTTCTCGGCAGTATAGACGGGGCTGGTGATGTCATTGTGTACCTTACGGTTGGAAGTGATGAGAGATACGTTTATGCAACCGAGGGCAGAAGAAGCAAATCTGAAAATAAGACGGAGGAGGAAAGAAAATATGTGATGATTGGCAGTGGAAGTGACAAATCTGCACTTGTTGAAACCGTTGAAACTCCTGCGATAACCGGAGCGGTGATTGCGTGCAGTGGTTTTGACAGTCCGGCAGTGCAGGAACAGATTTACAGGGCGGTTTCGGCTGCTCTTGGGATTCCCACAGGGAAAATATATGTAACAAAATTGAAACGGTAAAGGAGATAAATTATGAGAAAACCATCTGTAATTATAGGAAAAAAACAAATAATAATGACCTGTCTCACACTTATGCTTGCAATAGCAGTCTACATAAACTATGCGGCAGCCCCGAAGATTTCAAACGATTCGGACACAAAAACAGTTACCGCCAAAAATGATACTGTGAGTTACGGTGAAACGGAATTTGTAAATGCTGAAACAGCATCTGTCAATGCAGGAGCGTCGGACTATTTTGCACAGGCACGTCTTGACAAGATGAACAACCGTGATACAGCGGTGCAGACTTTACAGTCAATAATCGGCGGTGGCGACATAACAGAGGAAGAAATGGTCATGAATGCTCTTGACGCTGTTGAAGTTTCAAAGCTTATCGAATCAGAGGGAACTATTNANTCTCTTATAAAAGCACAGNGATTTGATGACTGTGTTGCGTATCTTGACGGCGAAACAGCGAAGGTTGTAATCAAGNNAGAAGGTCTTGACAAGGCANANGCTGCCTCTATAAAAGNGATAATTCTTGACGAAACAGAAGTTTCGGCAGAAAATATCAGAATTTTTGAAGTAAAGTAGTTGTACAAACGGAAATTTTTTGGTATAATATAAAGTGAGGTGTAATAAGCTCGAAAGTTAAAAAAATTATATAAAGATGCGGAGGTTTAAAATGGAAGTCGTTCGTGAAGATATTAACACAAAACTGAAAATATCAGATGATGTTATAATCACCGTTACAAAACTTGCCACTCTTGACGTAAAAGGAGTGGCAGGTCTCAGCGGTGAAATAAATACATTAAGCAAAATCCGGAATAACGGACCTGTTAATGTGAGTATGATTGGAGACGTAGCCGCTATAGACGTTAAAATCAAGGTAAAAGGTGGAGAAAAAGTCTGTGCAGTTGCTCAGGAAGTACAGACGGCAGTCAAGGAGAATGTGCAGAATATGACTGGTATTCCTGTAGCAAGGGTAAACGTTACAATAAGCGGAGCGGTATTTGATTAAAAGGAGAAATTAAAATGACAAGACGTGAAGTAAGAGACAACGCTTTCAAGCTGGTTTTTGAACAGCTTCTGCGTGATGATGATATTAATGAACTCTATGATATTGCAGAGGAAATTGAAGAAATAAATGTAAATGACGATGTTAAGAAAATCGTTGAGGGAACTATTGAGCACCGTGACGAACTTGACGGAATTATTTCCGGTTACAGTAAGTCAAGAAGTATTTCAAGAATTTCAAAACTTAATCTTGCAATACTCAGAATTGCTCTTTATGAGTCTATATATGATGACAGGACACCTGTAAATGTTGCTATAAGTGAGGCGGTAAAGCTTGCGGAAATTTACACCTATCCGGAAGATATATCGTTTATCAACGGCGTTTTAGGTGCATTTTCCCGTGATTCCAAAAAGGAAGAAAACAAAGATGCCTGAATTTCTCGGAATTGACACAAGCAATTATACAACGTCAACGGCGGTTTATGTAAGCGGGGAAAACAGAATTTACCAGTCAAAAAAGCTTCTGCCTGTAAAGGACGGTGAACTGGGTCTCAGACAGAGTGACGCTGTTTTTCATCACACAAAACAGTTGCCCGAAATGATTGAAAAGCTTTATTCTGAAAANTCACTNGACAAGCCTGTTGTCGTATCAGCGTCGNTACGTCCGAGAAATATAAGCGGTTCATATATGCCGTGTTTTCTGTGCGGAGAGGGTTTAGCACGTTCTTTGTCGGCAATTGAGAAGATACCGTTTTATTCAACTTCTCATCAGGTCGGACACATTCTTGCCGCACTCTATTCGGCAAACAAACTTGAACTTGTAAAAGAAAAGTTCATTGCGTTTCATGTCAGCGGTGGGACAACCGACTGTTTGCTTTGTGAGCCTGACAATAATGATATTCTGAAAATTTCGGAAATCGGAACTTCACTTGATTTAAAGGCAGGACAGGCTGTTGACCGNNTGGGNCTNATGCTTNGANTNAAATTTCCANGCGGTANANAACTGGAAAATCATGCCAATAANTCCAGTAAAAAGTNNAAAGNCAGGGTGGTCANGAAANGTGCGGACTNCTGTCTTTCCGGACTGGAGAACAAATGCCGTAAAATGCTTGATGACGGAGAAAGTCCTGAAAATATCGCTGAATACTGTCTTGATTTCATTGCGGAAACAATTATTTCCATGACTGATGTAGCAATCAGAATTTATGGTAATCTTCCGCTTGTTTTTGCAGGAGGGGTTATGTCGGACACAATTATTCGACAGAAAATTATTTCCCGTTTCGGAAAATCATTTTTTGCAAAACCGGAGTTTTCGTGCGACAATGCGGCAGGTGTGGCGATATACGGTTATCTTAAAAGTGCGGGAGATATATGAAAAATGTCTGTTGTAACGGTTACACAAATAAACAAATACATCGGTTTTCTTCTTAAAGGCGACCGCAATCTTAATAATTTAATGATTAAGGGTGAAATTTCAGATTTAGTGAATCACTCTTTAAGCGGTCACTGCTATTTTACGTTGAAAGATGACAAAAGCAGTATAAAGGCGGTAATGTTTGCAACTGACACAAAAAGGCTGAATTTTACTCTTGAAAACGGTATGTCTGTTGTGGTTACAGGCAGGACAGCGGTTTTTGAGCGTGACGGCGTGTATCAGATTTATGTAAAAGATATTATCGCCGACGGAAAGGGAAAACAGATTACTGCTCTTGAAAGACTTAAAAAAAGACTTTTGGCAGAGGGTATCTTTGACAGCAGACATAAACGTCCTGTTCCTGAAATGCCGAAGAAAATAGGCGTTGTCACGTCGCTTGACGGTGCGGCAGTAAGGGACATAATAAACGTTATTTCAAGGCGTTATCCGATTTGTGAGATTTACGCTGTAAATACTGTTGTGCAGGGGGAGAATGCTCCTGATTCAGTTTGCAGAGGAATAGTCAGGGCAGAAAATGCCGGCTGTGATGTTATTATTGTGGGCAGGGGTGGAGGTTCTGATGAGGATTTGAGTGCTTTTGATACGGAAAAAGTCGCTTATGCAATTTATAATTGTAAAGTACCCATTATTTCAGCTGTAGGTCATGAGACTGATTTTACCATTGCCGACCTTGTTGCCGACGTAAGAACACCAACACCCTCTGCCGCTGCGGAAATTGCCGTGCCGTCCCTGAAAATGCTTTATGACAGAATAGACGTTCTGGAGAAATATTCTCGTACCGCTTTTGAGCGTTATACGGACAGTCTTGAAAATCAGCTTAACCGGAAAATTTCTGAAATTGATTTGCTTAGTCCGCTTAAAGTTCTTCTGCGTGGGTATTCTCTTACCTGTAAGGACGGAAGTATTCTGAAGTCGTCAGAGGAAGTTTCAGAGGGCGAACATATAGAAATCCGTTTCGGGAAAGGCGGGGCGGAAGCTGAAATTATCAGCAAATGGTGATAGAATGAAAGATAAAACAACATTTGAAGAAAATTTGAAAAGACTCGGAGAAATTGCGTCAGAACTTGAAAAAGGCAGTCTGACGCTTGAAAAGGCTGTTGAACTTTACAGCGAGAGTGCGGAAGTCGCATTATTGTGCAGAAAACAGCTTGACGAGGCTAAAATTAAAATTACGGAGGTCGGCGGAGAGATACTGCCGGAAAAATAATATGACTGATTTTAAAGTTAAACTTGCGGAATATACAGAATATACCGAAAATAATCTTGTAAAATATAATATTGATACACCTGAAACAGAACCGCAGAAAAATCTTATTGATGCAATGAATTATTCACTTGAAGCCGGTGGAAAACGTATACGTCCGGTTCTTGTGTACGCTTTCTGTGACGCACTCGGAACGGATTATAAACAGGCTACAGCTCCGGCGTGTGCTATCGAGATGATACATACGTTTTNGNTGNTNCACGNNGATTTGCCGTCAATGGATAATGACGNTTTCANACGTGNANAACCNTCATGTCNCAAGNCTTTCGGCGAGGCTATNGCTATTCTTGCCGGAGACGCACTTTCAGTTTTGCCGTTCGGAATTATTGCAGACGATAAATGTCTTTCTTCTGAAAAGAAAGTCCGGATTATATCAGAACTTGCAAAGGCTGTGGGCAGGGACGGAATGATTGGCGGTCAGGTCATTGACATGGAAAACGAACAGAAAAACAATGTTGATGAAGCTAATCTCCGCAATATGTACCGTTGTAAAACCGGACAGCTTATTGCAGTTTCGTGTATTATGGGCTGTATCTGTGCAGGTGCGGACGAAGATACTATAAATACCGCCGCTGAATACGGCTTTAAACTCGGACTTGCTTTTCAGATTATTGACGATATACTTGATGTTACAGGAAATTCCGAAGAAATCGGAAAACCCGTCGGCAGTGACGCAGAGGAAAACAAGACAACTTTCGTTACTCTTTACGGAGTTGAAAAATCACAGGAAATTGCTGACAAAATTACGGCAGAGGCTATTGAATGTCTCGTCAGAATCGAAAACAGTGATTTTCTGGTTGAACTTACAGAAATGTTGCTTAAAAGGAAAAAATAATGAAAAGGAGCTGCGGAATTTTATCCGCATTATATAAAATGAATGAATACGAAAAATCAGATGCAGAAATCAGTTTGTCAGAACTCAATCTGCCCAAAGACTTAAAAAAATTATCGCTGAAACAATGTGAATACCTGTGCGGTGAAATAAGAAATATGCTTATATCAACCGTTTCAAAGAACGGTGGACACCTTGCCTCAAATCTTGGCGTTGTTGAGCTTACAATGGCTATTCACCGCAGTTTCAGTTCACCCGACGATAAAATAATATGGGACGTTGGTCATCAGGCTTATGTCCATAAAATTCTGACAGGACGTGCAGACAAATTTTCTACTATCCGTCAGGAAAACGGCATTTCTGGTTTTCCGAAACCGGAAGAATCTGTCCACGACGTGTATATAAGCGGTCACAGCAGTACGTCCGTTTCGGTTGCGTGCGGAATTGCCGAAGCTATGAAACTTCAGGGAAAAGATAATTATACCGTTGCCATTATCGGAGACGGGGCAATGACCGGTGGTATGTTCTACGAGGCAATGAACAATGCAGGAAAAGAACGCCGGAGTAATATGATTGTCATTCTGAATGATAATGATATGTCTATTTCAAAGAATGTCGGTGCATTGTCGAAGCATCTCACGAACCTGAGTAATTCGGAACAGTATATTTCAACAAAGAAAAACGTTGAAAACACACTCCATGCCATTCCTGTTCTTGGAAAACCGGTCGCAAAGGGAATAAAAATTACTAAAGACGCTGTTAAATATAAAATTCTTGAACAGAGTTCAATGTTTGAAAATATGGGATTTGTATACCTTGGTTCTGTTAACGGTCATAATCTTTCCGAACTTGAAAGAGTTATACGCAAGGCTAAAGTCTGTCATAAACCTGTTGTCATTCATGTGAAAACCAAAAAGGGAAAAGGTTATGAACCGGCTGAAAAAAATCCCGGTGAATATCATGGTATTTCAAAATTCGATATTGAAACCGGAAATCCCGAAGTTTCGGCTGACAAGTGTTATTCGACCGTTTTCGGAAAGGAACTTGTAAAGCTTGCCGAAAAAGACGACAGAATCTGTGCGGTTACTGCGGCTATGAAATACGGTACGGGCTTACAGTTTTTCAGCAAGCGTTTTCCGGAACGTTTCTACGATGTAGGAATTGCGGAACAGCACGCCGTTACATTCTGCGGAGGTCTTGCGGCTATGGGACAGATACCTGTTTTAGCCGTATATTCCAGTTTTTTACAGCGTTCATATGACCAGCTTGTACATGATATTTCTATAGGAAAACTTCATGTTGTACTTGCAGTTGACCGTGCCGGAGTTGTCGGAGAGGACGGTGAAACGCATCAGGGAATTTTTGACGTTCCTATGCTTACCACTATACCCAATACTGTAATATATTCGCCGTCGTGTTATGATGAACTTAAACTTTGTATGAAAAAGGCGATTTATGCAAATAAGTGCATAACCGCAATACGTTATCCGAGAGGTTCGGAAGAAGTTTCGTTTAACCGTGACTATCTCAGTACAGAATATCTCTTTATGCGTGGAGAAAAAAGTGATACGCTTATTATAACGTATGGCAGGCTTTACAACGAGGCTTACAAGGCACAGAGTATTCTTAACAGTGACGGAATAAACTGNGATTTGCTGNAAACNCACAAAAANATATNCCNNCAGCCGTGATATTACGGACGAAATTAAAAATTACAGGCGTATAATTTTCTTTGAGGAATCAATAGGTTCGGGAAGTATTTCCGAAAAAACAGGAAGCAGACTTGCAGAATGCAGATATTCGGGAGACTACAGCAGAGTTGCAATAGACGGCTATGTAAAACAGGCATCTGTGAAATCCTCGCTTGAAAAACTGGGCTTTACGTGTGAAAAAATGGCTGAATATGTCCGAAAGAGGTGCATGACCGATGGCAAGGCTTGATTCGGAACTTGTTTCACGGGGAATTGCACGAAGCCGTGAACGTGCAAAGGAAATGATAAAATCCGGCAGTATAACGGTAAATTCCGTAATCGTCAGAAAAGCTTCTGCGGAAGTTTCCGGAAATGATGTTATAGAATCGTCGGAGCAGGAATTGTACGTCGGCAGGGGAGCATTGAAAATTGAAAAGGCAACGGCAGAGTTCGGACTTGATTTTTCGGGAAAGGTCTGTCTTGACATAGGTGCGTCAACCGGAGGTTTCACGGACTTTATGCTTAAAAACGGTGCAAAAAAAGTCTTTGCGGTAGACGTGGGACATGACCAGCTTGCAAAATCACTCAGAAACGACAGCAGGGTTGTGAACCTTGAAGGGACTGATATCCGGAAAGTCACAGTTGAAATGCTCGGCGGTTCGGTGGACTTCATTTCTGCGGACGTGTCGTTTATTTCACTGAAAATGATTCTCCCAAAGCTCTGTGAACTTCTTAAAGATGCAGCAAATGCAGTTGTACTTATAAAACCGCAGTTTGAGGCAGGAAAAAAAGACATAGGCAAACATGGGATTGTCCGTGACAAAAAAGTTCATGAGCGTGTACTTTCGGAAATTGATGCGTCTGTATCCGGAGCAGGTCTGTTTGCCATGAATTATACTTTTTCTCCCGTAAAGGGCGGAAGCGGTAACATAGAATATCTCGCAGAACTGCGGAAAACGTCCGGAACGCCGTTGATATGTAATTTTAAGGAACTCGTGGAAAATTCATTCAGCAGATTAAAGGAGTAGTCATATGAAAGCAGCATTGTACCCTAATTTTCAGAAGAAAAATGCACTGAAATGTGCAAGGGAAACGTGTGATGTACTTAATTCGGCAGGCATTGATGTATGTGTGAGCGACAAATTCAGAAACGATTTTGCAGACAAGACTTTTGTGCAGTTTGAGGATATAAGTGAGTCGGCAAAAACAGCGGATTTTGTCATTGCAATAGGTGGAGACGGGACAATTTTACGCTGTTCAAAGCTTCTTATCGGAACAGACACAAAAATGCTCGGCATAAATACCGGAACACTCGGTTTTATGGCAGGTCTTGAGGCAGACCAGCTTGACCGTCTTGAACTTCTGAAAACAGGTGAATATGAAATTTCAGAAAGAATGACGCTTGATGTTGTATGCAATGAAAACGGCAGAAAAGTTACTTATACCGCACTTAACGAGATTTCGGCACATTCCGGAAGTTTCAGGATATGTGACTTTGATGTGTATTCTGACAGTTATCTTGTCGGTAAATACCGTGCGGACGGCGTTCTGTTCAGCACTCCGTCAGGTTCGACGGCTTACGCACTTTCAGCAGGTGGTCCTGTAATAGAGCCTGACCTTGAATGTATAGAAATGACACAGATTTGTCCGCACTCGCTCTTTTCAAGGACAACACTCTTTTCGGCTTGCCGTGAACTTCGTCTCACAAGCCGTACACGCAGTGATGAATATATGGTAATAAGCGTTGACGGTGAGCTTTATATAAAACTTAAAACAGATGAGTCAATTGAAATATGTCGGGGAAAGCACAATATAAGATTTATAAATCTTATTGGAAACTCTTTCCATGAATCACTTTGCAGAAAACTTTGCAAACCGATTAAATAGGGGAACTGTGAACTATGAAAANTCAGAGACATGAACTTATACTTGAAATAATAAACGGACAGCCTGTATCTACTCAGGAAGTTCTTGCGGAACTGCTTGCAAAGAAAGGTATTAAAACTACTCAGGCTACTNTGTCCCGTGATATACAACAGCTTNCGCTTGTGAAACAGCGTGATNTCAGCGNAATTTACAGGTATACACTTCCGGCAGCAGCGGCAGAAGAAAAAAGTCTTTTTGCGGAAGCGGTTCTTTCAGTGGACTATGCAATGNATACAATTGTTCTGAAATGCCGTGCAGGTATGGCACANGGAACTTGTGCCGCAATTGATTCGGTGAATCATGAGGGTGTGGTGGGTACTATTGCCGGAGACGATACTATATTNATTCTNGTAAGAAGTGAGGCNGACGCTAAGANACTTNCCAGAAAATTCAAAAGTNNACTCTTTTACGGGAGGTAGTGGCACAAAGTATGCTCAGAGAAATCTATATAAAAAATCTTGCGGTAATACGAGAAGCAACCATACCGCTTACGGAAAATCTGAATATTTTTACAGGTGAAACGGGTGCAGGAAAATCAATACTTATCAACGGAATAAATGCAGTTCTCGGACAGAGAGTTACAAAGGATATTGTCCGCACAGGTTGTGACAAGGCTGTTATAACCGCTCTTTTTACGGAACTTTCCGAAAATATTCAGCATAAACTTGACGAACTCGGAATTTCCCACGAAAATGAAGAAATAACAGTTACCCGTGAAATAAATGCGGACGGAAGAAGTGTTGCAAGAATCAATCAACGCACAGCGTCTGCGTCACTTCTCAGGGAAATCGGCAGTATGCTTATAAATATTCATGGTCAGCATGACAATCAGATTTTGCTTGACAGTGAAAAGCATTTGCAGGTGCTTGATGATTTCGGCACGGACAGCACTGTTATTGAAAATTACAGGAACGCTTTCCGTGAACTTCAGCAGACGGCTAAGAAACTCAATGAACTCAAAAAGTCGGAACATCTGCGTATTGAACGAAGTCAGTATCTTAACGGAATTATCGGGGATATCGGTGAGCTTGAACTTGACGAAAACGAGGACGTTACACTTGAAAAAGAGTATGAAACGGCTAAAAATGCCGAAAAAGCTATTATCGCAATAAAAAAGGCTGTTATGTCACTTTCGGGCGAGGATACCGCAAACGACATGATTGCGTCTGCCGAAAACGATATTTCACGCTATATCGACAACAGTGACGAATTAAACGCACTTTATGAAAGACTTTCGGCAGTTGAAATTGAAATTGCTGATATNTCATNNGAACTNGAAAGCCTTNCTGACAAAATTGANCTCGACGGACAAAGGNTTGAATATCTCGGTACGAGGCTTAACACGATAAACAAGCTTAAAAGAAAGTATAATACAGACTGTTCGGGACTGGTAAAACTTTATAACGATGCTTGCAGTGAGATAATGAAGTTTGAAAGTTCTGCGTCTGAAATTTCTGAACTCAACGAAAAAAAGGAAAATCTTCTGCATATAGTCACCGAAAGAGCAAAGGAACTTTTTGACTGCCGTGAAGAAACAGGAAAGCGTTTTGCGGAAAGGGTTACTCAGGAACTTGCATTCCTCAATATGCCTGACGTTGTGATTTCGGTACGTCATGAAAAAGGCAAGCTTACTGTAAACGGTATGGACAGCGTTGAATTTCTGATTTCTGCAAACAAGGGTGAAACGCCTAAACCGATTTCAAAAATAGCATCAGGCGGTGAACTTTCAAGAATCATGCTCGCCCTTAAAAGCGTTATCGCCGGCAGGGACAGTATACCGACTATGATTTTTGATGAAATAGATACCGGAGTGAGTGGCAAAGCAGCTCAGAAAATCGGAATAAAACTGCGTGAGACAGGCAGAATACGACAGGTTATATGTGTTACACATCTTTCACAGATAGCTGTTATGGCTGACAATCATCTTATGATTGAAAAGAAAACAACCGCTGAACGTACTGAAACTCATGTCACACAGCTTGACTTTGACGGCAGAATTGCGGAAATTGCGAGAATTATGGGCGGTGAAAATCCGAGCAGACTTATGCTTGATACCGCTCGTGAAGAACTTGAAAAATACAGGACGGAGTGATTATCTTGAAAATATATTCTACAAGGCACGGTCAGACGGATTTCAATAAACGTGATGTGGTACTGGGTACTACGGATATTGAACTTAATGAAACCGGTCTTGCTCAGGCAGAACAGCTTGCAGAAAAAGTTGCCGGACTTGATGTTGATATAATAATAGCTTCTCCCATGCAGAGAGCAATAAAAACGGCACAGCTTGTTGCAGAAAAAAATAAACTTGAAATTATAACTGATATTCGTCTAAGGGAATGGGACTACGGCGAGTATGAGGGAAAAACGAGGTTTACAGAGGGATTTGCCGAAAACAAGAAGAATTTCGGCGTTAGAATGGGAAAAAGAGGGGAGTCGCTTTTACAGCTTGCACACAGGGTTTATTCTGCTCTTGACGATATAATTAAAAATTACAGTGATAAAAATGTTCTTATTGTAAGTCACGGCGGTGTGTGCCGTGTTATTGAGACCTATTTTCATGATATGACAACAGCAGAATTTGAAAACTGGTTTATGGATAATTGTCAGATTATTGAATANATTTCGCAGGANGAAAATTATGAAAATAGNTGTTGACTATTATCCTGAACAGNNGNACAGTTCTTTCTGGAACAAAGATGCTGAACTTATGATGAAAACAGGTGTGAANATTGTCCGTATAGCTGATTTTGCGTGGTCACNNATTNAACNGCAGNAAAATCAGTTTGAATTTGGCTGGCTTGATNAAGTTGTCANGATTTTTGAAAGTTATGGCATTGAAATCATGCTTTGTACACCGACTAACTGTCCGCCTTTATGGCTGTATGAAAAACACCCTGAGATTATCCGTATTGGTGCGGACAGAAACCGCATTCAGACGGGAATAAGAGGTCATAGATGTATAAATTCACCTGTTTTAATGTCGTATGCAAAGAAAATTACCGAACAGCTTGTACGTCGTTACGGACACAGGACATCTGTTACAGCATGGCAGATTGACAGCGAACTTGAAGCCTATCAGTGTACCTGTGAAGTTTGCAAGGAAAAATTCAGAAAGTGGCTTATCGACAAGCACGATAGTCTTGAAAATATAAATGACGCATTCGGTACGAGCGTATGGAGCGGAGAATACAGCGATATTTCACAGATTAATCCCCCGACTGCTTATCCGCTTGCATGGCAGAATCCGTCACTGTGCCTTGAATATTCACGTTTTTCTTCCGAATGTACGGCAGAGTATGTCAAGGAACTTGCAATGGTGATACGCCTTGAAGTTCCGAAAGCTAAAATAACTACTAATACATGGTTCTGTGAGAATGCTCCCGATTATTATAAGCTTTTTGACGATATGGATTTTGTTTCATACGACAATTATCCTCCTGTGAGTAAGGACGACAGGAATAATCCTTTTTATTCTCATGCGTTTGAACTTGATTTCATGAGAGGAATAAAAAATGATAATTTCTGGATTACTGAACAGTTAAGCGGTTCGGTGGGAGGCTGGACGGAAATGTCACCGGCACTCAGACCCGGTATGCTTATGGGTTATTCACTTCAGGCTTTTGCTCACGGTGCAGATACTATACTTCATTTCAGATGGAGAACTGCTCTTAAAGGTGCGGAAATGTTCATGCACGGAATATTTGACCACAATAATATACCTACACGCCGTTTTTTTGAATTTTCGGAACTATGTAAGAACGTTTCAAAACTCGATGTTANTGAATCGACAANAATTGTATCGGATATNGCNGTTCTGTATTCGCCGGACTGTTACAACGCTCTCNGAATACAGCCTCAGGCAGAAGGNTTTGACTACATGGAACAACTGAAATATTTTTATACCGCTTTTNCAAGGTACNGTGCAAATATAGATGTCGTTTCACCGGATTCCNATTNGTCGAAATATAAAATTGTCGTTGNACNGGNAGTATTCGTCAATGAAAAGGCGGTTACAGAAAATATTTATCGTTTCGTGATAAACGGCGGTACTCTTATTATGACANGCAGAAGTGNTGTANAGGACAATAATAATANTTGTATNATGGAAGTGCTGCNNACTGTTTACAAGCAACTTACTGGTGTAGAANTCACAGAGTACGACNCTATANGNAATACTGTAAGTCAAAGTATAACAGACTTTGCAGGAAATAAGTTCAGGTGCAGACAGTGGTGTGACATTCTTCATCTTACGACAGCAAAGGTCTATGCTGAATATGGTGAGAGTTTCTATAAATGTTGTCCGGCGGTCACTATGAACAGATATTGTAAGGGTGTTGCCTATTATGTCGGAACGGTCTGCGATATGGACTTTTATGAAAATTTTGCCGGAAATATCATGGTTCAGGCAGGTGTGCCGAGACTTAAAGGACTTCCGAGAGGTGTTGAGGTCGTCACACGCACAAACGGTATTAATGACTATATATTCTTTTTCAATAATTCAAATGAAACTGTTATGATTAATCTGCCTAAAGCAATGTACAGCATTATTGATTCAAGAGGAAAAGACTTTATTCGTCTTATACCTTTTGATATGGATATTGTGAGAAAGTAGGTGAATAATGTCTGAATTGCAGAGACTTATAAATAAACTTTGTCCCGACGGAGTGGAGTATATAAGACTCAGTGATATAGCTTCATATTCTAAAATAAGAATCAGTGCGGATAAATTAGATAAGAGTAATTATATAAGTGTTGAAAATTTGTTATCTAATAAAGCAGGAAAAATAAATGCCATATCTGTACCCCGAGAGTGCAATTGTATATATTATCCTGTTGATACGATTTTAATTGGAAATATTCGCCCTTATTTAAGAAAAATATGGATTTCAGATTGTGAGGGAGGTACAAACGGAGATGTCTTGCCCGTTGTGATAAACGATAAAAACAAAATGATTCCGAAATTTCTGTTTTATGTATTGTCATCTGAAAAATTTTTCTATTATGATATACAAAATTCAAAAGGTAGTAAAATGCCAAGAGGCGATAAAACTGCCATAATGAATTTTTCTGTTCCGCTTCCGGCTGTAGAAGTACAGATTGAAATTGTACGCATACTTGACGAGTATTCCGAAAAAAATGAAAAGCTTATAAAAGAACTTTATGCAGAAAATGAATTAAGAAAAAAGCAGTATAATTATTATCGTAATTTGCTTATTAAATCCGTAGAAAATTCTGAATATGCAACTTTAAAAGATATTGCAACGGTCTCAAGAGGAATACGTGTTGTAAAAAAGCAACTTGAAACAACTGGAAATATCCCTGTATATCAGAACAGTATGACACCGCTGGGCTATTATGAAAAAAGCAATTGCAAATCAAATACAACTTTTGTAATCGGAGCAGGTGCAGCGGGTGAAATTGGATTTAGTTCAGTTAAATTCTGGGCGGCTGACGACTGTTATTATTTCGTATGTTCTGAAAAAATACTTGACAGATTTCTGTATTATGCTTTACTTTGCCAATATACTTTTATTAAATTACAGGTAAGAAAAGAGAGTATTCCACGTTTGGCACGCTCGGTTATAGAAAATTTAAAAATTCTTGTCCCAACAATTAAAGAGCAGGAAAGAATAGTAAAAATCCTTGACCGCTTTGATAGCCTGTGTAACGACTTGACAAGCGGTCTGCCTGCTGAAATAAAAGCAAGACAGAAACAATATGAATATTATCGTGATAAACTTTTGACTTTTAAGGAGAAACAATGAAAATAGTTTTGCAAAGAGTAACAAACGCAAGCGTCACCGTTGACGAAAAAATAACCGGACAGATTGAAAAAGGTTATCTTCTGCTTTTCGGAGTGGGAAAAGATGACACCGAAAACGACTGTGAAAGACTTGCCGACAAAATAATAAATCTAAGGATTTTTTCAGACGAGAACGACAAAATAAATCTTTCANTTAAAGATGTANGCGGNTNANTNCTTATAGTTNCGCAGTTCACTCTTTATGCGGACTGCCGTAAGGGAAACCGTCCTAATTTCATACAGGCAGGAAATCCCGACGAAGCAAACAGACTTTTTGAATATTTTACGNAATACTGCCGTAACAAAGGTCAGCACGTAGAAACCGGAATTTNCGNGGCAGNCATNAANGTTGAACTGCTTNACAATGGACCTTTTACAGTAATACTTGAATAAATGAATTAAAATCACCTGATATGTCAATAATACATATGAGGTGATTTTTTATGCGGAAGAAAGCAGAAATCAGAGTTATTATACTTGCCGGAACGTTCTTTGTGATATTTACCGCACTATGTTTTAATTATTACAGAATAGCTATGAAACGTGACCATGTGCAGACGGCAAAGACAAATTCACAGTTTACTATAATTGCCGGAAACAGCGAGGGGACTATATACGACAGGAATATGAAACCGCTTGTAAATTCGCAGAAAAAGTATATTGCAACCGCCGTGCCGTCGTTTCTTGACAGGAACACTACAGCGGAATTTGCAGTTGACAAGGACAGCTTTCTTGAAAATTTTGACAAAGGTCTGCCGTTTACTTTTGAGTGCAAGTCTGATACGCCAGATTCGGACGGTCTGACAGTTTTTGAGATTCCCGAAAGATATTCCGAAAATCAACCCGCACAACACGTTATTGGCTATCTTTCACAGGGTGAGGGCGTTGCCGGAATTGAGTATGCATATAATAAAATTCTCCGTAATGACTACGGTGAAAACAGTGTAACTTATACAACGGACGGTTTCGGTCAGATACTTATAGGAGACGGCAGAAAAATTATACGAAGTAAAGCAGAAAAAAGCGGTGCGGTCACGACCATTGACCTTGATATTCAGAAAATTTGTGAAGATGCCGGAAAAAATATTGACAAAGGTGTTGTAGTCGTGGCAGATGTAAAAACAGGTGAACTTCTTGCTATGGCAAGCTTTCCGACTTATTCCGTTGACGATATGGAAAAGGCTATTGACGACGAAAGAAGTCCGTTAATAAACCGTGCATTGTATTCATATAGTGTGGGGTCGGTTTTCAAGCTTGTCACGGCTGCACAGGCAATTGACGATAAATTCAGCGGATACGTCTATAACTGTACCGGTAAGGAAGATGTTGAGGGAAAAATATTCAATTGTCACAAGACCGACGGTCACGGTCTGCAAACTCTTTCAGAGGCAATAACGAACTCCTGTAATACTTATTTTATAAGTCTGAGCAGGATTCTTGATATAAAGGATTTCAGGGAACTTGCTTTCAGTCTTGGCTTCGGCAGAGAAATACACCTGTGTTCCGGAATGACAGCTTCCGGTGGAGTTCTGCCGACCGTAAAAGATTTGATGATACCGGCAGAACTTGCTAATTTTTCATTCGGGCAGGGAAAGCTTTCTGCAACGCCTTTGCAGATTACACAGTTGACGTGTGCTATTGCAAATGAGGGAAAAATGCCTGTATTACGTATTGTAAAGGGAATGACTGTTGACGGTGAGGAAATAATAGGTGAAAAGTCTCCACAGCATTCGCAGGTACTTGAAAAAGACACGGCAAATCAGTTGAAAGATATGATGATTTCGGCAGTTGAGGAAAATGAAAATTCAAACGCAAAGACAAAATATACAACCGTCGGGGCAAAGACCTCAACCGCACAGACAGGACGTACCGATAAAAAAGGTGAGGAACTTTGTCACGCATGGATAACGGGATTTTTTCCGTCAGACAATCCACAGTATGCGGTCACTGTACTGGTAGAGGACGGCGGTTACGGTAACGATGTTTCTGCACCGATTTTCAGGGAAATTGCTGACCGGATAATGCAGGAAAAATAAAAGGCATACCCGAAAGTATGCCCGATACAAGATTATTTATCAAATTTTTCAACGTCAAAATCCGGCGGAGCGTCAATTTCGTCGGAAACATATTTGCCGTTTTTCTTTCGCTGTTTAACACATTCAGTAAGCAAATATTCTATCTGTCCGTTTACCGAACGGAAGTCATCTTCCGCCCATGCAGAAATATCCTTATACAGCTTTTCAGACAATCGGAGCGGAATTTGTTTTTTCTGTGCCATATCAGTAAAGACTTCCTGAGTTCACAACGGGCTGAGCGTCGTGGTTTCCGCAGAGAACGACAAGCAGATTTGAAACCATAGAGGCTTTGCGTTCTTCGTCGAGTTCAACCATACCGCTTTCGTTGAGACGTTCCAAAGCCATTTCCACCATACCCACAGCACCGTCAACAATCATTTTTCTTGCGTCGATAATAGCAGAAGCCTGCTGTCTCTGGAGCATGACCGCAGCGATTTCAGGAGCGTATGCAAGGTAAGTTATACGTGCCTCGACGATTTCAAGACCGGCATTTTCAACTTTCTGCTGAATTTCGTCACGGATTCGCTGTGCGACTATTTCGCTTGAACCTCTTAAACTGCCCTCGTCGGCGATACCGTCACCGGTTGTGTCAACATTCGGGGCGATATCATAGGGATAAAGACGGACAATATTTCTTAAAGCTGTGTCACACTGGAGTGAGAGATATTCTTTGTAGTTGTCAACATCGAAAACAGCCTTAGCAGTGTCTTTCACTTTCCATGTGACAGCAATTCCGATTTCCACGGGATTACCGAGACAGTCGTTTATTTTCTGACGGTTATTATTAAGTGTCATAATTTTAAGGGAAATTTTTTTACTCGGAACAGCAGTATTAGTTTTTACACCCTGAATAGCAATTCCCATATTTTCGCCTACGTCGTCGCTTTGTCTTAGATGAGTTGATGCGGCAGGGTTTACGGCAGAACAGAACGGGTTTACCCAGTAAAAACCGTCACCCTTTATAGTACCGTGATACTTACCGAAAAGAGTGAGTACAAGAGCCTCCTGCGGTTTGAGGACGATAAGTCCCTTGAACGGAAACCAACCGATAGCAAGCCATACTGTTCCTGCTCCTGCTAAAGCATCTTTATCAGATATGCCTGCTATTATAACTACAGCTATAGAGATTATGTACAGCAAACCCCATAATAACATCATAGGCATACCGTTCTTTTTAGTGGATAAAATTTTTTCTTTCATGATTGTTTTCCTTTCGTTGAAATAAGGTTTGTCATTGATGATATCAATATGATATCACAAAAATTTCACTTTGTCAAGACTTTTTTCAAAATTATCGGAAAATATTCCAAAACCATTGACATTTACTGAAAATAATACTATAATATACTTGTATCGCATTGACGGAACAGGGTTTGCCCTGAAAAGCCTTTGTCCCTGTTGACTTGGGCTTTTTTTGTTCGTCATGTATTGTTTGAAAAAAGGAGATAGAATTATATGCAATGGACCGGACTTAATGACCTTCGTAAAAAATATCTTTCGTTTTTTGAGGGCAAGAATCATACAAGAATGGCAAGTGCTTCACTTGTTCCGCAGGGAGATAAAAGCCTTCTGCTTATAAATTCGGGTATGGCACCCCTTAAAAAGTATTTTCTCGGACAGGCTGTACCGCCTAACAAGAGAGTTACAACTTGTCAGAAGTGTATAAGAACTCCCGACATTGAAAGCGTCGGCAAGACCGCACGTCATGGCACTTATTTTGAAATGCTCGGAAACTTCTCTTTCGGTGACTATTTCAAGAATGAGGCTATTGAATGGGCGTGGGAATTTCTCACAAAAACCCTTGAAATTCCTGCCGAAAAACTTTGGATTACTATTTTTGAAAGCGACGACGAGGCTGAACAGATTTGGGAAAATAAAATAGGTATTCCTCATGACAGAATTATCCGTCTCGGTAAAAAGGACAATTTCTGGGAACACGGTTCAGGTCCTTGCGGTCCTTGTTCTGAAATTCACTTTGACCGTGCAGGTAGTGGCAGAAAACTTGACCGTGCAGGATTCGAGGCTGAGGGCGACAAGGATAATATTATTGAAATATGGAATCTTGTATTTAGTCAGTTCGACAGCGACGGCAACGGTAACTATGCCGAAATGAAAAACAAGAACATTGATACAGGTATGGGACTTGAAAGACTTGCGTGTGTGATGCAGGGCGTTGATAATATTTTTGAAGTTGACACTGTACAGAATATTATGAATCACGTTTCTGAATTTGCCGGTGTTAAATATAAGACAAATGCCAAGACAGACATTTCACTCCGTGTAATTACCGACCATATCAGAAGTACTACTTTTATGGTAGGTGACGGAATTATGCCGTCCAACGAGGGCAGGGGCTATGTTCTCAGGAGACTTCTCAGACGTGCAGCACGTCACGGCAGACTTTTAGGCATCAAAAAACCTTTCCTTTGTGAAGTTGCCGACACTGTTATAAATGAAAATGCCGGTGCATATCCTGAACTCGCTGAAAAAAGAGACTATATAAAGAAGATTATCGGTGTTGAAGAAGAAGCTTTTGCAAAGACTATTGACAAGGGTTCTGAACTGCTTGCACAGTTTACAGAAAAGCTTGCTGAGGAAAATAAAACCGTTCTTTCAGGTGACGACGCATTCAAGCTTTCAGATACCTACGGTTTCCCGATAGACCTCACAATTGAAATCTGCGAGGAAAAGGGTCTTACAGTTGATACGGAACGCTTTAACGAACTTGCAAAGGAACAGCGTGCAAAGGCTAAGGCTGACCACCTCGCTAAAGCAGGTTCTTCATGGGCAGACAACAGTATACAAGTTGAAGCTCCTGCAACGGTATTTACAGGTTATACCGATGTATCGGCAGATTCAGAAGTACTTGCCATTTATAAAGACGGTCAGGAAATAGAAACAGCCGTTGAGGGCGACAACGTTGTTATAGTTCTCGACAAAACTCCTTTCTATGCTGAAAGCGGTGGACAGGTAGGCGATACAGGTGTAATTTCAACTGATTCAGATATTGTTACAGTTCTTGATACTATTAAGTCAGAGGGACATTTCATGCACATTGCAGAAGTAACTTCCGGCAGTATCTCAAAGGGTGACAAGGCAAAGGCAGAAATTGACGTTAACCGTCGTCGTGCAGTCATGAGAAATCATACATCTGCACATCTTCTCCAGTATGCACTCAGACATATTCTCGGTGACCACGTTCATCAGGCAGGACAGCTTGTTAATGATAAGGCTTGCCGTTTCGACTTCAACCATTTCAGTGCGTTGACAGATGAGGAAATAACAAAAGTTGAGAATTATGTAAATAATGAAATAATGAAAGCTGTTTCCGTAACTATGGAGGAAATGCCGATTGAAGAAGCTAAGAAACTCGGTGCTATGGCACTTTTCGGCGAAAAGTACGGTGATACTGTAAGAGTAGTTACAGCAGGAGATTCAATTGAATTTTGTGGCGGTACTCATATTTCAAATACTTCCGAAATCGGACTTTTCAAAATCGTTTCAGAAAGTTCGGTAGCTGCTGGCGTAAGACGTATTGAAGCCGTTACAGGTATGGGAGTAATCGAACTTCTCAACGGTTACAAGAATACCATACTCAAGTCTGCAAAGGCTCTTAAACTTGCCAATGTTACAGAACTTCCGGAAAAATGTGCGTCTGTATTCGCAGAATCAAAGGAAAAGGACAGAAAGCTTGAAAGCCTTAATCAGCAGATTGCAAACGCTAAAATTTCTGCTATTTTCAATAATGCAAAGGAAGTTAACGGTGTTAAGCTTGTTTCCGCAAGAATGGACGGCTCTGCTCCTGACGCTCTCCGCAAGCTCGGTGACAGCGTTAAGGACAGAAATGAGGACATTATAGCCCTGTTTGCAGGAATTACAGGCGAAAAGGGTACTCTTTACTGTGTATGTACAAAGGGAGCAGTTGCAAAGGGTGCAAATGCAGGAAAGATTGTACGTGAAATAGCGTCTCTCACAGGCGGTAAGGGTGGCGGAAAGCCTGACAGTGCTATGGCTGGTATCGGCGATATTTCAAAGACTGATTCTNCTATGAACGAGTTTGTNTCCNTTNCAGGCGAATTCATCAANTAATANATATTCCGGTACGGACGTTCTGTCTGTGCCGGAAACAATATAAAAGGAGAAAGAATTATGGATTGTTTATTCTGTAAAATAATCAGCGGTGAAATTCCGAGTACAAAGGTATATGAGGACGATTTTGTTTTTGCGTTCAAGGACATTGCACCGATTGCACCTGTTCATGACCTTGTAATCCCTAAAACGCATATATGCTGTGCAAACGAAGTCAACGCCGATAATTCGGAGTACGTGGCTAAGATTTTCGAAGCTATACCTAAAGTTGCAAAGGCTGAAGGCATTGAGAGTTACAGAATTATCAGTAACTGTGGTGACGATGCGGGACAGACCGTGAAACACCTTCATTTTCACCTTTTAGGCGGTGTAAAAATGGGCTGGGGTGCTGATTCTCTCGGTAAAACCGAATAAGGAGGCACAGCGTTGAATACTTATAAGATGACCGTTGCAGGTCTTGAACGTGAATTACAGCTTTGTCCGCTGAATGATAAAATTGATATTGCAGCATTTATAATGTTCTCGGACGTTGAACTTACTGTTTCGTGTGCGGAAGAACTTCTTAAAAAATGTGGTGAATTTGATGTGATTCTTACGGCTGAATCAAAGGGAATACCTCTTGCTTATGAGATGTCAAGACAGTGTGGAAAGCCTTATGTTGTCGCAAGAAAATCGGTCAAGCTTTATATGACAGAACCGCTTTCCGTATCTGTAAAGTCAATTACTACGGCAAACGTGCAGACTCTTTATCTTTCACAGGAAAAAGCGTCAATGCTTAAAGGAAAGAAAATTCTTATAGTTGATGATGTTGTAAGTACAGGAGAGTCATTTACCGCACTCGGAAAACTCGCAGAATCAGCAGGCGGAAACGTTGTGGCATATTCTGCCGTTCTTGCAGAGGGTGACGCAGCGGACAGAAATGATATAGTATTCCTTGAAAAATTACCGCTTTTCTTTAAATAAGGTATATCAGCAATGAAGCGAAAAATGATTGGTATTACGGCAGGATATGTGTCGGGATTGTTTTTCGCTTCCTTTTTTACAGATTTGTGGCACTTGCTGATTCCTGTCGGAATTTTTCTTGTTTTTCTACTTATTGGCAGACAGAATAAATTATTTGTAAATGACTTTGCAATGGTTGCGATATCGTTTGCACTTGCTTTTGTTTCCGGTGAAATGTATACACATTTTTTGTATAATGATATTATTTCATATAACAATACAGAAGGCAGTTTTTCGGGAATTATCGAAGATTATGACAGTTACGACAATGACAAGGCACGGTATATCCTCAAAGGAAAAATAAACGGTGTCTGTACGGCGAGGATTTCTTTTTACAGTGACGAACTTGATGCGGAGTATGGTGACAAGGTTATTATTGAAAACTGTACTTTTAAGAAAATGACCGGCGATTACCTTTTTGACAGCGAAAGTTATTATAAATCGGACAGAATTTTTCTTACAGTAGAAAAAGCAGACGGTGTTACTGTCGAAAAGCGTAATTCCTACAGAATCAAAAATTTTCTTATGGATTACAGGGAAAGAATTATTTCTGATTTCCGTATTGTTCTCGGTGACGACTGTGGCGGTTTTCTTGCAGGAATGGTTTTCGGAGAAAAGAGTATACTTGACGGCAGTATAAAAACTTCTCTTTACCGTACCGGAATAGGTCATGTAATGGCTGTGTCGGGACTGCATATATCAGTTATGGCAATGTTTGTGATGTTGATTCTGAATCTTTTCAGAATAAATAAATTCGTATCGTTCGGACTGGTCAACATTTTAATGCTGTTCATGGTGACTATGGCAAATTCACCTGTTTCTGCGATAAGAGCAATGATAATGCTGGATATTGCGTTTTCGGCAAAATTATTTCTCCGGCAGAATGATACTTTTAATTCGCTTGCCATAGCGGCTCTGTTGATATTTCTTGAAAATCCGTATGCCGTGTACAGTTCGGGATTTCAGCTTTCTGTTGCCGGAACTTTCGGAGCAGGTGTATTTGCACCGTATATGGTGAAGAATCTTCCGGACGTTACACGTTTAGACAAAATACGCCGTTTATTTCTCATTATGTTATGTACTTCACTTTCGGTAATGCCTGTAAGTATGATTTATTTTAACGAAATATCAATAATATCACCGTTGTCAAATATGATTATTGTGCCATTGTGTTCGTTCTGTATGGTTATCGGAATGATATACACGGTTACAGGCGGTGTGATTCCCGTACTTCATTCGGCAGGTGGAATAATAAAAATAATTCTTTTTGTTACAGGAAAAATTTCACGGTTTAAATTTTCATATATTTCATGTGGAAACGACATGACTGTAAAAATTGCTCTGATGTGTACGGTTATAGTGATTATGGTAAAAATTGTTACCGGAAACAGAAAGTACATAGCTGTTTCAATAGCATTGTCTGTTTACCTGACTGCTTTATGTTCGGTTTTTTACAGAAATATCAGCCGTAATATTTTTACTGTTGCAGTACTTGGCAGGGGAAACAATGCGTCTGTAGTTGTGTCGTATAAAAGCAGAAATTATGTAATTGATTTCAGCGATTATAAAAATCCGCAGTATGTCGGGAAATATCTGTCTGATAACGGAATTGAAAGCGTTGATTTTATTTCACTTGAAAATGATGTACATTCTCTTTATGCGTCGTATTCGTTGGAACTTGAATTTATTGACGTTAAAAACTGGTTTATTACAGGAAATACCGTTCCGTGTGAAAACAGAAATTTTACATTTTTTGACGATAATGGTTACAAGGTAGAAAACAGTGAGTATAAAATAAGTTACACTGACGGAGTTCTTAAAATTATTTTCGGAGAATCTGAAATGACTTTTATTTCTGCAAAAAGCGAAGTTCCCGAAAATAACGGACTTACTGTATTTTACGGCAAAATCCCAAAAGACAGTGAAATGATATGCGACGGAAAAAGTATTTATCTTGACGAAAAGGAATCGGTGACATATAAGTATTCTGGTATGAATAACTTTAAAACTGAAATTTCCGCAGACGGAACATATAAAATAATTGAAATGAAGTGATTTTTTATGCCACTGGCAGACGCAAAAACAGTTACCGCACGTCTTAAAAAGGGCGAAATTGATAATCTTTACTATCTTTACGGACAGAATATAACAGAGGTTGAAAGGCTTACAAAGCAGATTATAAAGACAGTAGTCGGTGGAAATGAGGATTTCGCCCTTACAAAGCTTAACGGAAAAAAGCTTGATTTTTCGGAACTTTATGACATGATACAGATAATACCGATGATGTCGGAATATAACTGTATTCTTATAAATGACTACAACTGCGAAAAGCCCCGTGAGGAAATGCACGGACAGACTGCCGATACATTCAATAAAAAACTTATTGAGACAATTAAGGACATTCCTCCGCAGACAGTAATTATATTTAATGTGACGGGTTTTGAAGTAAAGACCAAAAAAGGAAAAGTAACCGACAAGAATAAAAAGCTTGCCGACTTTATTGCAAAAAACGGGACAGTCTGTGAAATGGGGCTGCTGTCGGCTTCGGAGATGTCAAAGTTTATTGTTTCGGAAGTCTCGGCAAAGGGTGGAAAGATTTCTCCGGCAAATGCAAGGGAACTGGCTGATATGTGTCTTTATGATATGCTTACGGTTGAAAATGAAATTGACAAGCTGTGTGCATATGTTCAGGACAGGGAGATAACAAGGGAAATACTTGAACTGCTTGTCCACCGTCAAAGCAGTGTCACCGTATTTAATCTTGCGGACGCTGTTTCTTCTTTCAACAGGCAGTCCGCTTTTGAGGCTCTTGACGAACTTATGACCGATAAAAATAATCGTGGAAGTGTTCTTGCAAATATAACAAACTCGTTTCTTGACCTTTACAGAGCTTCGTGTGCGGTAAAGTCAGGAAAAAGCACGGCTGACGTTATGAGTGATTATTCTTATATATGGGAATTTAAAGTCAGGAACGCTTTTAGGGACTGTTCACGCATGAGTACAGCACGTATACGCTCATGTATAAAAATTCTGCGTGATACTGCGGTTCAGCTTAATTCAACAGCCGTCGATGAAAAAATAGTGCTTGAACAGGCAGTCACGAAAATGCTTATGACTAAATAACGGAGNATTCCGANGATAAAAATTAATGAGGCNATAATTGTCGAGGGGAAATATGATAAAATAAAACTTTCCGCTGTTGTGGACGCTGTAATAATAATTACGAACGGATTCGGGATTTTCAGGGACAGGGAAAAACTCGAACTTATCCGTTACTATGCCGAAAAAACAGGCATAATAATACTTACTGACTCGGACAGTGCAGGACGGAAAATAAGAGGATATATAAAAGGTGCGGTAAAAAAAGGCAAGATAATAAACGTATATATACCGGACGTTTTCGGCAAGGAAAAAAGAAAGGAAAAGCCGTCGGCAGAGGGAAAGCTCGGCGTTGAGGGCATAGACGTTAAAACGCTTGTTTCGGCGTTTGAGAAATCCGGTGTGACATCTGCCGAAAGCAGCCGGAAAGCAGATATAACAAAGTTCACGCTTTATGAACTCGGACTAAGCGGAGGAAATGAAAGTAAAAAACTCCGTGAAAAGCTTCAGAAAAGTCTCGGACTTCCGTCGCTTATGTCGGCAGGTTCACTTGTTGAGGTTCTCAATACAATGATGGACAGCAGTGAACTTTCCGGATATATTAAAAAAATTAAGGAGAAAGATTATGTTATATAGCAGTCTGCTGTTTATATACGGTTTTTTGCCTGTTTCGCTC
Source organism: Clostridia bacterium (assembly GCA_009177225.1). Taxonomy (GTDB): domain Bacteria; phylum Bacillota; class Clostridia; order Oscillospirales; family Ruminococcaceae; genus Ruminococcus. The sequence continues at coordinate 49,960 of WFLZ01000048.1, forward strand.
CTGATTTATATGATTACGCCGGAAAANNTANAAAAAAATNTNCTNTNTCTTCTCANTATNANTNNCTGTACGCNTAACAGTCTTAAATTTCTTGTATTCATGCTTGTATACATTGCCGTGAACTATATTGCAGGTATGTTTATATGGGTACTGCGTGAAAAGAAATCACTGTCTGCCATTCCTCTTTTTGTCGGAACAGCTTTTGACCTTACTATGATTTTTATGTTCCGTACAGAAGCTTTTTCATCTCTGAAAAATAATTTGAATATACCTGATGAATTTTTTCCTGTAGGAATATCTTTTTTCACGCTTTCGGCAGTTGGGTATCTGATTGATATTTTCAGAAAGCGTATGCGGGCGGAACGTGATTTTATATGTTTCGGACTTTATATAATGATGTTTCCGAGAATAATTATGGGTCCTGTTATAAGGTATAAGACTTTTAAAAAAATGCTTAAGAACCGTAAGTCTGATTTTGCTGATATGGGTATGGGCTTTACAATTTTTGTAAAGGGACTTGTTAAGAAAGTAATTGCAGCGGATACCATGTATATGCTTTATACGGCGGTAAAAAGTGTTGACATATGGAAAATGCCTGCCCTTAACGCATGGCTCGGAATGACGGCGTATCTGTTGTGCCTTTATTTTATGCTTTCAGGTTTTGCTGATATGGGTACAGGTGTGGGGTATTGTTTCGGATTCAGGTTTCCGCAAAGTTTCAACTATCCTGTTTTCAGTACAAAAATACGCAATTTTGCGGCAAACTGGCACGTCCATATAATATATTGGTTCAGACGTTATTTTTCAAAGCCTCTCTGCGAACTGGGCAGGAGACGTGTTTATAAGAAAATTATATATATACTTGCATGGTGTCTGGTCGGATTCTGGTACAGATTTGATATAAATGGTCTTTTATGGGGATTTTTTATCGGTCTGTCCGTACTGACTGAGAATGTTCTCGGACGTATGAAAATTCTGAAAGCTACCGGAATAATTTACACTTATGCGGTAACAANNATATGTGCNGTCTTTCTTGCAGGGGAAAATATTTCATATTCANTTAACTATCTTCTTGCCNTGCTCGGTGGAAACAGAATGTTTGCCGATTCGCAGACGCTTTACCTGCTGAAATATTATATTGTATTACTGCTGGTATGTATGTATTTTTCAACAAGTCTTTTCAGAAATATGCTGATGCGTTCCGGAAGAACAAAGCTTAGAGTTCTTATGGAAATAGTTTCGCCGATAATAACTGTGGTACTTCTTGCGGTATGTACTGCACTTATTTCGTACAGCGGAAGTTCCGGAATGATTCTGATGACACTGTAGGAGGATTTCTATGAAAAAGTCTAAGCTTTCAGACAGAATAACGGCGGTGCTTGTTATACTGTTTATATTTTCTTTTCTGATACTTACGGTTGTTGAAAAGAAAAGCGATGAGTCTTTAACGGAAAACNNCAGTCTTGCTCCTTTTCCTCACTTTTCGGCAGANTCGNTTTCGGACGGAAGNTACAGCAGACAGCTTGAAGCATATATGACAGACCATTTTGCCTACAGGGACAAATGGGTTTCCGCAAAGGCAGAAATTGAATCGGATATGTGCGAAAAAATCGTAAACGGTGTATATGTGGGAGAGGACAGACTTCTTGATACTGATATTTTGGAACGCCGTATTTCAGAGAAAAATATTGATGCAGTAAATAAGTTTACGGAAAATTACAAGGGAACAGTTTATTTTACGGCAGTTCCAACATCTTCGGGAGTTTACGGGGACGTTCTTCCGGAATATCTTCTTTCCAATAACGAAAAGAATCAGATGGACAACCTCTATACTGCTCTTGACGACAGTATCAGAAAAATTGATACCTATAATATACTCAAAATGCTGAACGATAATTATATTTATTGCAGGAATGATACAAAACTTACAAGTTACGGGGCTTATTATGTATACAGAACGATAATTCANAAANTCGGATTTCANCCGTCAGCTTATGATAAGTATACTATAAAGCACGTTACANGTGATTTCAGAGGGAATCTCTACAGCAGATGTCTTTACAGCGGTACAAAGCCGNATATACTTGATGTTTACAGCTACNCAGGAGGTGCGGAAATAACCAGTTGCACCGCCTATAAAAACAACGGAATCAGTTACCGGAAAATACTTAATGACATGGATTTTCTGGAGAGTGGGGATATGTACAGAATGTATCTCGGCGAGGAAGAACCTTTTATAAGGATAAAGACTTCTGTTAACAACGCAAAGAAACTTTTACTGATAAAAGACAGTTATGCCGATTGTTTCATACAGTTTCTGATACAGCATTACAGTGAAATTGTGGTGATTTCTCCGGGGCATATGACAAAAAATATCAGTAACTTTGTTGACCCCGATAATTATGAACAGACGCTTTTTCTGTTCGGTATTGACAGCATGGATAACGAAAATTTATTTGAATATATCAATAAATAATTTTAACGAAAGGAAATATTAATAATGAAAGCACTTGTAACAGGAGCAACTTCTGGAATAGGAAAATGTATAGCACAAAGTCTGCACCGCAGAGGTTGGGAACTTGTTCTGACGGGCAGAAACGAAAAANTTNTGAAAGCACNTCAAAAGGAGTTCGGTGACGGAACGGAAATAATCAAAGCGGAACTTTCAGAAAGAAACGAAGTTTTCAGAATATATGAGTTTTGCAGAGACAAGAATATTGATATGCTTGTTAATAATGCCGGATACGGTATTTTCGGAAAATTCGACCAGACAGACCTTAATGACGAACTTGATATGATTGACGTGAATATTACTGCACTCCATATTTTGACAAAGCTTTTTCTGCGTGATTTCAAAAAACAGAACAGCGGATTTATTCTTAATGTTGCGTCTGTAGCCGGATTCATGACAGGACCGCTTCTTTCGTCCTATTATGCGTCAAAAAACTATGTTCTAAGACTTTCACTTGCCATTGCTGAAGAACTCCGTCGGGAGCGTTCAAATGTAACAATAACCGTACTTTGTCCCGGACCTGTAAATACAAACTTCAATAACAGGGCAGGCGTTAATTTCAGTGTAAAGCCTATTTCTCCGGAATATGCCGCAGAATACGGACTGAAAAAGCTTTTTCAGGGAAAATGTCTTGCTGTGCCGTCTCTTACTGCAAAAGCCTGTGCTTTCGGACAGAGATTTGTACCGTATAAGCTTCTTTCTGCAATAACCTATAATGTTCAGCGTGCAAAGAAAACGCCTGACGGCAAGAGCAGGGCAGCTGAAAAATGAGAGATATAAGCTATCGTGTTGCANTCGGCNGTATAGTTTNCGNNNTTTGTATNANTGCGATGTTTCTNGCCNGAATCATGCCTGCACTTTNTNTTANNCTGCCGATGATTGCAGGAGTTCTTATGATGATAATTGCGGTTGAGGTAAGTACGAGTTGGGCTATGCTTACTTATATATCAGTAGGTCTGCTGTCTATGTTTGTGACGTTCGACAAGGAAGCCGCACTTATTTTTATTATGCTTTTCGGACATTATCCGGTTCTGCGTTTTTATATAAACAGGATTAAGGTGCGTTTTTTGCGGAATACGGTCAAATTTCTGATTTTCAATATATGTGCGGTCGCTTACTTTTACGTTACCGTCTATATATTCGGACTTGACCAGATGCTTGACGAATTTGGTGAAATGGGCAGATACGGAAGTTATATAATGCTTGCTTTGTGCAATTTTATTTTTGTACTGTATGACGTGAATCTTGATTTTTTCTATAAAATATATAAAGTACGGTTTATGCCGAGATTCAAAAGAAAACGATAGACTGCACATAACTGAATGTGCAGTTTTTTGTTGCACGAAGATAACATACTTGACTTTTTACAAAAGTTAGTGTATACTAATATAAATAAATACTACAGCAAATCCACTATAGACAAATAGGAAAAAGAATGGTATAATAGAGGATAGAAAGGGTGATAGTAATGATACCAGTAGAGGTAAGAAAAATCATAATAGCAGACAGAGAAGCAG
>WFLZ01000097.1 GCA_009177225.1 Clostridia bacterium
TATAAAAGACTTGGAATAACACGAAAAAAAAGACATGCCACTACAGGGAACAAGACCCTGAAAAAGTAAAGGAATATCAGGAAAAAATAAAAGATATTCCGAAAGAAAAAACAGCATATATCGACGAAATAGGTATAGATAAATGTCTTTACCGTGAATATGGATATGCACCCCGTGGGAAGAAAGTTTATGGCAAAATACCAGGGAAAAAATTTCAGAGAACAAATATTATTGCTGCAAAACTTGGAAATGAAATAATTGCGCCAATGCAGTATAACTCAAAAATGGATTCAGCACTTTTTGAATTTTGGTTTGAAAAGTGCCTGCTGCCGTGTCTTGAAGAAGGTACAACTATTGTTATGGACAATGCGTCTTTTCACCGTAAAAAGCAGCTTTATCAAATATGCAGTAAATATGGTTTCAACCTTGTTTTTCTTCCGCCATATTCTCCTGAACTCAATCCAATTGAAAAATATTGGTTTGTACTAAATCGCAGAATAAAAACTTTTGTGCGTATAAATATTTCTTTAGATGATGCTATTCACTATATTTTTCGGTATTCTTAGCATTCTGTTTTAAAACAGGATAACTATAAAAACTCTTTTTCCCGGTTCTGGCTGCTCCGAGTTCATCGTTTATTTCTGCCAGTCTCATTTGTCTTTCCATATCTATATCACTTATTTTCTTCTTTTGCAACTATTCAGTGTTGCCTAAAACCTGTTCAGCACAGAATTATAAGAAATTTTCTAACTTTTTCCGTGCGAATTAGAAAAATCCCATAAAAACAAGTCAAAATCCATAACGAATAAGACGAAAGAGAAAAAACGATTGACTTTTTCAAAAGAATGAGTATAATATAATTAAAGGCACAGGAGATGAGGTAAGGATAATAGTAAAGCTCCTGCAACAATGAATTAATTTGGCAGATTTATTGATTTTGACTTAGACGCTCTGAATCAGTGATAAGAATTGCCGAAATCAGAAAGGATGAATTTTATGAAAGCTTCAAAAAGGAAACGCAGTTTAAAGAGAACACTTGCTTTTGTATCAGCATTGTCAATGTTGGGAAGCTTCTCACAGGCTATCGGCGCAACTACACTTTCATACAATATCATTTCAGCCGTTGCGGAAGGCGAAGAAATTGAGACGACATCAGATGTTGGGACGACAACAAGTGTTGAGACGACAACAAGTGCTGAGACGACAACAAGTGCTGAGACGACTCAGCCGACAACAAAAGGAGTCGGAGACGGCGATGCAGATAAGAAAGTAATAGTAGAAAATGACCAGAAATTCAGCAGGATTAAAGTTGAAATTTCCAATCAGATGGATATGNCATTTGGCGGTATAGACTGTACTGTAAAAGTCGTTAATAAAGACGGATTTGATATACTCNCAGATGAGAATGGTCCGACTGTTGTTAATGTCGAAGATGGAATAGGCGAATCCGCCANTGTCATGACAGAATATATCACAANCGGTGAGTACATGGTCACAGTTGAAGCTCCGGGTTTTAANGCNTTTGAACANAAAATACCTGCAGAAGAACTTGAAAATATGATATGTACTGTAAAAGTTACACTTGGTTTCCATAAGAACTATAGTTACGGATTGGAACCAATGCGTGATGAGAATGGCAACTATAAAACGAATTCAGACGGCGATGTCATATACGAAGAGCCGAAGACAGTAAATCATCCGGGCGTTCTGGTTTATGGAGATGTAAACGGTTTTGATGGAGAAAATACAGCAAATAAATCCATAGATATTTCNNATGCANCACTTCTTGCCGTAGCTATTGNTTCATATATCCGACTTGAAGAAACAACCNATAAATACAACCAAGCTGCAAAAGTGTATGAATCTGACAAGACTAATGAAAATAAAAAAGCAATGGACGATGCTGAAAAAGCAATGAACACTGCTAAAGCAAAAGCAGATAAGTATCCTCTTGATAAGTTTGATTTGAATCACGACGGAAAAATCGATATGTCAGATATGAGCTACTTTACAAAAGGCTTTATCGATACAAGAGGATTTGAGACAGGAGCAACCCTTGAAAGAGAAGTGTCTGAGAAATATTCAGCTTTTGTTTTGCAGGATTCCGTTGAGACGTTACCAGATACAGTGGTTTCAAAAGACGGTTCTACACTGGAAGAGTTGCTTAGTGCTTCAATCGCCAATAATAGCGAAGAAGGTGGTGAAATCAACGAAATACCGCCAATGAAACTGAAACCTGCTACGGATGAAAATGGTAATCCTCAGTCACTTAAAGACCATCCTGTTGGTTTTGATATGGCTATTAATGNTGAGGGNGTTAAAGGATTCAGTTTTAAAACAGGAGACAAAGATGGAACAGGAAAGGTTACAGAAGGATTTATAGAATATTCAGATGAGAACGGAGTGACTGTTACGGTTGCTGTAAAGCCTGAAGGATTAGACGGATTCAGTGAAACGGAAAGTGCTGTTACGGNTTCAGTTGATAAAGACGGTAATATCAGCATTNATTTNGGCANTCAGACTNGTATCAAGAAAATNAGACTCAAGATTACAGCAGNTAACAATTCNAATCTTGCTGAAATNGCANANGTTAAGATTCTTAACGGTCTGGAATCCAAAGTACAGGAACCGCCAATAGATTATCCTACAGATGTTTCTGTTGCTCAGGATACAAAAGCAGAGGATAAGTATGCAAAGATTGATGTGTTATGGTCACCGGTTCAATTAGGAGGAGGAGCTTACGAGTACGAGGTATCCTCAAGTCCGTCTACAAAACCTGACGGAAGCTTTGCTTCAACTATCGCAAAAAAAGTATTGTCAGACACAGAAATCAAAGATTCAATGGCAGCTAATGACGGAAAAATCGGATTTTCCTTGCAATCGGAACACGGAAACTTCAAATTAATCAAGACAAATACAACCTACTACGTACACGTCCGCAGTGTGTCAGCAGGAGGAGAAGATTACAAGAGTGTCTGGTCTGATGCTGCAAAAGTTGATGTTGTACCGCGAGAAGTGCCTGCCAAACCTGATTACGTTACTGTCAAAGGTGGTACAAAATCTTTAAATGTTTCGTGGTCATCTTCTCGTACAAACAGTGCTACCAGCTACCTTCTCTGTTACGGAAAACGAAGTGAAGTTCAAAATGTAGCTGCTAAGTCATTCACATCCAAAGAATTTGAAAAGACCAAGACAACATTTGAAAATGCCAATTATACATGCGTTGAATTAGACAAAACAACAAATTATACTATCATAGGTCTTGAGGATAAAGTTGAATACAACGTTTTTGTTGTAGCTTGTAATAAGAACGGCGGAAGCGAACGTTCAGATGTAAAGTCAGGCGTAACAACTGTGACAATACCTGTTCAGATGCATAAATACGGTGCTATCAACATTGACGAGGATGGAAATATCGGAAGCAACCACATTGTAAATGTCTACAGAGGAAGTGCCGGCAGTACGGTAGGCAATAGAGTAGATGAAGAAAATGCAAAAAAGGTAGCCGCTGGGGAAAAAGATGCTAAGCTTACAACATGGGCAATTGTTGACGGTGACCAGGGTTCGTATTATGCAAAGACTTCTGGTTCAGGAGACCCTTGGAACAACGGTGGCTACAATGGTCCGAGTAACGACAGCTTTGTATTTGAATTTGATGATGTATANNAATNCAGCTCTTTTGNGGTTACATATCCATACACNAANAATTCAANTGCATATTCGTGTGTAAGGTANTGGGATGAGAAGGGTTATTACACATTAAAGAATATTGGTGGATACAGTACGTTTACAGATAAAAATGGTAATCAGTACTACCTCGTAAGATTACCGCAAACAATTAAGACCAATAAGCTTCAGATAGGTCTTGATACCTACAGAGGACACATTTCAGTTGCAGAAATGGCTTTCTATACTAAGGACGAAACGAGAGAAAAGATTAAGAACCTGTATGCCGACGAATACCATCTGGTTCTGAAAGATGACGTTACTCAGGAAACAATTGATGAACTCCGTAAAGAAATTGCAGCAAAAGACAGATGGGGTGAAACCAATCCTGACAGAAGCACTCTGAATATTGAACTTGATGCAGCTGAAAAGTTACNTCGTAATGCTGCACACCTCAACCCTCCTGTGATGATTTACAACAAAATCACCACAAATACANCAAACGGCGGTATAGCAAAAAACTACAGCGGACTGAATGCATGGCAACCTCTTGGTGTTTCAGCTGGTGCAGCTACAAAAANACTGGNTTATGTAGGTTCTTCAGATATGAATAATGATAAACTGGGTTCTGCAACAAATCTGGAACTCGTATGTACACAGTACAATTCAGAGTCAAACAGTTTAACATTAAAAAATCAGAAACTTTGTATAGGAGAAAATGAAATTTATATACCAGCAAGTTCTTTAGCAGATGATGAAGGAGGCGGTTCGCTTTATATTTCATACAGCGGCGCAATGAATAGTAACAAATCTTATTCAGTGCGTGTAGCGGGCGGTTCTCCGATTTCGGTTCTTGACCTTTTCTATGTAAATGACAGAATAAAACGTCTTGAAAGAGCGGCTGACTATATAGAGGCTCTTGAGAGACAGGTTGCTGATATGAAAGAAGAACACGAATACGCTCACGCAAATGCAAAGCACCCTGACACCAACGAACCAAACACACAGCTTAACCACGAGTATAAGGCAAATACTTGTATTGCAGGTGCAACAGAGATTCTCAGCAACAAGATGATGTATTCAATTCCTGCGGCTCAGGTACTTGCAGGCTTAGNAAAAGGTTCAGTTGAATCACNNGCAGAAAAACTTGTGCNGTCAATAGATGCAATGGAAAATATGCTCACTCTTTTCTATCAGCACAAGGGTCTGAATCCGAATACCAGCCAGGACAGTGTGAATAACGGTAACAGTGTTAAAGGAAATGGAGATATAAACAAAATTTCTAACCAGCATCTCAATATCCGTTATCAGAGAATGTTTGAAGGTGCATCGATGTACGCAGCAGGAAATCACATCGGTATCCAGTATGGTACAGCTTCCGGATTAGTTAATGTTCCTGGTGTAACATCAGACAGCAACGGCAAATATATAAGTGGCAACTACTTCGGCTGGGGAATCGCTCACGAAATCGGTCACAATCTCAATGATTCAAAGTATGTAGACGCTGAAATCACAAACAACTATTTCTCACTTCTCGCTCAGGCACAGGATAAGAATGCGGGTTCAAGACTCAAGTATGACAATATTTTCAAGAAAGTATCATCTGGTACAAAGGGCAAGGCGGACCAGGGAACACAACTCGGTCTTTACTGGCAACTCCATCTTGCTTACGATAAGGATTACAACTATAAGACTTACAGCACAGCACAGGATATTCTCAATAACCTCTTCTATGCAAGAATGGACACATATTCAAGAAATCCCTCAGCAGCTCCAAATAAAGGCGGTCCGGAACTTAATCTCAACGGCGGTTCGGAACAGAATCTTATGCGTCTTGCATGTGCAGCAGCAGAAAAAAATATCCTTGAATTCTTTGAACGCTGGGGTATGACTCCGGATAACATTACAATCGCATACGCAAGTCAGTTCGGAAAAGAAAAAAGAGCTATCATGTATGCAAACGAAGATTCACGTGTTTATGCGATGAACGGTGAAAGCTACATGACAACCGATGAAAATGGCAATCCAAATGCAGCAGCAATAAGCAATGTTGATGTAAAAGTCGGTGAAGGTCCAAATGCAAACAAGGTTACACTTTCAATCAATGTTATTGATGTGTTGCCGAAAGAAGANATTCNCGGTTANNAGATTANCCGCTGTACTATANCAAGAGGTAAAGTTATTNAAACTCCGATAGGCTTTACAAAAACCCCGACATTTGAAGATACAGTTACAGCATTCAACAACCGTACAGTATCATACAAGGTTACACTTATCGACCAGTACCTCTACCGTTCAGCACCATATGCTACGGATATGATAAAAATCAGCCACGACGGAAGCCTTGACAAGACAAACTGGAGCGTAAGCATATCAGAAACAGAAACCGGCAAAAAGATTAAAGACAGAGACGGAAAAGACGTAAACGAAATGGCAGAAGACCTTAAAGCAGAAAAAATCGTTGAACAGGTAGAAGACCTCCCATGCTCACTTACAATTCATGAACCTGCATTAGCAGCTATTGATAATAATTCGAAAACAGTTTATGAACCGGAGGTAATGACCAACAATGCAAGTATAATTCTGAACTTACACCAGTCGGTTGTAGTTACCGGAATGAAGTACACAGTCGGCGATAAAGCTAATTCAATAGGCGAGTACAAAGCCTATGTAAAGAGTGAAGACGACACTGGCTGGATTGAGGTTGCAAGCGGAACATTCGACGGAAAGAAGACTGTTTATCCTATTTACTTCAACAACTCAGACAACAAGTACCTCAGTACTTATGAAACAACAGCAGTAAGACTTGAAATTNTCAACNAGAAAGGCNAGAAGATTTCAATCGCAGAANTTGATGTTCTCGGCGTNACNGGCGATAACGTTGACTTCCGCAGAGTTGATGANGGAGCAGAAGTAGCATTCGGTACTCTTGCAANAGATTACAAATACGGAAGAGACGCAGAGGATTTCATTCCTAAGGGNTCAATCGTATTTACANGTNCTTACAAGGGCAATCCTTCTTACAATGTTGTAATTCTCTACGATGAGAACGGAAATATGGTCGGCAAAACAAAGAGCGGTGCGGACGGCACAGCAGACCAGGTTATTTTTGCAGATATTCCGAAGGGCGGAGAAATTACAGACGTCAAAGACGGAACATGGGTATACTGGATTGAGCCTGATAATCTCGACGATTTGATTTGGCCTGAAAAGGTTAGGGTTGAGCTTTACAGAGTAAACGATATTAATCTGAATACAGGTCAGCGTATCGTAAGTGACTCACTGTTTGAAGAAGTATTACCTATGGATAAGATGCTGGATACTCCTATCAAGCTTACTGGTGAAAAGAAGTACGACGATACAGAAGCTACTACAGAACCCACAACAGAAGTTGTTACAACCGACACTAATTCACAGTAACACAGACGACAGAATTAAAAAAGACTGGCAGAACTGACAAACCTCCAGTACATGACATAATTTAACACTTTATCAATAATAAAGATCCTGCCTGTTTATTCATATATTCAGGTGGGATTTTTTTTGCGGAATACACAGATATTTTTTTATCTGTTTTTTTATGGAAAATGTCTTTTTTTGATGGTACAAAAAACACTTGGATAATGATAAAATATAATCAGAACAAATGAAGTAAAAAATCCCTTAATAAAAATTCAGAAATGATTTTGAAATATCATTACAGGAGGTAGTAGTTATGTTAAAGAAATTTTTAGCAGGTATAACATCGGTTCTAATTCTCTTTTCGGCAATTCCTGCTACAAGAATAGCTCACGGTACAAGAAGTGGTGTTGTCACTACTCTTTCTGAGATGCGAAGCGATGCTACACTATATGAAGAGGACGGAAGATTAGTAATTACTTCTGAAGGAGCTGTTAAAGTAGAGAAAGGCGATAAGAGCCTTATTAAGACAGATGATGATTCTGCTACTGATTCTCCTAATATTCCTGATGGTTTTGGTACTGATATTACTTCTGTGGTTATAACTTTGGAATCTACAGAAAAGTTTACATTTAGTTTCGGAGATGGAGATGACGTTAAAAATAGATTCAGCTCATTTGAATGTATACAAAATGACGCAAAAACTGATGCAAACATCTTTATTACCCGAAAAGAAATGCAATCGCTGTTTGATAATAACAATTCAATATTCATCGGAATAGTAAGCGGTAATTTAAGTAAAGTAAAAGTAAAATACATTCAATATGTTTCAGGATATGGTGAAACTTCTACTTTATTAAGTTCTGAGGAAATAAAAAACGGTNCTAAAAAAGAATACAATATCAACAATATTTTAGTTACAACAACGCCACCAGTAGTAGTTGCAACAGAAACAGCACCAGCACTTGGCACAGCAACCAGAACTACAAAGACAGCAAACGCTGAAAATGCAGAAAAAAAATGGTCGTTTTCAACCACAACTACAACAACATCTACATCAAATGTGTCTACAACATCTACTACAAGAGCTATATTAGAAATACCAACCGTTCCACCAACTACGACAACAACAACTAAAGCTACAACAACATCAACGACAACAACAGCTCCTACAACTACATCTACAACAACAGCAGAACCTACAACCACTTCAACAACAACAGCAGAACCTACAACCACTTCAACAACAACAGCAGAGCCTACAACAACTACATCTACAACAATGGTTCCTACAACTACATCTACGACAACAACAGCTCCTACAACTACATCTACAACAACAACAGCTCCTACAACTACATCTACGACAACAACAGCTCCTACAACTACATCTACGACAACAACAGCTCCTACAACTACATCTACGACAACAACAGCTCCTACAACTACATCTACAACAACAANNGCTCCTACAACTACATCTACNACAACAACNGCTCCTACAACTACATCTACNACAACAACNGCTCCTACAACTACATCTACAACAACAACATCTACGACAACAACGGTTCCTACAACAACATCAACGACAACAACAGCTCCTACAACAACATCAACTACAACTACAGAAAAAACCACAACAACAACTACAAAAGCTACGACAACAACAACTACAGAAGAACCTACAACAACAACTACAACAAAAGCTACGACAACTACAACTACAGAAGAACCCACAACAACAACTACAACAAAAGCTACGACAACTACAACTATAGAAGAACCCACAACAACAACTACAACAAAAGCTACGACAACTACAACTACAGAAGAACCCGCAACAACAACTACTACAGAAGAACCTACAACAACAACTACAACAAAAGCTACGACAACTACAACTACAGAAGAACCCACAACAACAACTACTACAGAAGAACCTACAACAACAACTACTACAGAAGAACCTACAACAACAACTACAACAAAAGCTACGACAACTACAACTACAGAAGAATCTGCAACAACTACTACAGAAGAACCTACAACAACTACTACAACAAAAGCTACAACAACTGCAAAAACTACTATAATGAGAACAAAAAATCACATTGCTTCTGACGAAGAACTCTGCAACTGGTCAGTAAATGATTACAACAGCAAGCACGATGATACTACAGCTGATTCTGCTGAAATTACTGAAAAATCAGACAATCAGTATCTGATTTCCATTAAAGACAATTCTGATAACATTCTTGATGTTTATGAAATCAATCCTGAAAACGGTATCGGTACTGATTCAAACAGCGGTGAAGTTAATCTTCCTCAGACAGGAAACAATTCCCTTACAAATATCGTAATCGTTCTCGCAGCACTCATGATGACTATAGCTGGTTTCATTGCTATTAAGTTCTCCGAAATCTTCCGCCGCAAAGAAAACGAATAAGCAAATCAATACATTAAGCAAAAAAGACTGAGAAATCAGTCTTTTTTGTTTTTAGTATTACAGTTGTATAGTCATCCTATTTGACAATAGAAATGAAGTGTGATATAATAAAAAGCATGAGTAAAAGTAAAGATTTGAGAGAAGCAGCAGTATTATATAAAAAAGCTGGAAATTCATATGAAGAGACAGGAAAGATATTCGGAGTATCTGCAAGCACAGTATAGCCGTTCTACTTATAAACAGAACTATAAGTACATAGAAAAGCGTGATGAATAGAATCGTTTANNNANAAGTNNTAACGCAGAAATGCNNNTATTCTANGNTTTAAAACATACCAGTATTTTTNTATGGGATTGAGTTNAGGAGAANATGGCGGAAGAAAAATGAGGTTGAANCCGTATTTACTGCATATCTGATAAAGCTGCTTTTTAACGNGAATTCGACAGACAAAATCAGTCGAGTAGGCATAAAAAGCCCTTTGGCATAATAGAAGAAGAACAGACAGAGGGCTTTTTGGGCAGAAAAGAGTAAGCAGCCAGAGCAGAAACCAAATTGACAATGAAATTGGTTACACTGAGATGTCTGGAATGCTCTATGTCACAGATATTTTTAAGAAAATCATTAACTGATTCAATTACAGCACGTTTGCGGAGCATAAGTCTGTCATGTAAATCCATCAGCTTGTTTTTCATATTTNTCTTTGCTCTGGTGACAATCGTAATATCTTTTTGCAGAAGTTTTTCAANCNGTTTCTGAGAAATATAGCCTCTNTCAGCAAACAGTTTNCCAAATATTTCTTTAGTCAGTGAATCCATCACAGCTTCATTTCTGTCATCCACATTGCCGGAAGTAAGACAGAAAGACAAAATTTCACCTTTATCGTTGATAATCAGATGCAGCTTGAAACCATAAAACCAGCCCATAGAACTTTTACCTTTTTTCGCATATTCACTGAAAACACGATGACTGCATATTCTGTGATTGTCGCATACTTTCAAAGGAGTAGAATCAACAAAAGATATTCCTGAACACTTGCCAAAACGTGCCTTTATAGTGTATAATATAAGTGGAACAAGTGCGAATCTCATAATTTCTACAAACCGGTTGTAACTTACAAGGTCAGGAAAATCTTTTCTTTGATGTACCATTATATGTTTTGTATAATACCATTTAAACGTCTTATATCCTGATAGATGATACATGATAAGTATTGTCATAATTTCACTCAATGACATTCTTGTTCGGGGTATAACCTCCTCCTTATCCATCAACAATTTGTTTCTGCAATACTCTTCATATGCCTTGCAAAAATCATCTGCATCACAATAAATCGCTATTTGTTCCATAAAAACCGCCTTTCTGTTGCTTTGAGTTTGTGGTTATTCTCATTATAACAGATTTCGGCGGTTTTTTCTACGTTTTTTCATCGAACTCACGTTAAATATGTATAGTTATGATGCTTAAAAACAAAAAATATAATTCAGGAATAATTTAAGCCATTCTGCACATACTGATTCTGAGGTGATGTAAAATGGCGAAAAAAGGAATGAAGCGTCCCGAATACACTCATACGCAGCCAAGAAACGACGTGTTTCCTGTACCTGAGGTTCAGGGAAAAGCTAAGTCGGGAAAGATTCATGCGAATCCTGTAATTGCAGGAACGTCAGGTGTTTCACAAAAGGTATGGCATAATAAATCATACTCACACGAAATTCCGATATCTTCTGCATATCCGACTATCGACAACGACCTTGCACGTGACAATATGGAGAACGATATTCCTGCGGCAGATTTGCAGGATATATAAAAATCTATTCTAAAATTAAGCGTCGTTTGCATTTATACAAACGGCGTTTTTACGATGGAGGACACTATGGAATCAGTATGGAATGCTAATACAAAATTGCCGGAATTTCCTGAACCGGAAAAAGATATAAAGACTGACATTCTTATTATCGGTGGAGGAATTGCAGGAATACTGACAGCATATTTTTTGCATCAGAATGGAGTAAAATATATTCTTGTGGAAAAGGACAGAATATGCTCTGGTACAACTCGTAATACAACGTCAAAAATTACTTTTCAGTATGGACTTAACTATCAGAAAATTTTCAGAAGCAGCAGTGTGGAAACTGCTCAGAAATATCTGAATGCAAATAAGACAGCTTTTGATAAATATACAGAAATGTGCCGTAATATTGAGTGTGATTATGAAACAAAGGATAATTATGTGTACTCTGTAAATGACAGAAGAACGCTTGAAAATGAAATAAACATACTTAGCAGAATTGGCTATAAAGCGGATTTGTGTGAAAGTCTGCCGATACCGATAAAGACTGTTGGAGCAGTGAAATTTCCTAAGCAGGCTCAGTTTAATCCGCTTAAATTTATTTCAGCGATTGTAGACGGACTTAACATATATGAAAATACCTTCGTGCGTGAAATGATTGGTACTACAGCGGTCACGGATAAATGCAGAATAAGGGCTGATAAGGTAATTGTTACAACTCATTTTCCTTTTATCAATAAACATGGAAGTTATTTTCTTAAGCTATATCAGCATCGTTCATACGTTATTGCTTTGGAAAATGCTCAGTATATAAATGGTATGTATGTTGATGAAAATCATAAGGGAATGTCGTTCAGGAATTACGGAGATTTACTGTTTGTCGGCGGCGGAGGTCACAGGACAGGTGAAAAAGGCGGAAACTGGAACGAACTGCATAACTTTGTAAAGTTGCATTATCCAAATGCCAAAGAGAAATATTACTGGTCGGCACAGGACTGCATGAGCCTTGATGGAATACCGTATATTGGGAAATATTCACGGAATACTCCGAATCTGTATGTGGCAGGCGGATTCAATAAATGGGGAATGACTGGTGCAATGGTATCTGCAATGATACTCAGCGATATGGTTGTGGGCAGACGAAATGAATATGAAGATATTTTCAGTCCATCAAGAAGTATTATTAAGCCACAGCTTTTTATAAACAGTGGAAAAGCCATAAAAAATTTGTTTACTCTAACTACTAAAAGATGTCCGCATATGGGCTGTGCACTTAAATGGAACTCCGCTGAACATTCATGNGACTGTNCTTGCCACGGCTCACGTTTTTCTGATAAAGGAAANGTTCTTGATAATCCGGCAAATGGCGACTTGAAGTAAATATTTTGAATGAGGTAATTTTGTTTTTATCTTGCTTTTTATTCTTGAATATGATATAATATAATTGATAGNAAATCTTGNGGTGATACTATGGCAGTTTTTAAACCGATTCCGGTTGGAATTGAGGATTTTAAAGAGATAATTGATATGAACTGTTATTTTGTTGATAAGACAATGCTTATCAGAGATATTCTTGACAGTGGTTCAAAAGTTACTCTTTTTACCCGTCCGAGAAGATTTGGAAAAACACTTAACATGAGTATGCTCAAAAGATTTTTTGAAAAAACAAAAGAGGATAATTCATATCTTTTTGATGGATTTGCAATATCCGGAGCAGGGGATAAATATAAATCGTATATGCAACAATATCCTGTTATCAGTATTTCCTTGAAGAGTATGAAACAGTCGACATGGGAAGAATCATTTTCACAGTTCAAAGAAATAATTGCTAATGAATTTGAACGTCATCAGGAAATTTTAAAATTTGCTTCAATTTCAGGAAGAAAGAAAAAAAGAATCCAAGGTATTTTGGAAGATACAGCCGATGATACTGTATATTTAACTGCATTAAAACTTATCTCCGATTGTCTTTATGAGGTTTATAATAAAAAGGTAATAGTTCTTGTAGATGAATACGATGTTCCTCTTGAAAACGCTTATTTTAATGGATTTTATGATAAGATGATAGATTTGATTCGTTCTGTTTTTGAGAGTGTATTAAAAACAAATGATTCACTTGAATTTGGTGTTTTGACCGGCTGTCTGCGTATTTCAAAAGAGAGCATTTTTACAGGTCTGAATAATCTTTCTGTTCACTCNGTGACTGATAATTCNTTTGCATCTTATTTTGGATTTACTGAAANTGAAGTNANAGANNTTTTGGAATATTATAATTTATCTNATTGCTTTNATGAAATAAAGNAATGGTATGATGGTTATTTGTTTGGAGAAACTGAAATATATAATCCCTGGAGTGTNTTGAAATACATTCAGTTNGCTTTAAACAACAGGAATCATATTCCACAGACATATTGGGTCAATACAAGTTCAAACAGCATTATTCATGAACTTATAATCAAAAGTGACAGGAAAACAAAAAATGATATTGAAGCACTCATCATCGGTGGTTCTATAGATAAACCATTATATGAGGATATTACATATACTAATATGAATGTAAAGTCTGAATATATCTGGAGTTTCCTTCTCCATACTGGTTATCTTAAGCCTACTCAGATATATCAGAAGGGGATACACAGTTATTTTACTGCTGTAATTCCTAACACAGAGATTATTACTACCTATGAAAACACATTCAGACAGTGGTTTAACGAGTCGATAAGAATTGCTGATAAAAGTGTATTATTAAATGCAGTTCTTAATGGTGAGTTTGAAATATTTGAACTTGAAGTAAACAGGTGGTTACTGAAAAGTATAAGTTATCATGACGGCTATGAGAATTTCTATCACGGTTTTCTTGTGGGATTATTAGAATATTCAGATGAATATCTTGTTGAATCAAATCGTGAAAGTGGTACTGGTCGTAACGACATTGTAATTAAAAATGTTCTTACTCGTGAAATTGCAGTTATACTGGAAATAAAGTCAGTAGGTAAAGGTGAAAGTCTTGACCAGATGTGCGATGTGGCTTTACAGCAGATTGAGGACAGACGGTATGAAGTTGGTCTTATAAATGAAGGCTATAAAAAAATTATCAAGTATGGTGTTGCTTTTGAGGGAAAAAGATGTAAAATAAAAAGATAATATCATACCCTTATCCGTACCCTTACGACGATGAAATTACCCTGAAAACAATGAAAATAACAACATTTTTCGTGAAATAAAACGCCTATTTTTGAAGATATTTCATTAGTTCAATACTAAATGACACGCATTTTTGGATTCTCATAACCCGAAGGTCGTTGGTTCAAATCCAGCCGCCGCAACCAAATCGAAAAGCATCATAGCAAATATCTTGAGTGGAGGTATAAATCTCATTTTATTNGCATGGTGCTTTTTTGCCTTAAAATAGGCAAAAAANGAGNTGACNTATTTCAGTGGAGCNGGTGAAATAGTATAAGTNTTTCCCGTAAACAAGTTGTTTACGGGATTTTATTTTTTCTGTGACAGTAGCTTTGACCCCAAAATGACCCCAAAAGTTTTGGAATTGTGTGCCGAGAGGAATATACTGGTTATTGATGATAAAAATATTGTTAACTTAGGTTAACTATCTAAAAAAATGGTCGGGAGCAGGTTTTGTAGCCTGCTCCTTATAATTTGATATTTTGTTATTGATTATTTTTATAAATTATGATATAATTATGGTACAGGAATGTCAATAATATCCTGTGAATCAGAAAAGTTTGCTTCTTTAATTTTGCAAGGGTGAGTCAGCGAAGTTTACATAAATATTTGTTGGAGTGTTCGGTGAAAAATTGTTAATTACAGCAATTCCACTTAAGATAAAGAGTATCCAGAAGCAGAAAACCAACCTGAAATATCAGAAATAGAAACCGCCGAAAAAGCATCCGGAATTACAGAATGAAGCAATTCAACGGTA
>WFLZ01000013.1 GCA_009177225.1 Clostridia bacterium
AAGGAGGTAATAACGTTGTTCAGAAAAGAGAATAACACCAAAAAATCAGCAAGGGAAATTGACAGGAAACGTGAAGCAGAACTGAAAAAAGGGAAAACTAAAAAGAAAGATACTCCCCAAAAACGTCAGGTCAAACGCACCACAATTCAGACTTTACCCTATGAGTGCTTTGTAAGCAACTATGTCGTTTTACTGAAAAGCAACGTAAAAATCGGCAGGGAAACAGCTAATCTTTACTCAAAAACTTATCTTGTTCCGGATGTAAATTACTCTGCACTGACCAAAGAACAACAGCTTGAAAAAATGCAAATTTACATAGATTTACTGAACGGATTTGACAGTACAGTGAGCTTACAGGTCACAATGCTGAACAGTAAAATCAATAAAGAAGATTTTGAAAACAAACTTCTGCTGAAAAATAAAAATGATGGGTTAGATGCTGAAAGACAGGAATTTAATGAGATTCTGCACGATAAAATTATGCATGGTCAGAACGGTATTCAGTGTAGGAAATTTATAACCGTAACAGTTGCAGCAATCAATTTTGAAGCAGCAAGCACACGATTTTTCAATATTGAATCTCATCTGATAAGTTGTCTTAACAGACTTGGAACGGAACTTATCACGCTGAACGCAAATGACCGTGTAAGACTTATGGCGGATATTCTGCGTGATGTTGATTCAAAAATTTCTCCGGTTTCACGTGGGGAATTTGCAAGAAGAGCAGAAAAAATGATTTGTTGTCCAGATTATTTTGAGTTTAAAAAGGACTATTTTATGTACAACGACAAGTACGCAAGATGTCTCTATTTTAAGCGACTTCCGCAGTCTGTTATGGATACAATTTTCAAGGATATTATTGAAATGAACCAGTCTTTGATTATAAGTAAAAACGTTGAATTTGTGGAGCAGTCAGAAGCTCTTACACTTCTTCACAGAAAAATAACGGACATGAAACAGGAAGAAATTTCAAAAGTAAAAAAGGCAGCATCCGCTTCAAGAGGTGCATTTGTAGACCCGATTGAGGGAACACAACTTGCGGTTGACAAACTTCAGGCACAGGAGTTTCTTGAAGATTTACAGGAGCGTAACCAGAAGATGACTTTATGTCAGTTCATTGTTATGCTTACTGCTGACAGTTTTGATGAATTACAGCAGAATACAGAAGCTCTCGAAATTATCCTGAGAAAATATCAGATTGAATCAATCAATGCTCCGTATCGTCAGGAACAAGCTTTTGCAAGTGTTCTGCCATTTGGTAATTCATTTTCGTGCGACAAAGAANACAATATTCAGACCAAGACGTACAATGTCGTCTGAAAGTACAGCAGTTTTCATGCCATTCAATGCACGTGAACTGCTTCACGAAAATGGATTGTTTTACGGACAGAACAAACTTACAAAAAGTGTAATTATGTTTGACCGAAAAAAACTAAAAAATCCAAACGGCTTTATTTTCGNANTCCCNGGAAGTGGAAAGANNTTTCTTGGNAAACTTGAAATGATTTTTTCAATTCTGTCAACTGATGATGAAATTCTGATTGTTGACCCTGAACGTGAATACACAGCACTTGCACAACTGCTCGGTGGTGAAGTAATCTATATTTCAGAAAATTCCTCAACTTATATAAATCCTATGGATTTGACCGAAAATCCGGATAAAGATGATAAAGAATATAACCCTATCAAAGCCAAACTTGATTTTATGCTGTCATTTTTCTCGGCAATTCTGGGTAATCAGGAAATTACACCAATTCAGAAAACTATCATTGATAATGTCATGCACGCGACCTATAAAAAGTATGAAAAACCGACTTTAAAAGAGTATTATGCAGAACTTGAAAGTTACGAAAAGACAGCAGTTGATGAAATAAAATCATCAGTCACATATCTCAGACAAACTCTGCATTTGTATGTACACGGTTCAATGAACGTTTTTTCAAATCCATCCAACGTAAATATCAATAAAAGAATTGTTGTTTACGATATTAAGGAACTCGGCAAAAACTTGCAGACTCTCGGAATGATGATTGTACTTGAAAATCTCTGGGATAGAGTAGCTAAAAATCGTACAAAAGGCATTGGTACAAGAATTTACATAGACGAAATGTATCTGCTTTTTAAGTCTGAACAGTCAGCTAATTTCTTTTATGAGCTGTACAAACGTGCAAGAAAATGGGGCGGTATTCCAACTGGAATTACACAGAATGTTGATGATTTGCTACGCTCTGAACTCGCACGTACCATGCTGTCAAATACACAATTTGTTGTTATGCTTTCACAAAATGCGACTGACCGTGACCAACTTTCACGACTGCTGAATATATCACATGAAACTATGATGTATGTTACTAATGCAAGTTCTGGAAGTGGTTTGATTTATGCTGATGAATATGGAGCAATCCCTTTTGAAAATAAATTTCCGTCAAATACAAATCTTTATAGGATTATATCAACAAAATTCGGTGAAGATTTGAACAGACTGAAACAGGAAAGAAATATATAATTTTCTTTTTCAGTTTGTAAATGGGGGATGAAAAATTGTCACGTAAAAAGTCAAAAAGCCGTATAAGAAAATGGTCTGAAAATGTTGNAAAAAAGGTAATCAANACGCCTTTNNCCATGANTGCCAATACCGCCAAAGATGCAGTTTCAAAAGCCAATCCGTTTGACAAAAAAATCAATAAAGATGATGTTACAGATACAGGTATGGAAAGTATGCGANTTGCATACANAAGTGCAAAAAAGGGCAAAAATGCTATTAAAACTGTAAAAAAGTCTGTAAAGACAACTAAGCGGACAATAAAAACTACTGGCAATGTTGTAAAAGGTACTGGAACTGTAATATACAGAACAGCGGCTTTTACCGTAAAGTCCACAATTTTAGTATCAAAATTCGTTGGCAACGTTATTGTTCATGTTGTTGCTTCTCTGATGAATCCGATAGTCATATTTTTAGCTGTAATGATTGTTATTTTCATGATGATAGCATTACTTGTTGTTATGCTTCTTGGTGGTGGAGTAAGTGCATCAAATTCAAATAAACAGGCATATTCATCTGCTGCCGGATTGGGCAACGTTTCATCACAGTATCAGGTTGGACTTGAATATCTGAATACCGCACTTGAAAATCATCAGAACGGCTTTAATTCACTGATTGATTCACTGTATTTCAATTATGATGACCTTACACACAGTACCCTTATATACATGGAACGCACGGACGCAACAGGTGGAAAAGCGGTTTATGAAAAAAGTTTTGCTATTGATGAACGAAAAAATGCTGTAAAATCTGAATGGAATATACCACTTACAGAACGTGAATTTCTTGCAATTGCATATGTCTATCTTGAAAATGAAATGAACACTTCCGGTAATACAGAACACGGGATTTATGCAGTTTCGTATACTCAGGAAGTTTTTGATACTATCGTTTCAAAATGTGCCGTTTATAGTGACAGTGTTTATGGCGGTCAGAAATGCCCTGACGAAAACTGTACAAGGCACGTTGAGTACATAGACAATCCCGATTATCAGGCAGCTGTTGAACGAACAAATAAAAGTTGGGCTGCGTGTGAAGAATGGGCAGATATTGCTAATTCAATAATCGAATATGACAGCATTATCGCCGACGGATGGCGTATTGACAACTGGATAAGCGTATATAACATAAGTCCGTATTACTCAAATAATGGATGGGACTTTTATGATTACCTTTATGACCGATATATTGATAACTGGAATGTAATGGTATCAACACCTGAAAAAATCGAAGAAGTAACATATATCTGTGAATATCAGCACGATTTACATTCAGTTGGTCTTGCATTTTTCGATAAGGAAACAGTCATGAACGCTTTGGACTTTGATGATATAAGCAAACAGTGGGTTGAACTGACAGAAAAAGGATTTGAAAATAATCCAGACATTTCATAGAAAGGAATAAAAAAATGAATGTACTAAGTCTGTATGATGGAATATCCTGCGGAATGGTGGCACTTGAACGTGCAGGAATTTCTGATACTCAGCGTTACAAATGTATAGGAAATGGCTGGACTGTTGATGTTATTGCACATATATTTAAAAATTTATAGAAAGGAAAAATTATGAATCATAAGGAACGTGTACAGAAAGTAAAAAACTTCACTGAAAAAAATAAAGTTTTTGTAATAATGGCAGTTGTTACAGTGATTTTTCTGTGTTCAAATTTCTTTTTCAGTAAAGAAAATAATGATATAACACCTGAAACAGTTCAGAGTGAAGCTATGGAAAATACAGAGGAAACTGCCAGTAAACCTCAATGGCAGTTTTACTGGACTGACCTCTGGGTATTATTAGGAGTAGGTGGAGTCTGTACAATAATGATTATTCGTGAACGAAAAAAAGCTAAGGAGGAATTACAGTGAATTATTTTTGTGATGTACATATTCAGTCACGAAAAGATGAGGAACAAAGAATTTTCATTGTTCTGGACAAGGAAAAATTTGCAGAGTCTGAACTGCCTAAACTGACAAAGGAAATTCTGCTTGCAAACAATCAGTACAAGGATTTTACAGCGAAATACAGACCTAAAATAGTACTTGCAGATTATACGGTTTACTCAACGGATATAGAAGTATATGCAAGTTCACAGGACGAAGTTTTTGAAGAACTGATTCAGAATAAAAATGTGCAGTATATCGGAAAATCTGAGATTAATGTTGAATGTGCAAAGGACAAGATTTCAGGACGCAGAAAGAAGAAAAAATCATCTCCAGTACTGAAATTTGGTATAGCCGGAGGAGTTATTATTTTAAGTGTTGTGGCATTTGGAATTGGTAATACTCTCGGCAAATCACATATAAATATTATGACAGAAGAAGTTTCAACGTCGAATACATCAAATGAAGATGGCATGATTATTCCTGAACAAGCTGAAATTTCAGCAGATGCAGAGCAAATCACCATATCAATTGACCGTTCATATTCAGCCATTCCTACCGAAGATTTACAGATTAAGGGTGAAGTCGTTGACGGCGTGGCACAAATTACGCTCCCTGAATTTGACAAGACCGATTTTTTCACTCATGTATCAGGCTATACATGGGGATTTTCAACGAATCCCGACGGCAAAAAAATTGAGTATTACGGCGGAAGTACATACAGTTTCGCAAAAGATACAAAACTTTACCGTGTACTTGTAAAATACGGTGGCGGAAGCGGTACGAAAGATGACCCATATCTGATAAATTACTTTGACCAGTTAGAACTTATGGGCGAAGAAAAAGCAAGAGGTTATTTTAGGCAGACAGAGGATATTATTTTCCNTGAATGNTCGTCACATACTCCGATTAATACAATAAATNAGCTGAAATCAGACCCACAATCTGAGTATTTTGAGTATGATNGAAACGGTTATGCTATTCAGAATCTTGATAATCCATTGTTCGGTACGGTTTCAGGAGCTGTCATAAAAAATGTTAATATTCAAAATTCTTTTATAACTACGGAAAAATTTAAATATTACGGATTTGTCGCTTGTGAAGTGTATAATTACCGTTATGAAACCGAGGAAGGTGAAACTTATGAAACTGGTGAAACTCTAATTCAGCATTGTTCAGTATCACATTCCGCAATATACGCTGAAATTCCGCAGGAAGAAAATGCAACCGAAAGCGTTCAGGTTGTAACTGCTCCAGTAGTTGTACCACCTGATTTGGTGGAGTATGATGAGGACGGAAATATTATTGAAAAAACAACTTCTGAACCCGTTAAAGTCGCAAAGCATGGTGAATATGCTGTTGGTGCAATAACAGGTCTGGGCGGTCAGATTGAGAACTGTTATGTTACTGACTTTGGCATATATGCTTCACTTGATGATTATTTTCTGTATGCCGGAGGAATTTCCGGAAAACCTGCAAATGTCGTAAATTCAGCAGTTTATTATTTTTCAGCACAGGGAAATATTTTTAATGCCGGTGGTATTGCCGGAAGTTGTGGCGGTTCAAGAATGTACAATCCGACCGGAAAAGAACTTCCGGACTGCTACGGCGGAAATATTCAGGGTTGCCTTGCAAGAAATATAATTCTTACTACGGAAGCGTCTGCTGGAGGAATTGTCGGTGAGAGCAGCACCAATGCTGAAAATGCCGTAATATCCAATTGTTACGCCAATGAACTTGATTTTAAAGTGGGCGTATATGAAGAAGAAAAACTTGTAAAATCAGGCTATTCAGGTGGTATTTGCGGTACTGACGGAAAAGAAAATAATGGTCATAAAATTATGAACACTGTTTCTCCGGCTGACATGAAACTTATCGGTAGCAGAAAAACTTCAGAATATGATGATACTGTACGCCTTGCACCTGATTACGCTTTTTATCAGGAAAATATTCTGACGGTTTTAAACAAAAATACAATAACTCCTGATAATCCGAAAGAAATTTATACCGGAAATTTTGTATTTGACAGTAGTTTATTCGGTGATGACAGTGGAAGTCTTGCATTTCCGTCTGAAATAGCAGACCTTTTTGAAAAAATCTATGTGGAGGAAAATTCAGATGAATGACGAAAATAAAACGTATACTCTGAAAAGTGTGCAGTCTGAAATCGCACGTCTTGAAAAATCAAGACAGAAAAAGAAAGAAAAAATCGGCAATCTTACGGCAGAACTCAAGGCTGACAATACAAAAATGAAAGAGCTTGAAAAAATATTTGATGATTTGTATCATGAGGATTTACAGCAGAAAATTGCAACACTCTGGTTCAAGGAAGAAAAAATGACCAAAGAACAGATTGAAAAATTCCTTGAACTCAGCAAGAATATTCATGACAAAATAGACGTTTTGGATGTTCAGACAATCGTAAACGCCGTTACTTACGCTTACAATAAACAGCGTGGTGAAGCTGAGAATGCTGTTTCTAACAATAATACTAATACGGCAAATAAAAATTGATGATGAAATCAGGAAAAGAGGTGATGTTATGGCAATNAATAAACCACAAATCANCGANCTTAAATCATACNCNANTGGANANTATTTACAGCGTTTACGGTGGCAAAACTGCCTTACACAAAAAGAATTTGCCGAGTTGATAGGTTGTTCTCAATCTTCCGTATCAATGTGGGAACGTGATGTATGTGTGCCATATGGTCAAACACGTGAAAAAATTACAGAACTTTATGATTTGCCACATGACTTTTTTTCCAAATAAAATTTTCTTTTTCAGAAAAGTGATGAAATGAGTGATAATGTGAAAGAAACTGATAGGACAAATTGCTTTGAATTAAAAACTCCTGTTTTCTTAAATAACAGTTTTATTTTACCAGTTTTTAATGAAACTTTTTCAAAAGAGCTTTTGAATGTTTTGGATTGGATTAGTCACCACATCTCTGATAATCAGCTGATATGTGATTTAAATTTGATTGTTTTTGAAATTATTCAGATTAATCAGAAACTGTTACAAAAATATGATTTTGATAAATTTACAGAGAAATATTCAGAAAAATGTATATCAAGTTTATTTATAAGAAAAGAATTTTCAGACATTAATATAAATGCAAAATTTAATTTTATTGAAAATTATGCAAATGACTTATTTTTAACAGGAAATAATGAGGTCTGCATAGGATTTATTCGTAGAAAAATTGAGAATCACTGGAAAATAGCAGAAGATTGTGAATCTTGTTCAAAATTTATGTTTATGGATAGATTTTTACTGGAGCTAAGTCGTGCAACTCGCTTGATAAAAGAGAATATTACAAATATGTAATATAAATATCAAAATAAATGTTTTCATATTTATNTTTACCCATATTTGAAATAGACACTTGTAATGTGTATTTTCTTAACTTGAAATTCAATTATGCTGATATATTATTTTGTGATGATACATATTTATCAAAATTAATATAAATATACTCAAACTAATCACAATTTTGAAACTCATAG
>WFLZ01000194.1 GCA_009177225.1 Clostridia bacterium
CCATGATTCCGGCGATAAATTTATAGTACTTTTTCACACAAAAAACCTCCTCATTTTATGATATTTATAATTATATCACAAAATATGGAATTTGTCAAGTGTGAATTAACGAAAAACGCTGTACTCCCGAAAGAGTACAGCTTTTCAGATTTGTCAAGAGGTTTTGAGAATATTTTTATTTTTCAATTAATTTTTGTCTCATCATAATGAGGTCGAAAGAATCCAATAAGCCGTCACTATTCAAATCAGCGTTTTTCAGGTCTGAAATTTGCGTATCTGAACCACCTAAAATATATTTCTGGAAAGTTACTATATCTGATATGTTAAAATTGCCGTCGCCGTTCGTGTCACCTGTAGCCGTAATTTTTTCGGGTGCTTCGCCGAGTGATACAAATTTATAGCCGTGTTTTTCGGCATACGCCTGTGCGGTTGAGTTTTCATATCCATATATTGTGACATTAAGGTAATTTGAAATTCCACATCTATCCATTTTACATTCAGGATTTAAAACAGTTATTTCAGTTAAATTTTTACAGTTATAAAATGCACCATCGCCAATGCTTGTAACACTGTCAGGGATTGTTACTGATGTTAAACTGCTACAGTTAACAAATGCATCATTTCCAATGCTTGTAACACTGTCAGGGATTGTTACTGATGTTAAACTGCTACAACCAGAAAATGCAGCCATGCCAATGCTTGTCACGCTGTCAGGGATTGTTACTGATGTTAAACTACTACAGCCAGAAAATGTAAAATCTTCAATACTTGTCACGCTGTCAGAGATTGTTACTGATGTTAAACTGCTACAACCAGAAAATGCATAATCTCCAATGCTTGTCACGCTGTCAGGGATTGTTGCCGATATTAAACTACTGCAATTATAAAATGCACGTCCGCCAATGCTTGTCACGCTGTCAGATATTGTTACTGATGTTAAATTACTACAACCATAAAATGTGCTACCGTCAATGTTTGTAACACTGTCAGGTACTGTTATTGATGTTAAATTCTTACAACCAAAAAATGCACCACCGCCAATGCTTGTAACACTGTCAGATATTGTTACTGATGTTAAACTACTACAACGATAAAATGCATTAATGCCAATGCTTGTCACGCTGTCAGGTATTGTTACTGATGTTAAATTACTACAATCATAAAATGCACCACCACCAATGCTTATCACGCTGTCAGGAATAATTATTGATGTTAAATCTGTACAGGATTTAAATGCATACTCTCCAATGCTTGTCACACCGTCAGGAATAACCACATCATCACGGCATTTTTGACCGTCAATCACAATATTATTGACAATAACAAGCGGATTTTCTTCCTGTTTTTCTTCAAGCCATGGTGTACCAGAAAATGCATCACTAACAATGCTTGTAACGCTGTCAGGTATTGTTACCGATGTTAAACTACTGCAACCATGAAATGCAGACCAGCCAATGTTTGTCACGCTGTCAGGAATGACTATTGATGTTAGACTACTACAACCATAAAATGCACTATCGCCAATCCTTGTAACACTGTCAGGGATTGTTATTTCTGTTAAATTGTGACAGCTAAAAAACGCACGCTCGCCAATGCTTGTCACGCCGGCTTCAATAACAATCTTGTTAATTGTCTCTTTTTCAGAATACCAAGGAGCATCACCAGAATACCAAGGAACATCATCAAACCGAAAATCTGACATATAACCTGTACCGCTGATTGTGAGTGTTCCCTCATCATCAAGAGTATAGGTTACATTATCACCGCAAGTTCCTGATTTTATTGTTTCTGCGCTTGCCGTGATTGATACCGACGGAGCGATATTATTCGGAATAACCCCCACACCAAAGGCAAGGCACACCGCCATGATTCCGGCGATAAATTTATAGTACTTTTTCACACAAAAAACCTCCTCATTTTATGATATTTATAATTATATCACAAAATATGGAATTTGTCAAGTGTGAATTAACGAAAAACGCTGCACTCCCGAAAGAGTACAGCTTTTTAGATTTGTCAAGACTTGTGTGGCATTTTTGCAATAATTTTTCCTGCGAAGTCATTGAAGTTCTGCGTCTGGAGAATGACTCTGCCCGGACCTGTAAGTCTTGTAAGGAAAAGACCCTCACCGCCGAAAAAGATATTTCCGAGACCCTTAACGGTTTCGACTTCATAGCGTACAGTTGAATCAAATGCAACGACGTTTCCGGTATCGACTTTCAGAACCTCGCCGGGAGCAAGATTACGCTCAACCATATCACCGTCAACTTCAAGAAAAACAGTTCCCTTGCCGAAAATACGCTGTAAAATAAAGCCTTCACCACCGAAAAGACCGGTTGTAAATCTTTTTGTANANGCAACCTGTAAGTCAACCGNCTGTNCCGCACAGAGAAAAGNACCTTTCTGACAGATAATATCAGTAAATGATACATCAACGGGAACAACTGTTCCGGGAACTGTAGAGCCGAATGCGACTTTTGCACCGTCTCTGTCTGCTGTATAGTTAGCCATGAAAATTGATTCACCGGTGAACATTCTGCCGAGACTGCGTGCAAGACCGCCCCTTGCATTTGTGGACATAGTTATGCCCTCTGTCTGCCAAATCATACCGCCGGACTGTGTGAACATTGATTCGCCTGCCATTAGTTCGCACTCAACCGCAGGGACTGTCTGTCCTATAATTGTATATCTCATAATAAACCGCCTTTCATTTTAAAAAGAAACTGCACCCGAAAGTGCAGTTTCAATGT
>WFLZ01000015.1 GCA_009177225.1 Clostridia bacterium
TCCGGCTCACGAGTTATAGCCGAAAGCACCAGTGAATTTTCTCGATCCACCCGAGGAACTTATATTGAATGTCACAGCCTGCGGAACAGTATTTTCCGGCATGAAATCAGAGGTTTTCACTTTAATGGTGTTGTCTGCGTCATTATATCCGACGCTCTGACCGATTTCCTGTGAAATAGTTCCGTCAACGGGCAGGTCTTTTGTGCGTGTGTAGGTACAGGTGACATTTTCTACTCTGATACTGGACGTGTTTCCCCACCAGTAACCGAAAAGCACCTCTCCGTCTGCTGAAACGCATTGGCTGACATCTTCCGGAACGTCCCACTTTATTTCGCCGTAAGTTCCCTGAGTGGAAGCGGTGAAGTCTGGAGACTGATACCAGCCCTCATCTTCTGACGGATAATCTTCTGTTACGGAAATACCACAACCGCCCTTGAACTGTCCTATATCAAGATTGTCGGCAGAATATATAACAAAAGTGAATGAGGAAATAACATCGCCGTTCTCAATGAAGTCTGAAAGGGGAAGTTTTATTGTATTTTTTCCGTTGGTTTTTTCTATTACCTTATCAACTGAAACCTGTGTTCCGACCTCAGCCGAAACGGTTTCAATTGGACTTACATGAAGCGTTGTAGGTTCTTCTGTGATTTCTTCGGAAGATTCCTTATTATCTTTCTGATTTTCTGTAACCCGTGCTTTAGTGTTGAAAGTGGACTGAATATAATCGTCCGATTTATTTTTATTTTTTCCGCAGCCTGTGAAAGATACAGCAATCACAGATGCGGAGAAAAGGGCTGTTATTCTCTTTTTCATGACATATGTCCTTTCCGTTTTCTGTATATTACAATTATTATATCATTATTTTCNTTTGATNTCAATATTATTAATCAACGAAATATATNTGTTTTTTTGCTGAAAATTAAATAATTCTGCTGAAACGTCGTTTTTTCGGTGCTGATTTGTGATTTAATGATAAACGATAATTTTTTATCGCTATTTATGCACAATAAAAAGTTATTTTCAAGGCTTGATTTTTGTGTAGATGTCTAAATTTAATGATAAACATTAAATTTCTATTGATAAACGTAAAATCTTCTGCTATAATATAAACATCACGTGAGACGAATAAAACAATAATTAAACGGAGGGAATTACTTATGAAAAATGAAACTATCGGAAAAATCAACTCGGTCGGTAAGGTGAGCCGTATTGTTGCAAAAATTGCACAGGTTGTAGCTCTTATAGGAGCAATAGCCTGTTTGGTGGTTGGAGTTGTTGGACTTTTCATTCCGAAAAACGCCATGCAGTTCAACGGCACAGCTTCGGGAAAACTTTCACTTAATACAAAGTTTGTGGAAGATGCCGACATTGACGAAGGCAATGATAAACATAGTTTTTTGGGTGCGGACTTTGAAATAAACGCCGAAGAATCAAGAGACGGTGATATTCAGCACGTTGAAATTGAGGCTTCCGCAAGCAACGTAAACGGAAATATACTGAAACTTTTTGTATCTTCAGTAGGTTTTGTTGCAGCGATATTCTGTGGGTTACTGTGGATTGTGATGAGATTTGCGGTCAGATTTTCCAAAACCCTTGAAATATGTAATTCACCATTTGAAGAAAATGTCCTTGCGGATATGAAAAAACTTGGAATATCGCTTATACCTTTCGGAATTTTCACACTCATAACAACCGGAGCTTCGGGTTTGGTATTGGTTCTTATAATTATGCTTGTGATACTGTTTATAAATATTTTCAAATATGGTGCAGAATTACAGCAGGAATCTGACGACACTGTGTGACGGGGTGAAACTATGGCAATAATTTCAAGACTTGACAGGATTATGGCTGACAGGAAAATCACCCTCAATGAACTGAGCGAACGTGTAGGCGTAAGCAATGTAAATCTGTCAAAACTAAAAACGGGTAAAGTCAGTGCTATAAGATTCTCGACGCTTAACGCTATATGTCGTGAGCTTAAATGTCAGCCGGCGGACATTCTGGAGTATGTAGAGGATTTGGAAGAAAAAGAATAATTTTTCAGGAACGGTATTATTTTAAGTACCGTTCTTTTTTGATTGGTCATAATCGACATATGTCTATATACTTTTTTGTAGAAAGTAACAAAAATTTTTGACATAATAAATATAATCTTCACTTTTTTTTTAAAATATGTTATAATATCATCATTGCTATCCGGAGGTGAAAATTTATTAAACGTCTTTATATTTCCGACCTTGACGGAACACTTCTGAATAATGATGCGAAACTTTCTGATTTTACAGTTAAAAGTATAAATTCGTTAATTGAAAATGGAATGTATTTTACATTTGCTACTGCAAGGTCGGTATATTCTGCAAAACCGATTACTTCGGCTCTGAATATAAATGTTCCGTATATACTCATGAACGGCGTAAGTATATATAATCCGCTGAATGACAGATACATAAAAAATGAGTATATTCCGCCGGAGGTTTCAGCACAGATAATACAAGCNTTCAAGGAAAANNACATTAAATGTNTCATNNATAAAATACAAAATGATATNCTGAGTACTTATTTNACTGAAATGACATCACAGGTTATGCGGAGTTTTGCGGAAGTACGAAAAAATCAGTACAATAAACCGTTTATTCAGTGTGCAGACCTTGCAGACCATGCCGACGGTGAAACAGTATATTTTACTATAATGGAGGAATATGAAAAGATTCTGCCCGTTAAGAATATTGTTTCGGAAATTGACGGTGCAAATTATGCGTTTTATAAAGATACCTATACGGGAAAATGGTATCTTGAAATTTTTTCCGGAAACGCTTCAAAAGCCAACGGTATAAAGTATCTGCGGAATGAATACGGATTTGACGAAATTGTGTGTTTCGGGGATAACTTAAATGATATAACTATGTTCGGAGAATCGGACATAAAAATTGCTGTCGGAAATGCTGTTCCGGAATTAAAGGAGCTTGCGGATTTTGTGACATTGNCGAACGAAAATGACGGTGTTGCGGTGTGGCTTGACGAAAACNATGGGAGATAATTATGAACAGATTTTCATANAAGAATNTTTACAACAGTGAAAAGCATAAGGAATTTATGGACAGTCAGCGTTATGTAATAGACGATAAATTTCTTGACGAAACAGAAAGCTATGATTTATCGGACGACTTTTCCGTTGAATATAGTATTTACAGGGACGGTGAACAAAAAGAAAATTATTTTGCTACAACGGCTTTTGTAAATAAAGTAACTCTGAAAAATGCCGATAAAGTAATATATGAATACTATTGTTTTTATGACCACAGTGTTACGTTTAAAGAAATTATTCACCATAAAAACGGTCACAGATATTATCCTTTTCATGTTGANTTGTACGGAATAAGTTTTCTTGATGTTGACACTCTGGAAGTGTACAACTATATTCCCGAGGGCTATGAACATGATGATAAATATATGTGCGGAGAATCCTTTATAATAACTGACATTCATTATGACAGGGAATCTAATCTCATTGCATACGGCGGTTGTTACTGGGCTTTTCCTTATGACGTAATGGTGGGAGATTTTTCAGAACCTCTTAACTTCAATCCGCATCTTGTAAGTCTGCGCAATATTTTAAACTCCGAATATGATTATGATGATGTTGATTTCAAGGAATGGAAAAATAACAGATTGTATGTTTTGTGCGACAGTGAAGAAAAATCTTTGAGTATTGAGCAACTCAGAAATATGATAAATTAATTAACCGACAGGGGATTTATGATGAATTTTTCATATAAAAATATTTACGGCAGTAAAAAATATAATGAATTTATTGAAAGACAGCATTATGCAATAGATGATAAATTTGTTTGTAACACTATGAACTGTGAGTTGTCGGACGGTTTTTCAGTTGAATTTATTAATTATAGTGACAACGAACAGAAAGACAAGCCGTATAATTCTGTTGCTTCAAAAATCATTCTTAAAAATGCGAATAAAAAAATATATGANTATTATTGTTTTTACAGTCACTGCTTTGTATATACAAAGATTATNCACCACAAAAATGGTCACAGATATTATCCGTTTCATGTTGATAGGTACGGAATAAGTTTTCTTGATGTTGACACTCTGGAAGNATACAACTATATTCCCGAAGGCTGTCAGCATAGTGGTGACCGTATGTGCGGAGAGAGTTTTATAATAAACTATATTGACTATGACNTTGAATCAAATCTCATTGCATACGGAGGNTATTATCNGTCTGATTNTNTTGAGGTAANGGNTGATGTAATGNTAGGGGATNNNTNAGAGCCACTTAATTTNAATCCGCACCTTGTAAGTCTGCGTGATATTTTAGACCTTAAATGCAATTATGATAATATTGGTTTCAGAGAATGGAAAAATAACAGGCTTTATGTTTTATGTTATGATGACTATTCTTTATATCATGATGACAATGATATTGAAGAAAAATATGTGAGCATTGAAGAACTCAAAAAATTAATAAACGAATTGACTATGAAAGGAAAATAAAAATGAAAAAATTAATGCTTGGAAATGAGGCTTTTGCGAGAGGACTTTATGAGGCAGGGTGCAGGGTAGTATCAAGTTATCCCGGTACGCCGTCAACTGAAATTACAGAAGAAGTCGCCAAATATGACGAAGTTTATGCAGAATGGTCGCCGAATGAAAAAGTAGCTCTGGAGGTTGCACTCGGTGCGTCAATAGCAGGTGCAAGAAGTTTCTGCGGAATGAAACACGTCGGTCTTAACGTTGCCGCAGACCCTTTGTATACTGCGTCATATAGCGGTGTGAATGCAGGTCTTGTAATAGCGGTTGCGGACGACCAAGGTATGCACTCCTCACAGAATGAGCAGGACAGCCGTCATCATGCTATAGCCTCAAAAGTTCCTATGCTTGAACCGTCAGATTCAGACGAATGCAAGGACTTTGTAAAAACTGCGTTTGAAATTTCTGAACAGTTCGACACGCCTGTTATTGTGAGAATGTCAACCCGTGTTGCACATTCACAGAGTATCGTTGAAACACAAGAACGTCAGGAGCTTGAACTCAAAGAATACATAAAAACACCACAGAAATATGTCATGATGCCTGCTTACGCAAAGGGCAGACACGTTTTTGTCGAGGAACGCACAAAGAAACTTGTTGAATATGCCGAAACTTCTCCGCTTAATCGTGTGGAAATTTCCGGAAAAGCCGAATTTGGTGTAATTACGAACGGTGCGGCTTATCAGTATACAAAAGAAGCACTCGGAGAAAAAGCGTCCGTTTTAAAACTCGGTATGGTAAATCCGTTACCAGTAAAGTTTATTCAGGATTTTGCTTCCAAATACGAAAAAATCTATGTTATAGAGGAACTCGACGGCATTATTGAACAGCATTGCCGTATAGGTATCGGTGTAAACAACGTACAGGGAAAAGAAATTTTCGGTTACATAGGTGAAATACCACAGTCTGTAATTGCTGAAAAGATTCTTGACAAAAAGAAAGAGTTCATTTCACTTGATGAGAATATTCCGGTAAGACCGCCTGTAATGTGTGCCGGCTGTCCGCACAGGGGACTTTTCTACTGTCTGAAAAAACTTGATGTTACAGTTTCGGGAGACATCGGCTGTTATACACTCGGTGCAGCCGCTCCACTCAATGCAATGGACACTACTATTTGTATGGGTGCGTCTATTTCCGCACTGCATGGTTTCAACAAGGCAAGAGGTGCAGAGGCTGAACACAAGAGCGTTGCGGTAATTGGTGACTCAACTTTTATGNACTCCGGAATGANNGGTCTNGTAAATATAGCTTACAATAATTCAAACTCAACTGTTATTATTCTTGACAACTCAATCACCGGAATGACAGGTCATCAGCAGAATCCCACCACCGGAAAAAATCTCAAGGGCGACCCTGCTGCCGCTGTAAACCTTGAGGAACTCTGTAAAGCTATTGGTATAAAGCGTGTTCGTGTTGTAGACCCGTATAAGCTTTCCGAAACAGAATCGGCTATAAAAGAAGAACTTGCGGCAGATGAAGCGTCTGTAATTATATCACGCCGTCCGTGTGCATTGCTGAAATATGTCAAGCACAATCCGCCGTTTGCGGTTGATAGTGACAAGTGTGTAGGCTGTAAGGCTTGTATGAAACTTGGCTGTCCTGCAATCTCGATAAAGGACAAAAAGGCAGTTATTGACCATACACAGTGCGTCGGCTGCGGAATATGTCAGGAACAGTGTAAGTTAAATGCTATCAAATGATAAACGGAAATATTATTGAATTAAGTTATTCATGTTTCGGTGACAGTTCGGATTTTGTAATATGGTATAAGGACGAAAATGATGAAAACCGTGTATATACTTCCGACGGAAAAGTAGTCAGCTTTCCGTCGGAGGAAAAAGCACACCGAAAAGCCGACGAACTTAATATTAATATAACAGATACTTGTTTTTACGATGTGGAAAGGCTTATTTACTGGTTTACAATGCACCAGAAAGAAATGGACTGTAATTTTCTGATTGACTTCTGGAATCTGTTTTCAGATATTGCATATTGTGTAGGAAAAGAACTTGAACCCGTAAGAACAAGGCGTATTAAGCGATGTTACAATAAGCTTTTCTGGGGACTTAATCTTCCTGCTGTAACTCCTGAAAACTGCGAATATGAACCTGTTTTCACGAAAAGAGAACGTAAACTTATCAGGGAAATTATGCGTACTGGACTTGAAATTTATGAAAAAAATTATGAATGGGAGTAAGATATATGGCTAAAAATTATGACGGAATGTACACCAATTTTACAGAATGGCTCGATAATCTGCTTGAAAACAACGATATGCCTGAAAATACTAAGGCTTTCAACTTCAATCTGTATGATGAAGCCGGTGACGTTTACAGTGTACAGCTTATAGCCTCGGACAGATTCGACATCAACGACGATGAGTGGGCTTGTCATGAAGTATGGTCGTCTGAAGAAGATGTTTTCTATGTGAACGCTTCCGACGAGGACGACAAAAGTCTTGAAGCGTTTCATAAATTCATATCAGAAATGATTTCTGATTATCTTAAAAATGGCAAATACAAAGATATTCTGATTAATTCAAAGGGTATCGGAATAGGCTTTGTGGACGGTGAACTTGAATATATCAAGTGAAAGGAGAGTTGAATGGAAAATTATGGAGAATCGCCGGTAATTACAACTTTTAAAGGCTTGTTAGGTGCAGTTATAGGTGCAATTCCGGGCATGATAGTATGGATTATTCTCGGAAAAATCGGCGTTGTTGCTTCGGTTGTAGGAATGCTTATAAGTGCAGGAATTATTTTTGGATTTTCTTTTATGACCAAAAATGCAAATCTTAATACAGGCATTGTAATTGTAATATGTTTAGGGGTATTTTTAGTATCTATGCTTTTATCTGAAAAAATCGTCTGGACGTGGGAACTCGCAGAGACTTTTAAATCATATCTTCCGACTTTCCGTGAAGAAATTATAACGTCCGTTATGGCTGAGGATTCTACGCTTACACGAGCCGATGTCAAAAGTATTCTCACAGATGATTTATATAATGAAATTCTTCAGGAGAGTTTCGGCGTAAAAGAAGGAACTTTCAGCGAATGTTTTTCTAATTTCAGCGTATTGCTTGAAAAGCTTGAATTAAAAAGCGAATATACAGCTTCACTTTTCAAGAGTATGCTCTTTGGCATTGTTGGCGGTGGTGCTTTTTTTGCAAAAACAGGGGTATAATTAATATATTATGAAAAAACCTTATCACAAAATAATTTTTGCTTATGTCAGGGGATTTTTCGGGTATATTGGTTATTTTTTTGAACGTAGTTCAAAAGGACACAGACCGAGATTAAAAGATTATGTTGACTTAAATGAAGTATCGGAAGTTCAGGAAAAATATTATACTAAAAAAGTCATGGATACAGCTTTAGATTCATTAAGGGCTGACGGTGAAGAAAATAAAAGAATGGAAAAGTTATTGACAGAGCANAAAAGAAAAAATTATAAATATAAAGATGATTCCGTTGATATGGATTTTTTATAAAACAGACAGGAGATTTTTAATTATGGAAACTAAGTCAATTATGATTGTAGGCGTAGGTGGACAGGGTTCGCTTCTCGCTTCAAGAATTATAGGAAATGTGTTGCTTTCGCAGGGATATGACGTTAAAGTCAGTGAAGTTCATGGAATGTCACANCGTGGTGGTTCAGTTGTNACATATNTAAAATATGGCGATAAAGTATATTCACCGATTGTCGAAAAGGGCGAGGCTGATATAGTAATATCTTTTGAAATGCTCGAAACGGCAAGATGTCTGCCGTATCTGAAAAAGGGTGGTAAAATGATTACTTCCGTACAGCAGATTGACCCTATGCCCGTAATAACAGGCGTTGCGGAATATCCGGAAAATATNGTAGANAAACTCAAATNAGCAGGTGCGGACGTAACGGCGGTTGACGCTCTCACGCTTGCGGAGCAGGCAGGAACTTCAAAGGCTTCAAACGTTGTGCTTATGGGCGTACTTGCTTCAAAAATGGACTTCCCCGAAGAATTATGGCAGAATGCACTTGAACAGTGTGTACCGCCTAAATTCCTTGAACTCAATAAAAAGGCTTTTGCACTTGGCAGGAATGTATGAAAAAATTTTTTCTGATACTTTCAGCATTGGTTATGATTGTATCAGTGGTATCATGTAAAAAAGAAGAATCTTCCGATAATGAATCTGATACTGATTATACCATAATCACAATGGACGATTTAAAAGCTATAAACGGCGATAATCTTGAAATAGAGTATGATTTTGGAAGAATAGAATATATTGACGGAGAAATTGCATATTTTCCCGTAACCGACAAGGATAAGGCATATGAGGCTTTTATGGGAATTGCTGAACTTCTTGGTATTGAAAATACAGAAGATTTTGTCTATAACGAAAACGCAAGCCATGAAAACCCCAACGGACTTAATGTTTATTATTTTCAGCAGTATTACAAGGGAATTAAGATTTATGGTGCGTATGTTCAGATAACTGTAAATCCACAGCACACGGAATGGACAAGTACATATAGTGGCTATATTCCGAATCTTGATATTGATACTGAACCGCAAATTTCAGAAGAAGAAGCCATAGAACGTGCGGAATCAAAATATAATACAACAGTCCGTGGGAATCCGAAACTTGTTATAAGCGATAAAAAACTTGCATGGGATATGGAATTATCAGATTCAGAAACATACAGAATCATTATGCGAGCCGACAACGGTGAAGTAATTTACGAAGATAAAATGATTATTGATTAATAATAATTTAATTATATAAAGGAGGTCTTTTTAACCAATGGAAAGATATTGGAATGAAGAAATCGAATGTATGTCCCGTGAGGACATGAAAAAGTTACAGGACGAAAGGCTTGTAGCACAGGTAAAGCACGTTTATGAAAACGTTGAGTATTACCGCAATCTTATGGACGAAAAGGGCGTTAAACCGGAAGATATCAAATCAACGGACGACCTGCACAAACTTCCTTTTCTCACAAAGGCAGACTTGCGTGACGCTTATCCCTACGGACTTCTTGCAAAACCTCTTTCAGACTGCGTAAGAATACAGTCCACAAGCGGTACAACCGGCAGACGTGTTGTTGCTTTCTACACTCAGAATGACATTGACTTGTGGGAGGACTGCTGTGCAAGAGCAATTACAGCGGCAGGCGGTACAAATGAAGATGTATGTCAGGTATGTTACGGCTACGGTCTTTTTACAGGTGGTCCGGGACTAAATGGTGGTTCACACAAAGTCGGCTGTCTCACACTTCCTATGTCGTCGGGCAATACTGAAAGACAAATCCAGTTCATGCGTGATTTAGGTTCAACAATCCTTTGCTGTACGCCATCATATGCCGCATACATAGGCGAAACACTTCATGATATGGGATTTACTCCCAATGATATAAAGCTTAAAGCCGGCATTTTCGGTGCAGAACCGTGGACAGAGGAAATGCGTCGTTCGATAGAAAAGTCACTGGGAATAAAGGCGTATGATATTTACGGTCTTACTGAAACAAGCGGTCCGGGCGTATCGTTCGAGTGTTCCGAACAGACTGGTATGCACATCAATGAAGACCATTTTATTCCGGAAATCATTGACCCCGAAACCTGCGAGGTTCTGCCTGACGGTGAAGTAGGTGAACTTGTGTTCACGAGTATAACAAAAGAGGCGTTTCCGCTTCTCAGATACAGAACACGTGACCTCTGTGTACTTTCAAGGAAGAAATGTTCCTGCGNACGTACTNTCATAAAGATNAGCANGCCTATGNGANGCAGTGACGATANGCTTANTATNAGGNGTGTAAACGTTTTNCCNAGTCAGATTGAAACCGTTCTTATTGAGAAAGGTTATTCACCGAACTATCTTATAGAAGTTGACCG
Source organism: Clostridia bacterium (assembly GCA_009177225.1). Lineage (GTDB taxonomy): Bacteria > Bacillota > Clostridia > Oscillospirales > Ruminococcaceae > Ruminococcus. The sequence goes on from WFLZ01000015.1 coordinate 10,424, forward strand.
TGTGAATAATTCTGATACGCTTGATATCAATGTTGAAATGAATCCAGAACAGCTTTCCGACAAGATTGAGGATATACAGGACAAGGAAAGAAAACTTGCAGGTGCTATAAAGACTATGCTCGGAATAAGTCCGAAAGTTCATCTTGTTTCACCGAAATCAATCACAAGAAGTGAAGGCAAGGCAGTACGTGTTATCGACCGAAGAAAATTACATGACTAAGGAGATATTTTTATGAAAATCAAATTATTTTCCACAAGCTTTCAACCGGTACAGGAGAAATATGACAGGTTCATAACTTTTGAAAACGAACTCAATGAATTTATTGCTACTGTAAACGTTATCGACATAAAGTACAGCACAGCAGCAGGTATGTGTCACGACGCTCAGACCCATGTAAACGAATTTCTTGAGGATTTTTCCGCTCTTATTATGTACGAGGATAAGGAGGAAAACGCATGATTAATGATGTGAAATCATGCGTTAAAATTACTCTCACCGAAACGAAACCGTCGATTTTCGAGAGCAAGGTCGGCGGTCTCGGATATATTCCGCATGACGGGAATTTCCCGACAGACAGCAACGGACAACAGCTTCGGCTTCTTGCACAGATAGACTGTGCGGAAATTCAGCTTGACGAGTTTCCGGAAAAAGGTCTTTTGCAGTTCTGGCTTCTTGGTGATGAGGTATACGGACTGGATTTTGATAATCAGACAAATCAGAACGGTTTCAGGGTTATATACTATCCCGAAGTCGATACAACCGTTGCAGAGGACGAAATCATAAACAAGCTTATTGAAAGCGACGATGAAGATTTGTTACTTCCTGTTGACCGTGAATGTGGTATGACTTTTGAAAAGTCTGAAGACCGTTATATTGATTATGATGAAATTGAATATGATGATGACGAAGGCTGGAAAGAATGGAATAATCTGTCAGGTCATAAGGTGGGTGGCTATCCGTATTTTACTCAGTTTGAACCACGAAACGAAGAACAGATGAAAGAGTATGATTTTCTTTTGTTTCAGCTTGATTCTGACAGTGACAAAGTATTGTGGGGAGATTTGGGAATAGGTAATTTCTTTATCAGTTCAGGAAAACTTAAAAACTGCGATTTCAGCGATATTTTCTATAACTGGGACTGCGGTTGATATAAAGGAGGAATAGTTATGGCAGACTTAAAAAAGCCGTGCGTTAAAATTACTCTCACTGAAACGAAACCGTCGATTTTCGAGAGTAAGGTCGGCGGTCTCGGATATATTCCGCATGATGGGAATTTCCCAACAGACAGCAAAGGCAGACAGTTACGACTTCTTGCACAGATAGACTGTGCGGAAATTCAGCTTGACAAGTTTCCAGAAAAAGGTCTTTTGCAGTTCTGGATTGCTGGTACTTCCATTTACGGCTGTGACTATGATAATCACACTAATCAGGACGGTTTCAGGGTGATATACTATCCCGAAGTTGATACAACCATTACGGAAGATGAAATCAGCAATAAAATGACAAATACGGAAGATGACTATGATGAATTTTTATTTCCTGTTGACCGTGAGTGTGGTATGACTTTTGAAAAGTCCGAAAACCGCTTTATTGACTATGATGCGTACTTTTTTGATGATGACTATGAAGAATCGGACGAGGACGATGACTGGACTGTAAATGCAGGTCATAAAGTCGGCGGTTATCCGTACTTTACTCAGTTTGAACCACGAAACGAAGAACAGATGAAAGAGTATGATTTTCTTTTGTTTCAGCTTGATTCTGACAGTGACAAAGTATTGTGGGGAGATTTGGGAATAGGTAATTTCTTTATCAGTTCCGAAAAACTTAAAAATCTCGATTTCAGCGACGTTTTCTATAACTGGGACTGCGGTTAAACCTATTAGGTTTCATATGCCATTATTATTCAGCTTACCGAAAATGACATTGCTGAAATGTGAGATTTGCACAAACTGTTATCTGTTTTTAAAAAAAATTTGAAAACGCTTGACAAAATATACTGTTATGATGTATAATTATATATACAGTATTTTATATTTTCCATTAGGAGTGATGAAAATGGGCATTATCGATAAATTCAACGACGCTCAGAGAGCTGTTGCTGAAAAGTCGAAAAGCGTTTCAGAGGCTAACAACCTCAAAAGAAAGATTCTTTATGAAGAAGAAAGAATTGTAGAAATTTTTGCTGATATCGGTAAGATGTATTATAAGAATCCCAATGATGACCCCGCTGAGTTCAAGGTTCTCTGNGACGATATCGACACAAGACGCAGAAGAATCANGAGAATGAGAAATGAACTGAACGGCATCAGAGGATATAAGGTTTGTCCTAAGTGCGACGCTGAAGTAAACGACCGTNTCCAGTTCTGCGGACGCTGCGGTGCAANACTTCCCGACTTTGAAGATGCTGATTTCCTCGCTGAGACAGAATAACTGTAATCTGTTTCAACGCTGATTTCAGACNAATAAANTAACATTATCNAGGCTGTCCTGATATAATCGGAACAGCCTGTTTTTTANGATATTATGAANTCTGTTNCTCTTNACNGAATCTGTTCCGCATAAGACNGCATAAATAATAGGCAGGTATGCACAGTAAAAACCAGTAACACGAAAACAGCAGACAGATTTGTCCCAAAAGATTAAATGGCATATCGGAGTAATCCCACACATTCCAGTGCATAATAATATTGTCAAAAACCCCTACGGCAAATTCAATCGCCGTTATTATTACAGAACCTGCAAAACAGCTTTTTATTAAAGTCATTGTACGACGGCTGTTGAGTGAATAGAGTATCGTAAGTATAATACCGCCGGTCAGGGACATTGTCCAGTGAGTATATCCACGGTTGACTATCTCGACCAGACTGTAGATAAAGTAACCCATGAGAAAAGCAAAGAAATGCTGTGCAAACTTCATGTTAAAACAACCTCGTTTCGTTTTTTATTGGTATTATATACTGATTATGGCGAAATTATACAGATTCATAAAAACAGGAAAATTAAAATGAAAGGTGATTTATAAATGCGTAAAAGCTGCATATTGATTCATATTTCAAGTCTGCCGTCGGAGTACGGTATAGGCAAAATGGGAAAACACGCCTTTGAATTTGTTGACTTTCTTAAAAAAAGCAAAACAAAGTGCTGGCAGATTCTTCCGCTTTCCCCCACAAGCTACGGCGATTCTCCCTATCAGTCGTTTTCGGTAAACGCCGGAAATCCATATTTCATTGACTTTGAAATACTTGAAGCTGACGGACTTCTTGAACGTCATGAATTTGCTTCATATGACTGGGAATCTTCTCCCGATAAAGTAGATTACAGTATAATATATNANCACTGTTTTGACGTTCTGAGAGTGGCTTTCTCAAGATTCAAAGCGTCAAAATTTNCGGCGTACAGAAAATTTTGTGAAAAAAACAAGTCATGGCTTGACGAATACGCTCTCTTTATGGCACTGAAATTCAAAAACAACGGTAAAGCGTGGTATGAATGGGAAAACGATATTGCCATGCACAAGACAAAAGCAGTTTCCGAAGCAAAAAAGGAACTCAAAAAAGATATCAATTTCTTTAAATTCATTCAGTTCGAGTTCAGCAGACAGTGGACAGAACTGAAAAAATACGCTAACGACAATGGTATTGAAATTATCGGTGATATCCCGATTTATTGTGCTTTGGACAGTGTTGAGGCGTGGGCAGAACCCAAGCTTTTCTGGTTCGACAAGAATCACATACCGGTATCGGTTGCAGGTTGTCCGCCCGACGAATTTTCGCCGACTGGTCAGCTTTGGGGAAATCCTCTCTATGACTGGGCTTATCATAAAAAGACCGGTTATGTATGGTGGATTAACCGTATAAAAAACGCTTCCGAACTTTATGATATAGTAAGAATAGACCATTTCAGAGGTTTTGAAAGCTATTATACAATTCCTTACGGCAGTGAGGACGCTACCGTGGGAGAATGGAAAAAAGGTCCTGATTACGAACTTTTCCGTATGGCAGAGGAAAAACTCGGCAGACTTAATATTATTGCCGAAGATTTGGGATTTATTACCCCCGAAGTACGTCAGCTTCTTGATAACTGCGGATATCCCGGCATGAAAGTATTGCAGTTTGGTTTTGACAACGGTGAAAATGAACATCTTCCGCATAATTTCGCAAATACCAACTGTTTCGCCTACACGGGTACTCACGACAATGAAACGCTTGTGGGCTGGGTTGAGTCAATGTCTCCGAAGTCGTTGAAATTTGCCAAAAAGTATCTTAATGTCAAGAAGAAGAAAGATATTCCGGACGCTGTAATCCGTGCGGCATGGTCAAGCGTCGCAGAGGTTGCGTCGGCACAGATACAGGACTTTCTTGACAGCGGAAAAGACGGACGTATGAACACACCGTCTGTTCTCGGCGGAAACTGGCAGTTCCGCACACATGAAAGCGATTTTACACCGGAACTCGCAAAGAAAATAAAAAAGTTGAATAAATTATATAACAGATAATGGAGGAAAATTAAATGGATAAGAAGATTTTTATTGAAAAATTCACCAGCAGACTTCCTAAAGATATTAAGTCTGCAACACCCCAGCAGGTTCACAACGCTCTCGGTGATACTGTTATGGAACTCTATTCGGACAGATGGAACGTAAGCCGTGAGGAACATCTCTCAAAAAGGCGTGCCGCATATCTTTCAATGGAGTTTCTTGTGGGACGTGCTGTATACAATAACCTGCTTTGTCTCGGTATATACGACAAAGTGCAGGAAGTTTTTGACGAACTCGGTATATCTCTCGCAGACCTCGAAGTAATTGAGGACGCTGCTCTTGGAAACGGCGGTCTTGGCAGACTTGCGGCTTGTTTCCTCGACAGTGCGGCATCTCTTGCGCTTCCGCTTGACGGCTACGGAATCCGCTATAAATACGGTCTTTTCAAGCAGTCCATAGTTGACGGTTTCCAGTGTGAAGATATTGACGACTGGACAAAGTACGGTGACTGCTGGTCAAAAAGGTGCGACGAGGATACAGTTATTATTGAGTTTAACGGACAGACTGTAAAAGCCGTACCGTATGATATGCCTGTTTTTGGCTGTAAAACTGAAAATGTCGGTACACTCCGTCTGTGGCAGGCTGAACCGGTTAAAGAGTTTGATTTTGATACTTTCAACAGACAGAATTATCTTGAAGCTTCAAAGGAAAAAATCTATGCAGAAGATATTTCCCGTGTTCTCTATCCTAATGACGATACCAACGAGGGAAAGAAACTTCGTCTTAAACAGCAGTATTTCTTCAGCAGTGCGTCACTTACCGATATTATCAGAAAGCACANNNCACGTTACGGCACTCTTGAAAACCTCGCTGACNATATTTCTGTACAGCTCAATGATACTCANCCTGTTATTTCAATTCNCGAACTTATTCGACAGCTCGTCGNTAATGAGGGATATACATTCGACAAGNCTCTTGCAATAGCTAAGAAAGTATTCAATTATACAAATCACACCGTAATGCAGGAGGCTCTTGAAAAATGGTGGCTTGGTCTTGTTGAGGACGTACTTCCGAGAATTTACGAAATAATTATACAGATAAATGAAGAACTTATTGCGGAAATGTATGCAAACGGCGTTGAAAAGGACAAGATTAACCGTATAAAGATTATCAAGGGAGACCTTATTCATATGGCTGACATGGCTTGCTATGCGTCAGGTCATATTAACGGCGTTGCGGAAATTCATACGCAGATTCTGAAAGACACTGTACTTGCTGACTGGTATAGTATCTATCCGGAGCGTTTCCGCAATGAGACAAACGGTATCACTCAGCGACGTTGGCTCGCACTCTGTAATATGGAACTTTCAGGTCTTATTACCGAACTGCTCGGCACTGACAAGTGGGTTGTTGACCTTGATATGCTTAAGGAACTTGAAAAGTACGCTGATAATGAGGAAATTTTAAATAAATTTGTTTCTATCAAGCAGACAAAGAAAAATCAGCTTGCAGACTTCATCAAGGCTCATGACGGTGTGGAAATAAATCCCGAATCCGTTTTTGATATTCAGATAAAGAGACTTCACGAATATAAAAGACAGCTCCTCAATGCGTTCTCTATTCTCTGGATTTACTATGGCATAAAGGACGGCTCAATAAAGAACTTCACTCCGACAACGTTTATTTTCGGTGCAAAATCTGCTCCCGGTTATAAGCGTGCAAAGGCTATAATCAAGTATATAAACGAAATCGGTAGAATTGTTTCTTCCGACCCCGAAACAAAAGACCTGCTTAGTGTTGTATTCGTACAGAATTATAATGTTTCGTATGCTGAAAAGCTTGTTGCAGGTGCAGACATTTCCGAACAGATTTCAACAGCAGGCACAGAGGCTTCCGGTACAGGCAACATGAAACTTATGCTTAATGGTGCGGTAACTCTCGGAACTTATGACGGTGCTAATATTGAAATCGTACAGGAGGCAGGAGAGGAGAATAATTATATCTTCGGTGCAAAGGTTGAGGAACTTGAAGAAATCGTTCCGGAATATGACAGCAGAAAGGTTTTTGCGTCTAATCCTATGATTAAGAAAGTAGTTTCTTCACTCATCGACGGCAGTGTTTCGGACGGCGGAAGCGGTGATTTCCGTGAACTCTATAAATCTTTGCTCGACGGTGCAAGCTGGCACGCTCCCGACCATTACTATCTCCTCGGTGACCTCGAAAGCTATGTTGACGCAAAGCTTAAGTCCAACAGCGATTACAGTGACAACAGACTTGCCTTTGCAAAGAAACAGTGGCTTAATATGTGCAATGCCGGTAAATTCANNTCTGANAGAACAATTGCCGACTATGNAGANANTATCTGGAACATANAGTAATATATAATTATACCGCAGTCATCAGCAGACTGCGGTATTTTTATATCTGAATTTACAATTTAACAGTGTATTAAATATAACTTTTTAAGCCTGAACTGCTGTAAATCGCATATAATTATTCATATGTGTATATATAGTGATATATTTGTAATGAAATNTATGTAATACGTCANAATCCCGAAANAANCTTTTATTATGGCATTTTTTATGATATAATAATGTCGGGACAGTACAGACAATATGTTCTGTTTTATATTGAATACAGAAGGGGTTATTATGAACAAAAAGAAATTATTCGCCGTGATGTCGCTTGCTGTCGGTTTAGGCACTCTGACCGTTTTAAGTGACAATACAAAAATTAATGTATCTGCTACAGATACATCAGCCGTTCAGAAATTAGGCGATGTCAACAATGATGGTCTTGTTGATACGGTAGACGCAGCCGCCATACTTATTGAATATGCACGTCTTTCAGCTTTAGGAGAGGGAAAATTTACTGAAGCACAGAAAAAGATTGCTGATGTTGATAAGAATAATCTTGTTGATACGGTTGACTCAGCATACATACTTTCTTATTATGCTTATGCTTCAGCAGGCGGAAACCTTGATTTTGAGAAGTGGGTGGAAAACAGAAATCCTCATACAACAACGACAACTACTACTAATACAACAATAACTACTACTAATGTTACAACAACTGATACTAATACAACAACTAATACTGATACTACAACAACAACTACATCTGCTTCTGCACAGACCACTGTTTCTACAGTCACAACAACTACTGCAACTACTACTGTAAGCAGTGAGACAAGAATATCAGAAATAAGGCTTACAAAGTATAGTATGAATATATCCATCAGTGAAAAGGATATTTCGTATGTGACAATGCTTCCGGAAACGGTTTCCAATAAAGACGAAATATGGACAAGTTCCGATGAAAAGATTGCAACAGTGGACAAATACGGATATGTAACCGGAGTTTCAGCCGGAACTTGTACCGTGACGGTTACAAGCATTGACAATCCGTCAGTAAAGGCAGAAATAAAAGTCACAGTCAGTGGCACGAATAAAATAAGTGAAATAAAACTCAGTAAGACCGAAATTAATGTTGCAGTCGGAAAAAGCGATATTTCATATGTGACAATGCTTCCGGAAACGGTTTCCAATAAAGACGAAATATGGACAAGTTCCGATGAAAAGATTGCAACAGTGGACAAATATGGATATGTAACCGGAGTTTCAGCCGGAACTTGTACAGTAACGGTCATAAGTGCAAATAATCCTGATGTTAGGGCAGAAATAAAAGTAACAGTCAGTGGCACGGATAAAATAAGTGAAATAAAACTCAGCAAGACCGAAATTAACGTTGCGGTCGGAAAAGGTGATATTTCATATGTTACAATGTTGCCTGAAAACGTTTCTGATAAGAGGGAAATATGGATAAGTTCAGATGAAAATATTGCAAAGGTTGACAGTGAGGGGTATATAACCGGANTTTCAGCCGGAACTTGTACNGTNACNGTNANAAGTGTTGACAATCCGTCAGTAAAGGCAGAAATAAAAGTCACAGTCAGTGGCATGGATAAAATAAGTGAAATAAAACTCAGTAAGACCGAAATTAACGTTGCAGTCGGAAAAGGTGATATTTCCTATGTGACAATGTTGCCTGAAATTGTTTCTGACAAGAGGGAAATATGGATAAGTTCAGATGAAAATATTGCAAAGGTTGACAGTGAGGGGTATATAACCGGAATTTCAGCCGGAACTTGTACGGTAACAGTAATAAGTGTAAATAATCCTGATGTCAGGGCAGAAATAAAGGTGACTGTAAGCAAATAAACGTTTTTACATATATTGACATTATCACTAATAAAAAAGTACTGCTTTATAAGAGCGATACTCATATAGAAGTAATGCCCGAAAGTAGTTTTTCAACTGCTTTCGGGCTAATTTTAATTTTTTGTTTATTTACATAAATCAGTTTTTATCCCTTAGCAAAGAACTCATATATTCTTTGATTAAAGTCCTTTGCCTCATTGTACGCTTCATGGCTTAGTTCACTGTATATGTAATACTCACAATTCAGTTTTTCAGCAATCTCTTTGGAGGCTTCTCCTGTAACAACTTTGTCCCTTCCTCCGCCAAGAACAAGAACCGGACATTGTATTTTATCAAGGTCATCATAAGTGTTACATGTAAGACACGCCTCAGCAAGAATGATAAATCTTTCTACCGTCATCAATTTTTGTGTTTTTATTGCTAACGGTAAA
>WFLZ01000201.1 GCA_009177225.1 Clostridia bacterium
TCCAAGTTTTGCAGCAACTATATTGGTTCTCTGGAATTTTCTTCTCGGTATTTTATCATAAACTTTCTGCCCACGGGGTGCATATCCATACTCACGGTCAATACATGAATCTATACCTGTTTCGTCGAAATATGCTATTTTTTCTTTCGGAATATCTTTTATTTTTTCCTTATATTCCTTTACTTTTTCAGGATTTTGTTCTTTATAACATAATGTCTTTTTTTTCGTGTGATTCCATTTCTTTTCAAGGCTTTGCTTACTGCCTACGGGCAACAAACCGATATCTCTTCCTGTGTATCATCAGGATGTTCCGCTACATATGCTTTCAGCTTTTCCGGGTCTATTTTTTTAAAACTCCTGTTAAAGGGTTTGTTTGATAAATCACCTGTTTCTTCATATTGTTTTACCCATCTGTGTACCGTGCTTTTTACTACTCCGAACACTTTGCCTGTTTCTTCATATGTATGTCCTTCTTTTTGATATGCTACTGCTGTTTCCCTTAAATCTTTACTTTTACTTATATTTTTATTATATCACTTTTCTGTTCCTTTGTAAAGTAAATTGACTATAATTGGTATTTCTGACATTTTAAATCGAACATTGCATATGGTTCGAAATCCATCCTTTCCGTTTCTTATTTTGAGCGATTTTGATTTTAGTGTCTANTTTGAAATNCTAATTAGTGAANTATGNAATTGNATGAGATAAGAAAATATAAAGAAANCTCTACNATTATTCAAATCTTTAGGGTTCAAATTCTAACAATGTATCTTTACAGGATACTCTCGACATAAGATTCGATAGTATTGTCAACCTGCCGTATAATCTCACTAATTTCATTAGTTTTAAATAGTGAAGTTTTAGAATAATCAAATGATTTATAATTATGAATCTTTTCTTTGACTTTTAAAAAGTATAGTGTAATTTGTTTACAGATATATACAAAATAAGCCCGACCAAGAGTACTATCTTCTTTTATCAAATCCAAATCTGCAATAATATCATAACATCTGTTCTCTTCTTTCAAAAACGCATTAATGACTGAACATTGACGCATCATTTCATCAGTTTTGTCCTTCACGCGCTCAAATAGTTGAGAGTAGTTTTCAATAATCTCATTAATGCACAAATTAGGATTTTCGGTGAGCAATATCATCTGCATATCAGCATATCCCTCTTTAAATATAAATCGTATACACTTTATATCTTCAGTTACCTGATCTAAGTTACTAAAATACTTTTGCAGATTGTGGTACACGTCTTCACATATTAGTTTGTATACAAATTCCTTCAAAATGGTATCGTTCGATAAATTGACATTATCAATATCAACAAAGAATTGGTCAAATTTCATAACATAGCTCGTAATAATTTCGCTGTCAAAACACTTTGAGAATACGTCATATAAGATTTTGTTTATTTCTATTTCACCAAAATTAGCTAATTTATTTAGCAGAAATGAATGGAAATTTTCCTGTAATTTATCCATATAATAGTAGTTGTTTATATTATTAAAAAAATCAGATTCTTTTATCAATTCAAAAACTTTATCAGAAAATTTTTCTATAATTGAAGCTATATTATCAACACCGTCCTGGTTCGAAAAGAGGTCAGAATCAAGGCATCTTTTTATTAATAGTGCTATATAGCATTTTATAAAATGGAAAGCTCTTGTTTTTCTGAGATCGTTATCTTGACCAACATGATGTGCAATCTCATGGGCAAGAATTCGAGTCGTATCAGTTACATTATATATGCTTCTTTCGTTTATATGAATAACAAGTATATTTAANTNATTATCAATATCGCAATTNTCTGTGATAGACTCAANATATATATCTTTTTTNATATCGGGNGTGATGANGNATACATACTNGTTGTNTNANTGTNCATTTNGTGCCTTANCCATCNCATTCGCAATAGAAGTATAATATGCTATTAGCTTTGGTGGAACGTCAAAAAGCATTAACTGATAGGGATCTGACATGATGAATCTTCGTTCGCTGTGCATAATACTTGAATCTAATGTCAAAATGCTCTTATAAAAAGAATTTGATATATCTACCAGATCTTCAGCCAAATCCTTGGCAATATTAGCTTTCTTGGTGGAGTTATTTTTCGAGTTGTCGCAAAACCTACCAATTATCTTTTCTTTTATATACCTTACAAAATACATATACGGCTCAATATAACATACGCTATTGTATTTTGAAAATCCTCTTTTTAATGTTGTACTTATAGCAAGTCCGATTTCGTTAAGCATCAGCTTTATCGAATCAACATAGTCTGTGTCTCCACCATAAATTTCAACTAATTTGCTGAAATCTATAGAACGGATTTCTTTTTTATAGATATCTTCAAATTTACAGTATAAAGTAGATATCTTTTGTTCAGGAAATTTGGTTTCGCATTCTTTCGCAGTAAAATCACCTGACGGCTCACAGCCAATATGAACACGTGAGGTGATAACATCATTTCCGTGGAGTCGTTTGCTCATTTCTGACAATTGATGCCATGTAATGCCTTTGTATCCAGACAAATGATCATATCTCCCAATGGTTTCCATTCTGAACGAGCTCGAAACATTGGATGCGACAATATCCTNTCCACTAACACTGACAAGAGCATTAATGTTGTCTGTTGCGTTTGATTTGTCAATGTCCTTACNTTTATATCCATAAATAGTAGTGATATCATGAACAGCAAAATGTTTATCTATCAAAAGAATGAATCTTATCTTTTCAAGTGTTTTCAGATAATCTTTTAACTCCGTTTTTTTACCGTTACAAATCATTACAAAGTCGTTATGGTCGAAAGTATGAAACAGTCTCATGCTTGACTTATCAATGATTTCCAATATTTTCATCTTTACCACTTCGTTTACACTTGCACACTTATCCAATGCCGCAGATGAAACTATTTCTTCTCTTTCACTTTGTGACCAGGAAGGAACATTTATAAATGAAATAAATACAACACTTGTATTGTTAATCTCATTTAGAAAATCATTATAAGAACTTTCTTTCTCTCCATCATCGGCAGGTAGAGCGATAATACCTTGTTGGATATGTAAACCATTGTCTATCGTTTTTTGCCTTGATTTTATCTCTTCATTATAGCTTGTAACAAGCAGGTCTTCTGGATGATTATCCAATGAATTTTCAGACTTACTGATCACTTTCAATTTAATCCAATCGTAATAGCACTCCGACTTGAATACGCCCACAACAGAATCATCAATGGATTCGTTTGCACCTTTTCCTAAAANCATTAGCAGAAAATTTTTNNTTGTNTTACCTCTGTAAACTTAATATTAATTTTTTAAGCNAAGAACACTTGTTTGCGCNCTTNGCTTAAAAATTAGCGATTNATCTTTATCNTTTTTTGTAATNGGTGTTAGTCCATTTTGTTTTTTCGTTTCAACCGTTTTCACAGACTTAACAGTATCGATTCGGTTACTATCGATAAAGCAGGATTTTTGCCTGGCTTTCCTTTCGGTCAACCGATAAACTGGAAACTCCAATTTACGTTCGGATGATATTACTTTTAATCGCAACATTTCTAAAAATTTCTCCTTTTTCAGCACTGCTTAACAAGCAAACGCTGTTATTTTATAAAGAGGTACATCTATACATACCATCTTATCATAAGTATACACCAATAGCTTATTAAAAATCAATTGTAATTTTTAACGAAAATATCCCCGAAATATATTGTAACTTTTGTACATTTTAACTATATCCAGTAATTATATAACTACTGTCCACAACATAGTGGCATATGATTTTATCATATGAATTTCAGAATATGTGACTTTTTCAAAATCAAGATAAAAACAGCATAGTGTAAAAAAATTAACTTTATTTTGCTTAGGTCGTAGATAATGATTATTTAACACATTCTAAATCTCCGTCATCGGAGAAAACTACTCCTAAGCAAGTAGATGGATTTTTTTTATTTAAAGAGTTAACGTATAGCTTAGTGGAATTATAACGCGATCCTCTAGCCAGCGAACCTTCACACGATTCATCAATATAACCATCATAAATACAACCATATGCGTAACAATTCAGATTAATATCTAAAATGAGTCCACCATCAACCTTTGCAAACTGTGGAAGACATTCGATCAACTTGTTGCATGGCAGTATATTCTTGCCCTTAAATCCACGCCCTGCTTTACATAACCGATTTGCTTCATTCTTAGCATCATCATCTGAATTAAAAATCACAAAAGACGTTCCATGGTTCTGATCAACAACGTGATGGAGAATGTTTTTAAATTCAACCATGTTGCTTTCTAAAGGCGAATAATCAAAAGAATGTAACACTTTGTCGATCATCTTGTCCGAATCACTTGAACGATGATTAAACTCACAGAATGCGACTTTATAATAATCAAATAAGTTGAAATTCTTACATCTTGCTGACCAGTTTAAATAACCAGATATTTCAATGAAATAATAATCAGTAAATAAATCGTTTACATCAGATTCGCTAACGATACCCCTAATATAATATTTATTATTATAGTATCCAAGAACGAGAACGTGTATATTATCTAACGATTCCAAAATCTTTCTAATCAATCGTCTGCTATCGTTGTCAAAACAGATATTCTCATTATCATATAAAAAAAATATTGGATAACGATCAATATTATTTTCAAAGGGCAAAAAGACAAGTTTAGCATTACATTTTTTTCGCTCGTAATTCTCACAGGATAAATCAGTAATAAGATTAATATCTGGAAAGTGAGGAAATAATTTTATGTATTTAATCAAATTGGTATGTAAATGCTCCTGTTCACTTCTACTTAGTTTTATGTTTGTATTATCAGGGAATACTATATTACGTATATATTTGTAGAAATTGTCAATATACAACATCTATTTGCCTCCATGCATATATTTGACATTTACCAAAATGGTAATGCCATAGTTTATATCAATTATAAATCACCTTATTCCAAATAGCAAGTGCTTTTACAATATTTGTGTAATTGCCGTTAATTGTTGTCATTCTGAGAAACTGTTCATATATAAACAGNTTGTGGATTTTTGAGCATAATNTTGACAATATGAAGNAAAAATCNTCAGGTATATTGACACATGNCAGANGNTTCAATANANTAGTTGGCAAAATCAACTTAAAAACGNTCGTTGATTTCTATGTAAACAAGNTCTGAATGAAAAATTGCAGATTAANCCTGAATAGGNTTGTTATANAAATTGNNAATCAATATAATATACAATTATCTTCATTCNTAATCGTGAGGCGNAACTCATTCNGNAAACTTTGATNTATCTTTAATATCGAATTCACGAATTTACCCATACGCTGTTAGAAGTGTTCTCCACGCTCTGAGAGCTGCCGAACCAACCGCTTTCCTTAGCGTAATGTGTCAAACTTACACGGTAATAGTAACCGCCTTTTACCGACACAGCATAGTTATTGAGATAGTAACTGCTGCTGTCTGATTTCAGCAAATCATCATTAGGCTTTTCCTCGTCCCAATGGACACCATCGGAACTATGTTCTATGGAAATATCCTTGTAGCCAATTGATTTCATTATATCATTACTCTGTGTCGTTCCGCTGATATATATTTTTTTTGATGAAGTAGAAGCAGATATTGTTATATAATAACGGCTAATCAATCCTGCTGTTCGTACTTGATTGCTGTCTGATATGCTTGTGTAAACATTGGAAGCTGCCTTTACAGGCATTATAGGAACACTGTATGTTAGTACACTCGCAACACATAATGCTAATGCTTTTTTATTCACTTTTAATTTCCTCCTGTCATTTTATTGAAGCTACTATTTTTTCACATTCGTCATAAGGTACATCAACAGAAAACATAAAAAATTCTGTTTTACCTTTTAAATACATTATGGTATATTGGTTATCTTCCTTTGAAACTATTGCCGAAGAACCATTCACTTCCGTTTCGGAAATATTAAAATGGTCACTTGGAATACCTATTTTCGGAATTTCATTATGATATTTTGAGAAGCATAAACTAAAGTTTTGTGTACCGTTCCAAAATATAAACATAACAGTATTTCCCACATCCTCATTAATGTTTGTGCTAACTTCTGTCAGCACAAACCCCTCCGGAATATAATGGGGCGTTTCAAACTCAATATCATATTCGGCAAGTTTGGCAATGAAACCGTAAGGGTCGTCCTCTGATGTGGGCAGATAAATTTCTTCTTTCGGCTTGCCAAAGTCAACGGCAAAACCGCCTTTGGTAAATTCTATCAAAGCCGATACAATATTCATATCCCGAGCCGCCACGGACAAACAGTTAGCCGTAAAGATGAGTACGAAACAACACAGTGCCGGAATAAACCTCTTGAATATATTCACAGGCTTTTTCGCTGCCCTATCATATCTCCTTATCCGCTCGTAGAGCCTGTCTGTATTGTGCGGAGTATAATCATCTCCAGACAGCTCGGAAAGCTGTGATGTAAGCTGTTCTATGTGGTCAAAATCACGTTTGCGAAGCGGCTTTGACGTTTCCCTGTCAAGCTCGGTCTTGATATAGCTGTACGCTTCCACAGTAAACTCCTTGTCGACGTTTATTTTATCTGCAAGGTCTTTCATGGCTTTTTGCTCCTTTGTTTAATAAATGTCTGAAAATACCCGATTTCTTTCAAGGATTTTCAAAAAAAGTTATTTTTGTATACTTTCACAAAAATCACTTTGCGATTTTGTTTGTTTTGACGGCATATTTTTCAAGTTTTTTCTTTATCCTGTGGACACGAATATACAGGCTGTTCATGTTAAGAGCGTTTTTATTTGCCACTTCTTCACGTTCTCCGCTGTAATAATCGATTAGTAATTCAAGTTCGTCCACAGTCAGACAGTCAAATGCACTGTCGGTTATTTCGGGAAAATTGCTCTCCGCTTCTATTTCCTCGTAATCCTCCATTGGAAGAAAGGACGGATTTTTCCGTATGTATACCTTGATTTCATTGTCCGCTGTACGGTAAAGCCACAGCTTGATATTCTCGCCCATTTTCAGACGGTTACGCTTGCGGTAAAGAATAAAGAAAACCTCTTGTGTAACGTCCTCTGCTGCTGTCATATTGCCGCCGAGCTTATATTTGCAGTAATTCAAAATTACTGTATAATATCTGTTTACTATTTCATCAAACATTGTTATGCTCCTTTTGTAATAAGAAGTTGAAATGTCATATTATATATAAATGTCGAAAAAATGGGATTTTCTTTCATAAATTTTTAAAGTAAATATATTTTGTAGGATTAACCAAATTTAACTGCTATTTTTTGTTAATTCTGCAATACGATAATTATATCAATTAAATTGTCACATGATAATACTTATTTTACCAAAATTAAACGAACATATCAAGTCTGAAAACAATAAAAAATTCCCCGAATACGCAACCGCAGTGTGCATATTCGGAGAAACGTTTTATTTTTCATTAAATTATACAAATACATTATTTCTGAACTTATTCCAAATATCCTTTAGTCTGATTGAATGCAATTCTTTCGGATATATTATTCTGTGAAATAGTTCTGTCCATCTGTTCAAGAAGAAACCGTGAACGTATCTGCGACATTTCTGTCTGTGCTTTCATAATGTCAATCAATCCGGATAAATCTTTTGTTTCTCTGGCAATTTCAATTGCAGCTTTGGTTGCATCCAAAGCAACATCTAAATCACGCATCATAATAGTATAATAATTCTGAATGTGTAGTATTTTTAGTTCATGTTCCTGATTCATCTGCGTCAGAAGAATTTCTTTTTTGGCTTGGATTTCTGCAAGTCCGATTTTCAGACGAGCTTTAATTTCAGCACGTTTTGTTTCTTCCTGCTGTTTGCAAATATTATATTCTTTTATAGAATTTGTGATGTTATTTACAGCACCGAAAATACCCGAAATAGCTGCTGATGCAGGGTCTGCACAAATTGTAATATCACTATTCTTATTCTGTGGTGTATCTTCACACTCTGTATATGATACATCAATATATTCCTTTTCCATAATCTTTCACCTTATTTTCCGAATAGTTGTTTAACATAGGATTTATAGAATTGTGGATATGTATCTTTCATAGTGTTGACGGTTTGAATAGCACATTCTGCAAGTGGAACATTGGCTTCCTGAATTGCCAAATCAAGAATCTGCATAGCCTGCTGAAATATCTTGTCATTCATATTTCTGAACATATCAAGATATAAATCTGCTAATTCTCTGTTTTGTCTCAGATAGTTCCGATATAATTCTGCCTGTACACAGTAAGCCTCACAAATGAGAATATTTTCAACACTTTCCAGAACGCTTTTACCACTGGAAACAATATTCTGCTGAATTAACTGAAAATTCATAACGTCACCCAATCAGCCAGACAGCATTTTCCAATGACTGATTTGTCATAGCAATCTGCCTGTGAATATCTGTATACTGTTCTGTAACCTGATACTGATTATCAATGAACTTTGTAGAAAGAGAATCAGCAATCAGCTTTGCAATCTGCTGTAAACTACTTACACGTTCTTCCGTATTGCTCTGACTTATATTTTCAGCAGTTTTACGGAACTTGTCCATAAGCTGTTCAATCTGATTTTTTTCATCACTTATGAAATTTGGAATTTCCTGTACNNCGTACTTTNCCTNTNTTAATNCGTCACGCTTTNCTTTCATCTGTGCTTTNTACATTTTAGNCTGCTGCATATTCTGTTTGGCTTCATAATATTCTTCTGACGAAATATTATGAAACAAATCTGAAACCGAAGGCAATACCCATGTAGCAAGCGCACGGTCTACACAGTCAAGCTGTTCACTCTGTGTAACAGCACAAGTTTCCAGATTGATAAAATCCACTTTTAATGACAGCTTCAAATCACTGTGCTGAGAATCAAGAGTTTTAAGAATACGGTTTATTTCATCTAAAACTTTCTGTTTCCAGCGTACAAAATCCTGCATTTTGTTTTCAACTTTCATACACGCATAGGCAAGATTGCCATAAGCTTCCTCATAAGCACGCTGACCTTCGCTGACATACTCACGAGCCTGATAATTCCATTCTGCAATCTTCTGACGCTTTTCGTAGTTATCCTTTGCCTTGTCAAAAAGACCCATTATCAATCACCCCTCTACAAAAGATGAGCAGGCAAGACCATTCGGGTCAACAACTTTCTTTTTTCTTTCACAGTAATTATCTTTTGCAAAAATGGTTCCACTTTTGTAAAAACCAAAGTACTCGCACTCATAGCAAGCATGAACACCTGCTCCGTCTTCCGGAACAAAGTTACTACAAGTGCTGTCACCTTCTGTACTTCTGCCTGTTTTTCTGCACCTTCTGACACTTCCCATTGGGTCATAGTAAAAACAGTCCCAACATTCTCTGCCTTCTGCCATAATAAAAAACCTCCTTTATTTTCTTAATCTTCCACAAAACTGGAGCATACATAACTGCTTGNATTTGAANTNCTNTTGTNATGATAGGTGCATNTACCGCCTGCCNATCNNNNTTTGAAGTAAGTGCAATNATAACAACAGCCGTCAGAATCTTCCTTAAAATANCCACACGNNGGTTTATCATATNCNACGTCAATANTCTGTTTGTTNCAATGCTCCNCATNCTGCCATCNCNAACNGCCACTCGTACCGCAATATATGCAATCGCCACAGGTTTTNCCCATNATTNCCACCTCTTCTCATAAAATATTNTACAATGTGAGTNACCCATTATATTCGAATCTGGAGCAAGAGCCACCACTTTTACTAACCCTTTTCCCTGTTACACAACAACATCCTTGTCTATAATATGCGCAGTCCCCACATTTGCACAGAATTTTTCTGCCTACACTTGCTAATCCATACTTAAGAAAATTACTCGCAATTTCTGAAGAAACATCTAAATCTTTTGAATAGTGTTTTGCCTCTTCAAATAATCTTTTATATTCTGCACGTTCTGCTGAAAGTTTTTCAATCAAGCTATCATCATCATACCGAATTGCATCTATTGTATGATTGACAACAGAAAGCAATTTTTTCTCTGCCTTGATGATTTTACTATTTTTTTCATTTCCATATTCTGAAGGATATCTAAAAAATTCCCATACAAGGTCATATGCTTCATCATGAATAGATTGCAATTTTTCATTATGACAAAAGCGAAGTTCATATAACGCCTGTTCAGCAGAATTTACATCTGTGTAGCAAGCAGGCGGAAAATCCTTTTTTCTTTGCTCTTCTTCCTTTTTACGTCGTTCTTCTTCCTCTTTACGACGTTGTTCCTCTTCTTTTTTAAGACGCTCTGCTTCGAGCTTTTCCTTATTCTTAATTGTTTCAAATTCTTTACGGAGTGCATTAAATATATCACGGACTTCTGATAAACGTTCTAAAAGCTCCAAATCAGACATATCATCTGCATCATCAATAAGTNTTTCAAGAGAATCTTCACAACAATACAAAAGATTCATTGTTTTGGCAGGATACTTATTATTTTCAGTTTCATGACTACGCTTGAGTTTTGTAAGTTCATCACTAAGAGCAAAAATACGTTCAATGATAATTTGTCTAAACAAGCCAGAATAATAAATATCTATCAATTGTTCCAATGNAGTAGTNGNCTTCTGCTCNGAAAGNTTCAATAAATCATTNNTTCTTCTGTTTTNTCCAAANCCTGNATTAATTTTTTNTGCCTCAAAGTCTGCAATGNTCATATGCATATATTTCTGACAAGCCGTTTCCTGCAACTGGTTGACTTTTATGTAAACAGGGTTCTGTTCCCAGTATTCTGCACTGGCTTCCTTTACAAAATTTCCGGAACAGGAAATAATTTTATACAAAAAGCCAGTCACTTTTGAAATAGGCCACCCAATAATAGAGCCTATAATACTCCCAATAATAACACTTTTCAAAGAAAGTCCAACACTTATTATATAAAGAAGAAGAATAATACCACCAATAGTAGTGCATACTTTTTCTTCCACTTCTTTTACTTTTTTTGAATCAACAGAGGAGCTATTATTATTGGAATCTTTAATGTGCTTTAACACTTCCAAATAATCATTCAGCTGCTTAGACGCTGTATCTGAAGGCTTCTGAGATGAGCCACATTTACTACAAAATTTCGCACTGTCTGGCAATTCACTACCACAATTTTTACAAACCATATTAAAGCACTCCTACAAAATCAACTCAGTTTTCATCTCAAACTAAAAAATACTTCATATCAGCTATTATATCATAAAAAATATTATATGTCAATACTTTTTAGTATTATTTTTCAAAAAATTTAATCTGACCAAATATGGTCAGACAAAATTTATTTGTTATTCTGTCAGGTCAATCAGCTTCAGCATAATGTCAGCGACTGTCTTTAGCTTGTCATCAGGCAGACGTTTAGCACAGTTCATAATCATATCCATATAAAACTTTCTGCTTTCTGTATCTTCGTGACGTATAGTATCATTAAAAAACTCGCTGTAACTCAGCCCCAGAGCCTCAATAATCTTATCAAGCGTTGTCATCGTGGGACTTTTCAAACCACGCTCCAAATGTCCGAGAAACGCCGGATTGATACCTGCCAACAAAGCAAGTCTTTCCTGACTCATTCCACGCTGTAAACGATGATAACGGATTCTTTCGCCGACTTTGTTTTCCATAAGATAATACCTCCAGTATCTTTTAGTATTATCTTATGATGTCCAGTTAACAAGTTCAATATACAAAGGATATTTATATATAGCACTTTTTAGTATATATTTATTATATCTTCCTCCGAAGTTTCTGGATTCAATCCAAATAATTCATACAGTCGCGTTAACAAGTAGCCGTTGTGCGGAATATCATCAAGTTTTTCTGCCTTTTCATATTCTCCGATACTGTTCAGAAAAACAGCAAGTTCACCGCTGTAATAGCTGTAAATCAGTTCATCAATGCTGAAATTATGTTTTAAGTCAAGCAGATTATTCAGTTCATTTCCAAGCATTTTCATGAAATTCATTCTTTTCTGCCTATCAACAGCCANTGAATCGCCATNACCGGAACTGTAAGCCANNCGAAAAACAAACCTGCAATTAANGTTTTNATGAAGTAATTGAAAGCGTTAAATGTATNGACAGCTTCAAGGTGCATCANATGATACTTCAGATAACCAATACTTTTGTANCNTAAAAAAGCATATAAAAGAACTAAAAGCATATTCTTTTCCTCCGTAAAATGANTTGTAAGTTGTCCTCTTACAAGTTTATCATANCATATTACCGGAAAAAAGAATACCCCAAACAGTTACCGGATTTTATTTTTTTCGGAACTATTTTACAGAAAATACCTGAAATCANTCGTCAGGATTCTGCGATTGATGTCCTCCATAAAAATACATAAATATAGTTCTGCATACTGTAAGGCAATTTTCTTATCTTTGCACATTCTCGCACCGCCTGCCGACTGATACAGTTTTTCACAATATTCCGAAATATCCGCTCCTTTCTGGATTTCCCATATCATATCAAGCCAGTCTGTTTCATTCAATAAAATATTCTGATATGCAATTTCCAGCACAGGCTGTTTTTTCGCTATGTCTTTGGGAGTTTTCAGAGATATTCTGGTAATAAGTTGTGTTGCCATACGTTCAAGCGTCATGGGAATTTCTTCATTCGGCTCGCAGTTCTCATAATACCATTCATTTAGATTACTCAGATGTGCAAAGCAGTAATCAGAAAAATCAATATCGGATTCGTCCTGATAATGTCGCCGGAGCTGGTCATATAATTCAAGATATGACTGATAAGTATCAAAATTCTTGCCGTTATCTGTTTTTATTTTGTAGTCCGTTCTTTCAAAGATATTCGCAAAATTCGGACTATAATTTTTCCGGTCTGTCATCAGCTTATGTTTTCTGCTGAATACCGCACTGTATACATAAGGTTTTATAGCTTTCAGTTCCGGACAGGAGTTGACTTTTCTAACAAGTTCGCCGATATTTTCAAGAAAGAAATTACTTTTTCTACCTTTATACAGAAAATCATGCTGTAAAGCCATCTGATACAATAACACCTGTTCTTCGGAATCTGTTTTTTCTGCTTCTGAAATTTCAGAAAATCCGGATAAACTTTCCAAACGTTTTTTATAGGTCTTTTCCATTCTTATTGCTTTAGAAAATTTTTCTGCATTGCCGGACTGCTCCAGCCAACACAATATTTTCTGTTCTTCGTCTTCCATGTTTCCGAATAATAAACCTTTTTCCGTTGCCAACGCCGTATAAATAAACAGCAAATCTTCATTCTGATTTTTATAAATCAGTCTGTCCAGTTCTGCAATCATAACACTTATATTATCACTGCAAATCCCATATTTCCGCAGTAATGCAAAAAATTTTTCCCTGTACACATCCGCCTGCTCCGAAGCATTTTCCATTGTCAATCCATAATCCTGTAAAATTTCTTCCGTTGAAATATCGTTCTCCGCTTCTTCATCAAGCCAGTGCTGTAATTCTTCATATTCATTCATGACAAAACGCCCCTTTCTTTTTCTATACTACCACAAAATCAGCTTTTTGTAAACTTAAAACAGTTCGTTTTTTTCCTTGATATAAGAATCGTTTTACATCAAAAAAGTTCTGNGACTACCACNGCANGTNGNNTCANAATATGCTGANTTTGTGAGAANGCACGGAAATATATAGCTCTGTCTGTTTATGCACATTGATTCTGAAATTTATTCTCACAGCAAACCAGAATAAATATGTGAAGACGTAAGATTTTCATATTTACAGACATCGCAAAAGTGCCTCTTTCCGTTCATTTCTGATATTTAAATTATACCACAAAATCAAAGAAAAGTCGTATCCGCTCAATAACTCAATGACCAGTCAAAGAAGTACCAACGGACTCTATAGACGAAATGAAAGAAGTTACAGTCTAATCTAAACTGTGGCTTTTTTAATCTTGTTTATGGAGTTTCTTATACCTTTTTAAACTGCTCGCTATATTATTGAGCGGATACTTTTAGGTCAAAATCAAGATATAAAATCACCAGATATAAAGTCTGTTTCAAGCCTCATATACCGAAAATGTCCATCAAAAAACCGCTTGTGAAGATTATATTTCTTCTACAAGCGGTTTAGCTTTACCTTCTATATCTCAACCAAATAGCTCCATTTGACTGAATTTTTACATCTGATAAGGAGAACTCCTGCATAGCACTCTTTTCAAAAATCGGTTTACTGTTTTCACCGGCAACAATCGGAGCAACAACAAGGCTCAGTTCGTCCATCAGATTCTCTCGTTCAAAAGCACCATTGATGATACTTCCACCCTCAAGCAACAGCTTTTTGATTCCGAAAATACTGTAAAGCTTATTCAAGGCAACATTCAAATCAATATCATCTTTGCCCGCAAAAATATAGGAAACTCCTATACTACGGTAATAAGCAAGCACTTCTTTTGAAGTATTTTCACATAAAACCTCAATAATATGACAGTCATCATAACCTGGGTCAGAATCATGAATCCTGCTGTCCTTCCAACCAACTTTGCCATGACGGTCAAATGAAATAGCATAATAATTATGCTTCTGAGCAATAAAATCTTCACATGGAATTTCAGCATTTTTGAAAGCCGTCAAATCAGGCTGAAACCCATTTGTAAAGCTCGACTCCATAGTCACTCTGCCACAGACAAATGCATCACCTTTCAACTGCCGATTAATCTCATAATAGTTTTCACTGACTTCCAAAGCCTTTGCAGAATTAAGAAAATCACCAGTAACCTTGCTGTCAATCGAAGTCACCATATGGCAGATGATAAACGGACGGATTCCGTGTTTTTCAATCCACTGTTTCGCATAGGAACAGCTTGCTGTAATCTCACCGCCACGCTTGTTGATTTCACTGATTGCCATTTGCACCAGCTTTCCTGCAACTCCCTGCCCACGCAGGCTGTCATCTACAAATGTTTTTTGAATATTATAGACGTTTGGGGATATTTCAGGAAATGTGATGTTAGCAACTTCCTTTTCATTATCATNCATANANCTGATTTTAGTGTAATATATTTTGTAGTCCATCTTAGCCTCCTGTCAGTNTTACGATAGTATATTCATGTTTCAACGCCTTTGTAAGTTTGCCAAAAACGTCACTTGTCTTTATCTCTTTCCCCAATCTGCCGCTTATATCGGCAGGTCTGCCCTTTTCCACAGTCATAATGTTTCTCCATTCTTTATGTACTCATACAAAGCGATTGCATGATGAATTGCAAAGGTTGTGTGGTATTTATAGGCTTCCAGGTCGGACTTTATAGTAGTAATCGCCGTATTAACATAGCCGGGATTTTCTTTTTCTTCCTCGTAGAATGTAACATAGTCCCCCTCGCTGCTTTCGTTCGCCTACACGGCGATTTCCAAATTGCAGTCATTCTTTTCTATGTAGTAGAAAACAGAATTTTCCGCATTGTTCTGCACTCCTGTCACCAATTTCTCGACTGCATCTGCACTGTCTCGATACACCATGAGTATCGTATCATATGCAATCTGCGTGATAGAATCATAAACGTTTCTTGTGATTCCCTCGTCGTCTGTATAATCATACTGGACAATCCAGAACGGAAGACAATAGGATACTGACAAATTTTTAGACTCCGCATATTGCTGTGCAGTTTCGATAAATTTCACTTGTTGGTATCTCGCTTCATTGTTATTTTTCCAGTTAAACTCCGAATTTGTCCACACCTCAACATCATAAGAAACTCCAGCTAATCTTGCATCATAATCAACCAGACTGTTATACTCATCAACTTTGTCGAAAATATTATAAATCGCCGTCTGGTAGCTATCCTCATATAACCACGTATTTTCACCGGTCAGCAGATACACTTTCATGTTCCTTGCATAAGCGTTTTTTACAAAGGTTTCCATCATATCCTTACTTTTTATCAGTTTATTTGCGCCAATAGAATAGTAAATTTCAGTAATATCGTAAAATTCCATTGCATCTAAAAATTCATTCTGCTTTTCTTCATCGTCATCAATTCCGTATAAAGAGGCTTTTGTTCCTTTCCAGTACCATGTCGCAAAATTCATTTTTGTCTCTTCATTGACAACATAAACGTCCATTTCAGTAGCATTATAAAGATATTTGGTATCGCTGTTCAAACCGAGTTTTTGATTATTCACGAGATAAAACCGATCTATTGAATAATCCAGAGGACGACCCATTTTGTCCTCAATTGTACTTTTCAAGTTTCCTGCAATCTGATAATTATACTCCGATTTTGAAATATAAGCATTCCGAACAGCATCTTCATAATCCATGCCAATCAGCGAATCCAAGGGATTATGCGTCATTTTTTGAATCAACGCTTGTTTCATCATGCAAAAATCAAACACATCAAGCCTATCATCCTCACACAAGTCCCCTGCTTTCCAATCTGCAAATTCCATATCAGGAACAGCAAGCAGCCACTTCTGAAACAGCACCAGATCGGCAATATTAAATTCTCCGTCGCAGTTGACATCACCTGCAACAGGCTCATGCTGATCCNTATAGTTCAGTCTGTCATTTTTATCTGTTTCANCTGCGTATGTCTGNNTNACNGNAAANGCAAAGGATGCCAATATANATNCTGAGATNACAGNTAATATTTTTTTCACNNATATATTCACTCCCATANTTTAAATTTCNTTNAATCGCTCCTTCAATTTTGTATTCCGTTTCGTAACAGTAATATGTTTCACTGCATACGATATAGCTTTTTTCGTTCCNACAAGCACCAGCATTTTCTTNGCTCTCGTAATNCCTGTATANATCAGATTCCTNTGNAGCATTACAAAATGCGTCATCATCACGGGCATAACAACTACAGGATATTCCGACCCTTGCGATTTGTGAATCGTAATCGCATAAGCCGGCACAAGCTCGTCAAGTTCAGTCACATCGTATTCAACTGCACGATTATCAAATATAACAGTCAACCTGCGGTTTTCAAAATCAATTGATGAAATGATACCAATATCGCCGTTAAAAACTTCCTTGTCATAATTATTTCGTATCTGCATGACCTTGTCATTTTGTCTGAAAGAACGTCCTGCACGATACAGACATTTGTCGCTCGGATTGATTGCCTCCTGCAATAAAATATTCAGATTTGCAGCACCCACAACTCCTCTCTGCATAGGCGAAAGCACCTGAATATCAGACGGTGCAGTATGACAATATTTCGGCAGCCTGTACTTCACAAGCTCTANGATTTTTTTCGCCGCAAGCTCCGGTTCTTCCTCTTCGATATAGAAAAAGTCCGTATTCCTGCCATTGCTCAGATTCGGAAAATCACCTGCATTGATTCTGTGTGCATTCATAATAATTCTGCTTGACTGNGCCTGNCGGAAAATTTTTGTCANCCTGATTACNGGAAACTGNTCCGAATCAATGACGTCACGCAGAACNTTTCCTGCTCCTACGGACGGAAGCTGGTCAATATCACCCACAAGAATGAGCTTCATGTGCAGTGGAATTGCTTTCAGAAGTGAATTCATAAGAATTATATCAATCATGGAAGATTCATCAACAATCAGTACATCACCGTCAAGCGGACTGTTTTCGTTTTTCTGATATCCTTCCGGAGGCTTNAANTCAAGAAGCCTATGAATCGTTTTTGCCTCCATGCCCGTTGTTTCCGTCATGCGTTTTGCAGCACGTCCTGTCGGTGCTGCAAGCAGAATACGNAGNCCCATAATTTGCANAACNNGNATAATNCCNAGNGTTGTNGTNGTTTTTCCTGTNCCNGGTCCNCCTGTCAGAACCATGACTTTTGCGGTTACCGCCTGCTGGATTCCCTGCGCCTGAATTTCATCATATTCAATACCGATTCTCTCCTGCAATTTTGGAATATTCACTTTCAGATTTGTATTTATACGTGCCGGAGAATCATTCAACAGCTTTAATCTACGTGCCACACCTGTTTCTGCCATATAAAACGGCGGAAGATAAATTGCCCCGTCATCAAGAATCAAATCGCTTGTGTTCAGGATTTTTTCAAGTGCATCAGTTACAGCTTCCTGCTCCGTGCCGAGAAGTTCTGTACTTTTGGCGATAAGCTGCTCTTTTTCGGCATAAACATGACCTTCGTTCCCCAGCTGATTCAGCGTGTATAAAATTCCGCTTCTGCAACGTGTAAAGCAATTTTTCTCAAATCCGAGTTTTGACGCAATGCTGTCCGCAGTCTTGAATCCGATGCCCCATATATCATCGGCTAATTTATATGGGTTTGACTTCACAATCCCGATACTGTCATTGCCATATGTTTTATAAATTTTTGCAGCAAAAGACGTGCTGACATCGTGACCTTGCAGAAAAAGCATGATATTTTTGATTTCTTTNTGCTGTTCCCAGCTTTTCACAATCATTTCCACACGCTTTTTNCCGATGCCATNCACTTCATTTAATCGTTCCGGAGTGTCCTCAATAACTGAAATGGTATCCATACCAAACAGATTCACAATTCTTTTNGCNAACTTCGGACCNACGCCTTTTATNAGNCCGCTGCCGAGATATTTTTCAATTCCGAATACAGTAGCAGGAACAGTTTCNTCCCACTTCTGCGCAATAAACTGACTGCCGTATTTCTTATCGACTTTCCAGTCNCCCTCNATTAAAAGAANCGAGCCAATATTTGCGTCAANCAGATTNCCCACNACCGTTATGAGTTCATAATAACCTTTTACAGCCACACGCAGCACACTGTAGCCGTTTTCTGGATTCTGATATGTTATTCTCTCTACTACTCCTCGAATGTTTGTCATATGTTTCTACCTGTTATTTTACTCTGAT
>WFLZ01000073.1 GCA_009177225.1 Clostridia bacterium
CCTGTTGACTTTGCGTATACATTTATTTTTTCCTCATTTCTGAATTTCTTTTGATTCTCTTCATATTAATATCCACGTACTCTGCACCGACTGCCATGCGTTCTTCTGCCGGTTCTTCGTTCACAATAACTGGCACTATGCGTTTTGGCTGATTTATGTAGAAATTCTCATCTTTTTCGGCTTGTGCCTTGCGAAATTCCACATCAAGAAGTGTAAGTCTCTGCTGATTTGAAAGTGCCGTGACTGTTCCCTTAGCCTGTTCACGTACAAATTTTTTCGTCTCCCTGATGAGAGCGTTTGCATCAGAAATTATTTCCTGATTTTCTTCGAGATAGTCCGCCATAAGCATATCTGCGAGCGACCACGTGAACATATATTTGTCCGTTTCTGCATCATAAATCCTCACAGTTCGCAGGTCGGCAGGGTCATAACGGACATAGACTTCTTTTTCGAGGTTCATAATTGTTTCTCTTGGTTCAGTGAACCATATTTTTTCACCGCATATCATCACATAAACGCCGTTACGCTTGATTTTCTGCTTGCGTGTGCTTCTCATCAGCATGAGATTCAGTACGGATTCAGGAACTTTCCGAATTTCAGAACAGGTCTTGTTCCACACGTCAAGTCGGGAAAGTCCCTTGTAGCACGTTTCCGAACCGCCGTAAGCCTGTAGATTATATTCGCCGTCAATCCATNCGTCNAAAATNTCNCTGATTTCATAGTCACACGGAAGTTTTCCGTCTTTNATNCGACGTTTCAGACTTTCNGGNCGTTCAAGNATTGTACCACCGCAGAANCCATNAAAACANCTTTGAAAACTGNTTCTTGACNGTNTAGAANGTTCTTTCAATCNGCTTTGCCTTTGCGTTGCGGACAATAGCGTTACGCATNTCAATTCCAAGACGTTTCAGGATTGTCGGCGGTTCAGACTGTAAATCATCTTTTCTGCCGTGGGTTCTGTGACCCTTTCCGCCGATGTCATGTGTAAGAAATTCCCGTCCGTTGTCAACATAAATGCACTTTGGTTCTCCGAAACGCATTATTCCGTGTCTGAGTGCAAGTGTTGTTGACTGTGAATCCGGACTTTCGGTTATATTCCAGCCGACAAGAACTCCTGATTTTGCGTCAAGAAATGCTGTCAGATAAAGCCGGTGTACCTTGTTTTCATCGTCATATGACTGTANGTNAAATGNGTGGTTGTCGGCAATCCAGCAGTCATTAGCCTCAAGTTTATCGTACATTCTCATTATGTATGGCGAACATCTGTCACTGAACGCCTTTTCACCGTCACGGAGCAGGGTTTTNACNGCATATGCAANNTCTTTNTCTATACGTCTCCTGAANGTNATCTCACTGGGNATNNGNTCNAGNAGTTCNGGATAAAATTCNNNNGTCCANTNAATCGTCGAACGATAGCAGAGTGANACGGTNGGNNNGTTTTCGTCGAGCCATTNCCATANAAAGTCGTTCCATACGGGTTCNGGAATNGTNNTGTTNNNTCTGTTCCATGCACCACGNACNCCTAAAATTCCGTCGTAGTCGTCGTTCTTGTAAGCTGTCCATTTGCGGTAAAGAATACGCTCGCTTATTTCAATGTCCTCATATTTCAGTCGGCATTCGCCCACGAAATTATGGTCAAATTCCGTCTTGCTCTTATACTGCGAACGTCTGTCCTGCCACTCCTGCAATAATTCACACCAGAAATTCAGTCGTGTGCGTTCATCGGCGGACAATTCCTCAAAACTTCGTGACTGTTTCTTTGGTTTTTTAGGCTTTTCAGGCTTGTCTTCCATAAGTTCTGGAGCAAGTCCTGTGTATTTTTTCAGTCGGGCGTAGTATCTGGCTTGCAGGTCTTCAGGCAGAGCTGATACAGGTATTGAGTGACAGGTGTGACCGTTAGAAGTATTGATGATGGATTCGGAAAATATTTCTCCGTTTCCTATCAACTTTCTGATATATCGTTCAGAACAGCCTTTTAATTCGGCTGTTTCTTTTACTGTCAGGTAATCCAATTTTTTCTCCTTTCTGCCGGAGCAGGTATAGTCCGGCAAAAATCTCTTCGTAGGTATTGACATTTTCACTTTTTCGTGATAAACTTAGAATGTACATTAAAGGAAGTTGATTTCTTCTTTTAATGTTGTGTTTTCCAGTTTCAGGGTGTTAATCAGTTCGTCAAAACGATAGCCCTGAAGCTGGATTTTTTCTAAGTGTTTGATGAGACGTTCATTGATGTTCACAAACTTACGCTTGCTGATTGATACTGACTGCGGAAGTTCTGCGTCAAGTTCCATACCGGTAATAAAATCGGCGGTTGTCTGTTCCCATTCCATAGCTATTCTGATTATCTTGTACTGTGCATTAATGTTGTCTCTGAGTTCGTCTTTCAAGTTTCTTTTTCAGCTCGTTTCACTCTCGTCCCGTGCCGTCTGCTGCTGTTTCCGGCTCTCGTTGGTCGGTGACTGCTGTGTGTTCCTGCTGTGGGATACCGCTGTTGACGTACAACGGTTCAGAAACGTTTANTTGTGTGTAAAGAGATTATTATTATGCAGAACCAAGAAGAGAAGCAAAATCCCGGAAACCAAGAAAAAGTCAGACTATTTTTTATAATAATAAATCTGTTTAATCTTTTCTAAAGACTGGATGTATGCCGATGTGATTATTTTAGGAAGTTCCTGAAATTCTTCCGTTTCCAGCAGGCTTTCTATTAATTCCATTCTCTTTTTTACTGAAATATCAGATTTATCAGATACAAGAAATATTGTAAGTATCTTTTCAAATCCATATTTAAGATATCTCTGGATTTTTTCCATAGTTCTCACCTCTTTCACGGTCTGCCATCGTCAGCATCGGGCGACCACTCCCGATGGACAGCGGATGTAAAGTCCGCTGTTTCGGCTGTTACTTTTTTATTGCTGTTTTCTGCTTGTTTTCCAGCTGTAAGAAATATCTGTATGCAGAATAAACAGCTTTCCGCATTCCGAAC
>WFLZ01000115.1 GCA_009177225.1 Clostridia bacterium
TGCAGTATCAAGCTGAGATTTCAGGGCATTGTATTCCTGTTCTGAGTAGGTTTTTGCCGTTGGTTCTGCCTGTTCCGGCGTGGTTTCTGCCTGATTGGTTTCAGGTGCTTTGGTTTCTTCTGCCATTTTAGATTTCTCCTTTTCTTAAAAATGGGTATAAAAATAAGACCCTGCGGTCTTTTTTATCGCTATTTAAGCATAATAAAAACGCCCCTAAAAGAGCGCTTTAAAAGTATTTGTAATAGTTAATATTTCCAGCCTTTTTCCAGCATGTCTTTAGCTATTGTAGCCATTTCTCTATCAAAATCAAATTCACCTATAGAATCATCAAGAGTAACATATTTTGCTCTTTCGCCAGAATAGGGTTCAGCTTTTGCGAGTAACTCATTACACCATTTAATATCTTCTTCAGTCAATGGCTTCTTAGTAGGCATAAGTGATTTGTCCATTTGTAACTCCTCCTTCTATTAATTTTTCTGAAAACCCTATTAGTAATCGTTTTAATTTTTCTTTTTCTTCATGTGTAAGTGAACTTGCAAATTCTTCGTCTATTTCGTGATATTTTTTCCCTTTAAATAACTCTGTATTATTAAGATATTGTGCGATATACTGTAAAAACTTATCTTTACTGAATGATGTTGTTTTGCTAATGAAATATACTTTTCCATTATTCCCAACAGCGGTTAAAGCATACATATTATCTGATTTAGCTAATCCAATAACATCTTTAGGACTAAATGTCTTTCCACTTGAATGATTATGTAATGCAATGTAAGGTTCAGTATAGTGTGGCAATGAAACGCCATCAATTCTACCTACTATTATTCCTACATCATCAAATTGTTCCATATCCAAACCAAGCAACATTCCGCATTCTGTACCTAAAGGATATTTTTTTGCCTCTTTTAGCAGTTCCTGATGAGCCTTCTTTAGTGCAACAGCATCTTCTTCCGTAAATCCCTCCGGCTGAATAAGCTGAACATTTTCTATTGATTTATCTGTTATAGGTATTCTAAAGCTTTTCTTTTCATTTATTGTACCATTACTATTTAAAATAGTCAAGTCATTTCGGGAATTTTCTTTCGGATAATTCTGCTCCCTGAAATAGTCCCTGTCCTGCCCTGTCTGTCTGATGAAATCACTCATTTTCGCCTGTTTATCCTTAACAAGAGAGTTTGAATAATTAAGTGAATCCTGCATGACCTGTTTCAGTTCAAGGTCGTCAGCTTCTTCGACAGCAGTTCTGAAAGCAACCTGTTCACGCTTTGCGGCACGGATTTCTCTTTCATAACGCCGCTGAATCTGTGAAATCTCGTACTGACTGTACATTTTNCCGTTGTACTCAATGTTTCTTTCATCGAGTTTTTCAAGGTCTTTGGCAGAATAATTCGGCTTTGAATAGCCTTCAAAGAACGGATACCAGTCATGACGGCAGTTCCAGCCACCAAAGCCGTCACCAGTGCCGTAACCGATATCGGATTTTGACAAATAACCTTTCCGTCCGGACAGCGACACAATTTTTCCCTGCCATGATGCGTGCGACGGTCTTGCACCGGAATGTGCCGTAATTTCCATCAAATCACAACCACATTCTTCGGCGTTCATGATACCGATTTCACGGCACGTCTGACCGACACCAGTCATAACCGCACGTCTTACAGCAACGTCAATACGCTCCATGTGACCGGACGGATAAAGCACCGTTGCACCCTGCTGAGCCGTTCTCTGAACCGCCTGTCTGATTGCCTCCTGATATGAAAATGCACCGCTGACAACCTGCATATACGCTGAATTACAGGCGTTTATGTAAGCAGTCTGTGACGTATTGGCGGTAGTCATTGTGAGATTTTTCATATTGCCGAGAGTTTTTCTGTAACCGGCTTCCAACGTCCTCCGCATTGCAGGCGACTGTCTAATATCAACCGGAACAAGACCGTTTTCATTGTAAACTTTGTTGTCAATCCGGACGGTTTCCACGCCTGCGTCCTCAAACAACGCCTTGACCTGCTGACTTGTCGCATCGGTCTGACCGGCGATAATATTCAGAATATCGTCATATAAAAGACCGGATTCCTGAAGCTGTTCAATCTGGTGACGGGCGGTTGCGGTAACCTTTCCGGTCTGCATGATTCTCCGGACAACGTCCGAAATAATATCGTCTTCGAGCTGCTGATAAAGCCCGACAATGTCGTCCGCACAGCCCTCATAGTATTCCGGCGACAGCATTTAAACACCTCCGAAAAGCCCGTCAGACTGCGGAATATACTGCCCTGCCTGATTTTGGTCACAGTGAAAATACCATGAAATAAACTTTTCTTTTGTGAGAAGTCCAGCGTTCACCATCTGCAAACGTCTCTGAAATTCCTTGTCGGTATCTTCAAGAACGCTGTCGCCCCACGTGCAGGTGATTTCCGCATTTTCCGACGAAATACTGCCGATTTTCGCATACACCGAAACAGCATAGAAAAGGTTATTTATTGCAGTTTCAAGATTACGCTGTATCGCCGAAACCTGCGTATATGAACGCTGTTTAGAAGTTTTGATTTCTTCGGCGGTTTTTTCGACGGTCTGAGGGTCGGACAGCGTTCCGTAAGCCAGACCGCAGTTAAACTCAATTCTCTGCAAAATTCTGTTAAGATAATTGAATTGTGCAGAATCACGGATTTCCGGCGAAAAAATATTGTAGAAATTTCCGTCAAGATTGTCAACGTCGTACTTTCTGTAAATGCGGTTTTTACGCTTGGGCAGGGCATTTTCCTTAATCATGTCCATACTGACATCAAGGGCAGTTTCCTTTGATTCATACTCCCACTCAATCCTTGCCCACTGTTCGTCGGCTTGGCGAATCAGGTCAACCGCTCTCGCATAGACCGACACGCCCAGTGGTGAATCAAGGTCAATGTCATTCGCTGACGGCACTCGGAAGTACGAAAACAGCGGTTTTTCAATGTTTCTGAACACGATTTCAGGCACAAGCCCCGACCATTCAGGCACTTCGATGAAACTGCATTCCCAGCCGATAATCTCGCTGTTCAGACTTTTGCAGACCTTGTTTTTTATGGTATGTGTGTGGCTTTCGGCGTTGAAGTCATGGTACTCAATCAACGTAAAATATGCGTTTCCGACAGTTTTCCTGCTGACGAAAATTGCCGATGTCATTGTTTTTCCGACGAATGCGACAGGTGCGAAACAGTTCGCACGAATCAGGTCAATGAAGATTTTTCCGTGTGACAGATACGGCTTGAACATCATTCCACCGAACGCAAGAGCGGTTTCAAATTCGTCGTCCAGACGACTTGTGAAATCGTCCACAACGGCTTTATACGGACTTTTTTCGTCGGTTGTGATTTCACTTTCTGTAAAGACAAGGCGTGACAGTTCCGATGTAACCGCCGTCGGCAGACGAAGTGAAATAACATCGTTTTTCAGCCATGAAGCATTATTTGTGTAAATATCGTGCCAGAGTTCACTTTGGGTCTGCATTTCATGTGAAACGACTGATTCATTTTTGTTGAAAAATTTATCAATTGCCAATTTTATCAGGCTGAAAAAATTCAAGTTTATTCCTCCTCATTCAAAAAAATCCGTCGCAGAATGGTGTAGCAGAAATAGCGGATATCGTCCATAGCGTGGTCGTTCTCCTTGATAACGCTGTCCTTTCCGGACTTTTCGTCCCACCGGTACAAAGCAAATTCACGAATTGTATCCTTGCAGTCCGCACAGAAAAATAATCTGTCGTTGTCAAGCAGGTTCATAGTAGTACGTATTCCGTTCAGAAC
>WFLZ01000196.1 GCA_009177225.1 Clostridia bacterium
TTGAAACAAAAAATAAAAATCTCTCAGTAGATTTGATTTTTAAACTTTCAAAAATTCTTGATTGCTCCACAGATGCTATTATTATCGGAAACAGAAGATAAAAGCACCTTGAAAAGTAAACNGAANTGAAAGGAATGATTTTTAATGAAATTCAAAGACNAATACCATGAAACTTTATTCTGGGTTATNATGGAAAAAATGACCNGNAAAGANGTNTATCNCCAGTCNNTNGCNTATNTGATNGCCCTTGACGANGTATGCAGAAATCACGTTGAGGAAATCTATGACTTTGAGGAACGCTGTATTAACCCCGANTNTCTCGTTGAACCNTGGCAGACTTCAACAAGCATAAAGACCATACTGTTAGCGTTTAACCTTTTCACCGGTCATTCAGACTGGTGTCCGGAAAGACTGAAAAGTCGTTGTACTCCGTCGGATATTTTCTGTTGTTCTTATGCTCCGTACTACTGGGAAGCCGTGAAAATCCGTTATCCAGAGTACACCGACCCAGACGAATGGGAATAAAAAAGAGCGGTGCAGACTTCCGGTAAAGCCTGCACCGCACAAAACACTATCCCGATTCAAAGAGAGTATTTTGACAGTATTATTATATCACACTCTCTTTGTAAAATCAATACAAGGAGTGAAATTTTTTATAGCAGGCATATTTTATATGTGTCTGCTATTTGCTTTAGGAGGTAAAAAGGCATTGATTGACTTTTATTGTGATAACATAATGGAAAAAATTAAGGACAGCACGGTCACAAAAGACGAATTTTCACTTACTGCAAATACGTTAATAGAGAATTTATTTATTGCACAAAATCCTGATACCCGTGCAAAAGGTTTTACCAACATCATGACAGCAGCAAGGCACTTTGACATGGAACAGGAAATTGAAGAACTCGCACAGAAACAAGCAGCAGAATTTAAAGAGCCGGAACTATGGGAACTACCTGAAAGTTTTGAAAGCCTNAAAAAGCTTGAGCCTTTCCCGATGAAGAACTTACCGCCGTTACTCCGTGAATATCTGCAGGCGGTATCAGACTATGTGCAGGTTGTACCGGAAATGTCAATACTGCCGCTGCTGTCGGTACTTGCTTTATGCGTACAGGGAAAAGCACTGGTAAAACACGCCGGAAACAGTCACACAGAGCCGTTAAACCTCTACACAATCACAATAGCCGCACCGGGTGAAAGAAAGTCCGGAAGCCTTAAAGAGTTCATGCGACCTGTAGAAGAATTTCAAGAGAAGTATAATAAAATACACGCTCCGGAAGTCGATGAATACAGGACGGAGCGTGCATATTTGGAGAATAAAAGAGCAAAGGCACTGAAAGCAGATTTGCAGGCGGCAAAGACTTATGCAAAACAGCTTGCAAGCCTTGAAAAAAAACATGAATTAGTATTGAATGTCAGTGATGCAACGCCGGAAGCTCTTGCA
>WFLZ01000320.1 GCA_009177225.1 Clostridia bacterium
ATCATACACACCGAGAGTGTTCGGAATGCCTGATATTTCGCTGGCATTAAGAGCATTGCCTGACGAAAACTGCGGTCTTATACAATAATGGCAGTGGCTTCCGGTTGAATAGCCGGTATTACCTTCGATGCCGAGAACGTCCGTAATTTTTACCGTATCATCGACTTTTACTTTGATTTCGGAAAGATGCCCGAAGTAGTAAAATTTTCCGTCAATGCCCTTTACGCACACGAACTGTCCGAAACCCTGCAAATGATTTTCGGAATTTTCCCAGCCTGCATAGTGGACTGTTCCATTCACAGTGCTGTGGATTTCCTTGCTGTCAAGTCCCACAAGGTCAAGTCCGTCGTGTGCCTGTCCCTTGAATTCCTGAGTGACTTGAAATTTTCCCATATATGGTGAGTTCATAAATTCATTCCTCCTTGTTTTTCTGATATTGAGTGCCGAAATAAAAAGCGATTATTGTTGTAAATACGGTCAGAAACTGGTCTGCCGTCACACTGCCTTTCAGTGCCAAAATGCCGAAAATAAACGTTAAAAACAGTGTGACAATTGACTTCACGTCAATGAGTTTTGAAAGTTTCCTGAACATAAAATCACCCCTGTGAAACAACGGAAATCTTTCTTATTGTAAACGTCGGATTGGTTGTGTTGACTTTCAGGCGAAGATAATAACTGCCATTTTCCAAAGCTGATACAAGCCTAAAATTCGACGAAAGATATGTATTGACCGCATAAAAGGCAGGTATTCTTTCAAATTCCGCCGTTTTTTGAGAAGTGAAATCAGGCGTTGAAATGATTTCGGCAATCATACCGTCGCCGTCTGAAGAACAGTTATAATTGACTATCAAAATACTTTTGTTGCTTATCTGAACCACTTTAGAACATATCGCTGTAACGTCAGCACCCCACCCGAACGAGTTTGAAAACTTCATGGAATAGTCATTTTCTGCATTGCAGAAAGCAGTGTTTTTAGTTGCTGTTTCGTCAAAAGAAAAAATTCGGTCATCCCAGTGCGAACACTTGAAATTCCATGAAGCCTTATATTTCTCGTGGTCAGAGCTGTCAAAAAGCGTTGTAACTTTCAGATTTCCGCCGGAAGTCTGGATTGATGAAATCAAGTCATTGAGATTTGAAATTTGATTCTGCAAAATTGATATTTCACTGGAAATAACTTTATTCTGTACTGGATTTTCGGACGTTCTGGAAAGTTCAGAATCAACTGTAATAGATGTTCCTCCGCCTGATGAACCGCCTGCTCCCTTGAGGTTCGGAGTTTCAAACGAGCCTTTTTTGTCGTTAATCAAAAGTTTGTACGAATTATCAGTACTTTCAGAGACCTCTATTGTAGNNGAAANTNCGTCAATGCCGTCAGCACNTTTCTNANCCTGAATACCTTGCAAACCACGTTCTCCGGTATCGCCCTTGTCACCTTTCAACGAAGCAATGAAATCTGTNTCCGTGCCGAAGTTCCCAAGTGAAATCCACGTTTCATAAGATGATTTTCCGTCACGACCATCAACCCCGTCCCTGCCGTTCTCACCCTGCTCACCCTTTTCACCATTAAGACCGATTTCGCCCTTTTCGCCACGAAGTCCCTGTAAACCCTGTTCGCCTCTTTCGCCTTTCAGTGACGTTATGAAGTCTGTTTCCGTGCCGGAGTTACCGAGCGAAAGCCAGATTTCGTAGGCTGATTTTCCATCAAGACCGTCAGCTCCGTCCCTGCCGTTCTCACCCTTTTCACCAGTAAGACCAGTTTCGCCTTTATCTCCTTTTTCACCTTTAGAACCACGCTGTCCACGTTCGCCTTTAAGCGAAGTCATGAAGTCCGTTTCAGTTCCGGAATTGCCGAGCGAAAGCCATATTTCATATGCAGAAAGTCCGTCATCACCTTTGTCGCCCTTTTCACCCTGAATAACGGTGGTATCAGGAATTTCCGGCAAACCATCACCGACAGCACTTTCACGCACGATAATGTCCGACAGATTGTATTTTATTACAAGCTCGTCGCCTTTAACGCCTCTGATTTCGAGTTTCAGAACACCCGAAACAGCCGTGAAATACTCATCAACCGTCCATGTAAGAAATATTGAATTGCTGTCAATATGCTTTCTGAGAGTCTGTTCAATGAGGTTTCCAGCAGAGTTTACCGCACGCAGAATGAAAGTACATTCCGACAAGTCAACATCATGGTAATTCTTTGATACTTCAAACGTTAGGTAATCGGCATTTTTTTCGCCGTTTGCAAGCAGGTGGCGGACACACGACATATCTATATATTTCTGATTTGCCTTTAAAGTCATTTTTATCCTCCATTAATCGCTTGCCAAATATCTTCTATCTGACCCTGAATTGTATTCCAGTCAGAAACATCACTTGCTTCAAGTGTTTCTATCCTTGAATTGCTACTGGTTATTTCCTTCATCATTTTAGATTTTTCCGCATTTATCTTTGTGTAAGCTAAATCTTTAACTTTTGCTGCCTGAGAACGCTTTGCGGCGACTGATAAAATACGTGTGTCACGTCCTGCACATGACAGAGTATAACCGCCCCTGAACTGCCATTTTATACCTGTCAGAAGACTGAATTCGCCGTTTGGAAGTTTCACTTTCTGACCAAGTTCAAAAAANTCTGNTNTATGACATTTCAATNTGAATGGTCTGAANTTTATTCTNGGACTGGTTAACNTTTNAAACATNTNNNCAATAACGTCCATAGCATTTCCNCCATGATATTNCCAGTGTCCATCTTTAAANGGATTAGCCGAAATGTCTACAGTGATACCACCAGNTGTTATTTCTCCNTGTTCNCTTCCGCTGTGACCNTTGTAAATTTCTGCATACACACGGTTGAATTTCAATTTAAAATCTGCAATTTCGCAGGAATTAAGTTCTGTTTCTTCAGGTAATATTTCTATAAANTNCTCTTCCCANTACTGCCCGATTTTTATCCATGCATCACCCTCACTGTAACCAACGAAAATAAAACCACAGGCGAGTTCTGCAAGCCATGATACATAGTCACGTGGATTTTTAGTTGATATTTCACCAATTTCATCTGGCGGAAGTAAAACGTATCCGATACCACTCGGCATATTATTTACTACGCCTCCATCCCCACGCCAGACAATTCTTTTGTCTTCATCTAAAACTTCATTTACAACATCAATAATTTCTTTTAAATTATTGGTCATATCTCTTATGCCTGAACTTAACCTTGCATATATCTTGTTTTCGCTTGTACCTTGTTCACGGTCATCATAGGAAGCGCTATCAAGCCAAACCAGTGCATCAGAAGCAGAAATAGTGTAAATATCATTTATTCTTGTCGCAGATGTAATCCAGAAAATACCTCGTAATTTTTCTTTATTCAGGTCATTTCCGTACCATGAATAAACGTTGATTTTTGCACCGATTATTATGTATGAATTCACATTTCCACCTGAAATTCTGAGCTTTGCCGAAAGCTGTGCAGAAAAAACACCTCCCAACATAAATGAGCTGTCATCCATGCACTTGGACGTAATTGACAGCGTGTTCTGAATTATGTCATCTTCTGAAATATAACGCCAGTCTGTTTCATTCGGGAGTAAAATTTCAAGTCTTGCGTGTTCTTCAATGACCATTTCTACACCTCCTCAATCGTGAATGTAACAGAATAAACTGCCCGATTGTCAGACGTTTCTGACATTATTTTAACAACAGATATATCCGACGTTACCGTAAAATTTCCTGATAATTTATCATATGGCATTCTGTACTCACACTGAAAATCGGGATTTTTGACTATATTTGTGAAAAAAACATACTCAATGTCTGAAAATTCAGCGGTAACAGAAATTCGTTTCTTGTGCATTCTCACAGGATAGATTATTATGTTTCCGTTCTCACCTGTATACTGGTTTTTCAGCGAAAATTCAGATAAATTGTACTGTGAAACTTTGTCAATTGTAAGATTCAAATCGTCGCATGAAATTTTCAGATACGCCATTAAACACTCACACCTCCTGAAACTGCGTTAGCCTCGTCGATTGCCGAAATCACGAAATCCTTTATTTCAGTATCACCTATGTAAACGCTGATTTTCGGACTTAACTGCATATTCTGAGGAAGTTCCGAACGACTGTTTTCAGACTTTTCCGAAGCAGTCCGTGTCTGACTGTAAACCTCCGAATACTGCGGAACAGAAACGTTTCCCATTCCCGAAAGTATCGCCTCAAACCGTGAAATAAAATTATCGGCATTCAAAGTGACCATAAGTTCATCAAGCTGTGACTGAATTTCAGTTGTGATGCGTTCGTCATCAAGTTCCAGAACGTCTTTTACAGGTGCAAACTCTCTTAAAAGTTCAATCTGCTGGTTAAACATTTCAGCATTTGATTGGTCAAAATCAGAAATTTCAGATTTTTCAAGCTGAACTGGTTCAGGTTCTGAAACGGTGATTTTCGGCGATTTCACAGTAATTTCCGACTGTTCAGGTAGTTCAAGCGGTTCAATTTCGGGATTTTCAAACTTAATCGGTTTGAACTCTGAAACTCTGATTTCCGGTGATTTCACAGTAATCTCCGACTGTTCAGGTAGTTCAAGCGGTTCAATTTCAGGACTATCAAACTTAATTGGTTTATGTTCTGAAACGCTGATTTCCGGCGAATTCACCTTAATTTCTGACTGTTCGGGAAGTTCAAGCGGTTCAATTTTCGGATTTTCAAATTTAAATGGTTCAAATTCCGAAAATTCAGGCTGTTTGATTTCCGGAATTTCAAGATGTTCTGACAGGCTTTCAAGACTACCATTGATGGCGTCCGCCGTCTCATCAGACGTATCTTCAACTCCGACCGCAACGCCTGGCAACAGCCACTGACCGATTTCCTCACGCATAAGTCGTGACGGCGAATGAATGCCAAAAAAGTCTTTG
>WFLZ01000170.1 GCA_009177225.1 Clostridia bacterium
ACGTGAGTTCGATGAAAAAAATATAGAAAAAACCGCCGAAATCTGTTATAATGAGAATAACCACAAACTCAAAGAAACAGAAAGGCGGTTTTTTTATGGAACAAATAGCAATTTTTTGTGATGTAGATGATTTTTGCAAGGCATATGAGGAATATTGCAGAAACAAATTGTTGATGAATAAAGAAGAGGTTGTACCCAGAACAAGAATGTCATTAAGTGAAATTATGACAATACTTATTATGTATCATCTGTCTGGATATAAGACATTTAAATGGTATTATATTAAATATGTAATGGTACATCAGAGAAAAGATTTTCCTGACCTTTTAAGTTACAACCGATTTGTAGAAATTATGAAATTTGCACTTGTCCCACTTATATTATACAC
This sequence comes from Clostridia bacterium, assembly GCA_009177225.1. Classification (GTDB taxonomy): domain Bacteria; phylum Bacillota; class Clostridia; order Oscillospirales; family Ruminococcaceae; genus Ruminococcus. The sequence goes on from WFLZ01000170.1 coordinate 389, forward strand.
TATAAAAGCACGTTTTGGCAAGTGTTCAGGAATATCTTTTGTTGACTCTACTCCTTTAAAAGTATGTGATAATCACAGAATACATAATCATCGTGTTTTCAGTGAATATGCAAAAACAGGAAAAAGTTCTATGGGCTGGTTCTATGGTTTCAAATTGCATCTGATTATCAACGATGAAGGTGAAATTCTGTCTTTCTGTCTTACTTCGGGCAATATAGATGATAGAAATGAAGCTGTGATGGATTCACTGACTAAAGAAATATTCGGAAAACTGTTTGCTGACAGAGGCTATATTTCTCAGAAACTGTTTGAAAAACTTCTGAAAAAAGATATTACACTTGTCACAAGAGCAAAGAAAAATATGAAAAACAAGCTTATGGATTTATACGACAGACTGATGCTCCGCAAACGTGCTGTAATTGAATCTGTAAATGATTTTCTGAAAAATATCTGTAATATAGAGCATTCCAGACATCGCAGTGTAACAAATTTCCTTGTCAATCTGGTTTCTGCTCTGGCAGCTTATTCCTTTCTGCCAAAAAAGCCCTCTGTCTTTTCTGATTCTAATATGCCAAAGGGCTTTTTATGCTTACTCGACTGATTTTTTCTGTCGAACTCACGTTG
>WFLZ01000079.1 GCA_009177225.1 Clostridia bacterium
AATCGCCAACTACACAGGCTTGCCTGTCTGGAAACCTTATGAATTAAATTACTGAAATCTGCACTCATCAAATGCAGAACTGAACATGAATACCGTCCTCATCGGACACATAAACCGCATCAATCATCATAACAGCGACTTCGTGTTTTGCTTCAATCGTCAGGCTGTCCCAATTTTTCAGCGGTTCTTTCAAAGGCTTCGTGTTGATAGTTTTATGCTTACGGCATTTCGTCTGGAGCTTGCTTTCCAATTTGGACTTTGCCTTGTGATACTCCTTAACACGCTTCTGAATATAGGCGAACAGTATCTCATCGGCATCGGGGAGCTTATCCATTAACTTGTGAATATCATCATCATATTTCAGTATCTCAGCTTTGAGGGACTCCACCTCGGCATCAGGAGCATCGTCCTCGTGCCTTGTGACCTCAAGGCTTTTGATTTTATCACACATAGCCATGTAGACAGCTTCTTCAACATCATCAAGCTTTGTTTTCAGAGTACGCCGTTTGCAGCCGTTGAGCGTGGTGAAACCGAAATCAATCAGATATTTCCAAGTCCTCGTCCCCGTTTTGTTATGCTGAATATTGATCTGAATACTGTAACCGCAGTGAGAACACTTCAACAAGCCTGCAAGCCAAGAGCTTTTGGCTTTGCCGTTATTAGGGAACTTTTTGTTATGGGATTTTTTGTCCTGCACGGCAAGCCAAGTCTTTGAATCAACAAGACCTTCATGATAGCCAATTTTCACATAGGTCTTTCCCTCGCTGTCCTTATGCGAGAATACTCCATGAATACTGTCATAGGCTTCGATTTCATCAATGATCTCATAACCCATAGACTGAAAGTAAGCATATACATCTTTGTCGGCTCTCACATACAAGGGACTCTCCAAAATAAGAGAAACATGACCTTGATTGATACGCCCCTTTGACTTGTAATTTCCTGTTCTCCTTGTGACAATATCGTTCTCCTTGAAATATTCGATAATATCTTTCAGCGAACAATCAGGGTTCTGATACATCTGAAAAGCGATACGCACCGACTCTGCCTGTTCCGAGGGAACGAGAACCGAGCCTGTCTTGCCGTTCACTTTTCTGCGCTCCGAATCATAGCCATAATACATTTTACCGCCCTGATAAAAACCTGTTTCACGGGCTTTGGTATTGTAGGCATCAGCAACTCTGGCGGCAATCGTCTCACGCTCAAACTCTGCAAAGTTGAGCAGATTGTTCCTCATCATTTGCCCCTCTTTTGTGCTTGTATTGAAAGGCTCAGACAGGGAATAAACAGAAACGCCACAGCGGTCAAGCTCGTCCGTGATGTTAAGATACTCCCTCATGTTTCTGCTGAAACGGTCATACTTCTTCACTACGATACGGCTGATCTCGCCGTTACGCATATGCGTACACTTAAGCGTATTTAGCAAATTGAAAAAGTGAGGGAAGTCTTTTGCGTTTAGAATTGGCACAGAAAGCAGGTAAATCAGCTAAAGTTTT
>WFLZ01000340.1 GCA_009177225.1 Clostridia bacterium
GCGGTCAATGTCGTCCGGAAACAAGGATACAATTTTCTTCGCAAGCAGGCTTTTTCCGCCTACCCATGGTATGAATGACTTCATACACTATTCCTCCTTTATATTTTATAATAAACAGCCTTTTCGTGAATGAAAAGGCTGTTTTTGTTGATTTTATTTTTCGATCAGTGAACCGGAGTATGTTCTTCCATCGGCAGAAAGCGTGACATTTAAAGTCTTTTTGGCTGAATTTCCATTAATATCCGACTTGCTGATTCCATAATATTTATAGAAATCGTCTGTCACGGAGTATGATGTTCCTTTCACTTCGTCGCCCTTCCAGAAGTTGGATGTGCGAACATCAACGTGTGTTGCCGTATAGGAACTGTCAATGTTAGCGATACCGCCGAAGCCGATATCCTGAGCAACGCAGGAAACTTTCTTTGATGAGATTTTGTTTCCCGACTGGTCATAGCAGACAATATCAGCAGCGTTTCCGTAGACGTGGTGTCCCGTACCTGAACCGCCCACTGCTTTGTCGTGTTCCTGACAGCGATAGCCTGAGTTGATTACTATCGTCGAACAGTTCAGGGCTTTGAACAGTTTTTCAAGCTTGTCCGGAAGCTCTGGATTAAGTATTGTGTCATGGTTTCCACCGCATTTACAGCGAAATTCTGAAACGTTAAAGTGTTCTGTAAGCTGTGTTTTGTCGATGTATTTGTAAGCGTTAGTCATTATTCAACTACCTCCCAATCTTCTGCAAGCATATCAGTCTGACTTGCAAGCCAGCTGACGCATATTTTATCATCTGCTGTTTTCATACAGATACTATCAACACACGGAGGCATATTCTTGCTGCAAATACAGCTTGTAAGCTCTTCGCCTTTTGCAAGAAACAGAAACATATTTCTGTTGTTCCAGCCGGTTCTTGCAACTCTATAGCCGAGCTTCAGCATTTCCAGAGCATGACCAAAATTCATGCTTCCAGATTCTCTGTAAGCCTCTTCAAACTGCTTTTTAGGCGACCATGAAATATAACCATCGCTGTATTTCACAAGAAATCCTTCATCGTCAGCAGGAATACTCCAGCCACGATACTGATTGTATTCTCCTCTGGTCATAGTCTTTGCTTCAATCTGTTTTGTACCAATATATTTTTCAAAATTCATAAATTAATCCTCCTTATTTTTCTGATACTGAGTACCGAAATAAAATGCAA
>WFLZ01000348.1 GCA_009177225.1 Clostridia bacterium
GGTGTACCGCTTGATTCGCCGTGTCCGATAGGTGATTCAGCCTTGATTACAAACTGAGCACCGCCTACAGGAAGCTTAGCATCATTGTTGTCGATAACCTTAACATTAACAGTTACTTCATCACCAGGGTAAACATTACGTACTTCGTCAACTTTCCAGATGATAGCACCTGAAGGAGCTGTAATTGTAGTAGTTGTGGTTGTAGTTGTAGGAGCAGATGTGGTTGTTGTTGTCTGTGTAGTTGTTGTAGTTGTAGTTGTAGCCTGTGTAGTAGTTGTTGTTGTTGTCTTAGCTATAACTTCAATGAAACCTTCCATTACAAGAATCTGCTTTGTGATATCAATACCGTTTGTATCACTTGCAAAGAGTTCGCTGAGTGTTACAGGGTATTTGTCAGGTTTACAGTCATCAGGAACTTTGAATGTGAGAACAATAACGGTTGCACCGTCATCTGCTGCAATACCTTCACCCTTTGAGTGTGCGAAAGCAATTTCCTTGCCGTTTACTTCTGCTTCGGCACTGTAAGCATCTGAGCCTGTAGCACCTGTGTAATTCACACCGTCAGCAGAATCAACTATGAACTGAGCACCGCCTACAGGAAGCTTAGCACCATTGGTGTCAACAACCTTAACATTAACAGTTACTTCTTCACCAGGGTAAACACCAAGTTTTTCGTCAACTTTCCATACTATAGCACCTGAAGGAGCTGTAACTGTAGTAGTTGTAGTAGTTGTTGTAGGAGCGGATGTAGTTGTTGTCTGTGTAGTTGTTGACTGTGTAGTAGTTGTAGTTGTCTTAGCCTTAACATGGATAACACCGGGAACAAGTTTTACCTTAGAAGTAATGTCATTGCCGTTTGTATCGCTTATGAAAGCATCAGACCACTTAACATTATAATCACCATCTTTGCAGTCATCGGGTACTGTATATGTGAGAACAAGTACATTGTCATTGTCCTTTGCAGCAGTACCATTGCCTATTTTCTGAGCGAATGCAAATTCATTTGTCTTTGCATTTTCTATAAGTTCAGCGTCGTAAGCGTCAGAACCTACTGAACTGTTGTATACGATAGGTGTGTCTGCCTTGATAGCAAACTGTGCGCCTGCTACAGCAAGACCAGGATTTGAACTGTCCTCAACTTTAACTTTCATTTCAACTGTTTCGCCAGGTTCAGCATCAACGTCC
>WFLZ01000012.1 GCA_009177225.1 Clostridia bacterium
ACGTCCGCTAACTAACGGAGGAATAAAAATGAACTTTGCTTTAAATATAGCCACCAATCGGAAATTTAATATCATTAAATCAATTAACATGAAGTTTGAAATAAAAAAACTGCCTGAACAAGAATACATAGCAAAAGAACTTACACCCTGTATTGTATCTTTTTCAGCTGACGCACTTTTTGCGGATTTGGTATCGGAGGTTTTCAGAAATGAAGAAGAGGAGGACAACCTGATTTATGGCAATTAAAAGAACGCACCTTGATGATGGAAATACAGATACATCGTTTATAAAACTTTCAGAATATCTGAAAAAAACTGCTGTCCCTAAATACTTTTCAAAGGTTGAGAGCAGCGACGGCGTAATATCATGCTATACGGATAATGATTTTCTGATGATGACAGTAGAGTATTCCCTTAGCAGTGCAGGAGTAACAATTTACACCAGAAACGGAATGTCCGTCAATATCCGTACAGGAAGTAGCAGTTATCTCCGATTTTATTGTGCATATGAATGCGGAAGTGGTATATCATTCGAAACAACGCATACTAACGGTGCTTCAAAGCCTCAGCCTTCACTTACAATAACAAAAGATGAATCAGGAAATACTGTTATTATTTCTGAGGATAAACTTCATTCATCTTCTTCGTCAAGTACAGTACTTCCGATATATATAATAAACGAAAACAGTGATGAAATAAGTCCGTTGAGAACGGTAAGATATAATGCAGTTGCTTTTTCAAAAACCGTACTTGCACCGCTTGTTGTGAACGGAAGCAGCGGAAATTACACGCCCAACGTTTTTTTACAGTTATTCGACCATAACAATGAACAGGGAACGCTTGATATTGGCGGTGTAAAATATTTTTCAAACGGTTTATGGTGTGTAAAGGACGAATAACAGGTGATTTTATGTTTCGGAAACTTGCAAAACTAATTGATGTGAAGTCAATCGTCACGCTGTTTTTAACGCTGATTTTCGGTATTCAGACGCTGAAAGGCAGAGTGTCATCAGACCGTATTCACGACGATAATTGCATTTTATTTCGGTACTCAGTATCAGAAAAATAAGGAGGATTAATTTATGAATTTTGAAAAATATATTGGTACAAAAC
>WFLZ01000087.1 GCA_009177225.1 Clostridia bacterium
ACATAATCAGTATTGTCATAATTTCACTCAATGACATTTTTGTTCGGAGTACAACCTCTTCTTTATCTATCAATAGTTTGTTTCTGCAATACTCCTCATATCGCTTGCGAAAAACTATTGTATCACAAAAAATTGCTATTGGTTCCATAGAAAAAACGGCCTTTCTGTTATGTTGAGTCTGTAGTAATTCTCATTATAACAGATTTCGGCGGTTTTTTCTATCTTTTTTCATCGAACTCACGTTAATTCAAATATAGTATAAAACAGGAATCTATAAGCCACCCTCTGATGATGAATTTTTCAGAGCCTTTGGTGTACATCTTGATGAAGTGGACGAGCCTACTACTCCCACAGCCAAGCCGACCGAGAGCAAAGCACCTGAAAAAGAAGTTGTTAAAGACAGTTGGGCAGAAATTCGTGGTATGGGCAAAGCTGATGAAATCATCACCGCACTTGAAGCTGTCGGCATCACATCATTTACGACGTTTTCAGGCTTTATGTGGAATACTCAGCATTCCGATGACCATACCGAAGAACTCAGCGTACTGAAAAAGAAAATCAAGACGATTGATACGCTGATCTCCAAGATGAAGCATCGTGACGAGCTTGCACCGACCTACAAGGAGTATCAGAGTTTGTCGGGCTTAAAACAGAGCCGATACAAAAAGGAGCACTTCGAGCAGATAGAGGATTACGAACAGACTACTGCTTACATCAAGAAAAATATCAAACCGTTCGTTGTTGACGGAATAGCTCCCAAGTGTAGCGACTTGCAGAACAAATCAGTAGAGCTGAAAACCGAGTATAACGCACTTGCTAAAGAGCATAATGCTTTTCTTGCAAAGAAAACCACGGCAGAGCGATACACACGGACTGTCCGCAGTTATCTTAACGAGAAACGTAATCGTGAAGCTGCTGAAAAGAGCCGACAGCGGAAACTTACACAGCAGAAAAAGAAAGACACGCTTGAATAAAAAACAGCAAGGAGAGCGTTCTCCTTGCTGATGAAATAGTGTGTATGCTAATTGAACTATTCTAAATTATCATTGCTGTTGACCATACCTTCAACATAGGTCATTAGTTTATTGTTATAGTCAATCCACTTTACAAACGAACACAAAAGTGATATAATAAAAATATGAGTAAAAGTAAAGATTTAAGAGAAACAGCAGTAGCATATCAAAAA
>WFLZ01000215.1 GCA_009177225.1 Clostridia bacterium
AACAGCCGTTGAAATTCTAACTGCTCTGGCTGACGCTGTGGTTGACAATATTGATGAAATTCTGCTTGCTGCTGAACAGATTATCGTGACAATCTGTGATGAACTTCTGAAACCCGATAATCTCGAAAAAATCATTAAAACAGGTGCGGAACTCCTCGGCAAACTGATAGTGGGGCTGTGTGAAATCAGCGGTAAACTGCTTGGTTTTGCAGGATTGATGTTTGAAGAAATTGGTAAAACATTAAGAGATATTGACTGGGGAAGCCTTGGCACTGCGATTGTCGAGGGCATTTGTTCGGGACTGCTTGACTGCGATTTTATTCTTGATGATTATCTTAGTGATTTCGGCGATAACTGGATTGTTGGAATAAAAGATATTCTTGGTATTCACTCACCGTCGAAGGTGATGAAGGACGAAGTCGGCAAATATCTTGCCTTGGGTGTCGGCGAAGGTTTCGTGGAAAATGCTGACCAAATCGGACAGCAGATTACAGGTGCTGTTTCTGAATGGACTTCACTTCTTCCCCGTAAATCACAGGAATCGGCAAATCAGTTTTCGGAAAATACCGTTTCGGTTTTCGGAAATCTTCCCTCTAAAATTGCGGAATATCTTTACAATTCTCTTGATATTGCACAGCAGTGGGGTGCAGAGATTTCGGACAGTGGAAAAAGTACAGCCGAAAAATTTGTTGATTCAATTACGTCTCATATTAAAAAACTACCTGAAATTTCACTGAAAATCCTGAATGAAACATCTGAAAGATTCACAGCATGGGGAATAACCCTTGTAAATCGTGGCACTAAAATATCCTCTGACCTTGTTTCAAAAATTATCAACGGAGTTTCCTCGTTACCGTCCGGAATGAATATAATCGGCAGAAATCTCGTCGAAGGTCTGTGGAACGGAATTTCAGAATCAGGAAACTGGCTCAGAAACAGAATATACGAATTTGGCAGAGAAATAACGGAAAGCTTCAGAGATGTTTTCGGAATACATTCACCGTCAACAGTTATGCGTGACAGCGTCGGAAAATATCTCGCACAGGGTATCGGAGTGGGTTTTGATGACGAATTTCCGGACATTGCCGGAACTGCTCTGAAAGCCTTTGAAGACATTAAAATTTCAACACCGGAAATTGATTTTTCCACAATTGATACGCCGGATTTGTCGCTTGATATTACGGAAATAACTGCTCCTGATATTGAGTTTTCAGACTTGGAAATTCCGCAGATTGAAAGCCCTGAATTATCGTTTGATGTTCCTGAAATTGACGTGCCGGAGCTTGAAATATCCATACCGGACATAGAAATTCCCGACCTGAAAATACAGGCTGAAACGTCCGGTATAAGCCTTGAAAATATCGACAGTTCGGCGGTAAAATCGCTTGAAAGCCAGAGTGCAACCCTAAACAGCGGATTTATTCAGCCGTCGGCGACTTCCGAAATAGTGAACAATACATATAATTACAGTTCGTCAGCCACCAACAATACAAATACTTCCGAAAATCCGCAGAGTATAACCCTGAATGCACAGTTTGTGGTTGACGGAGAAATTGTTGCGGAAGGCGTGACGAATATTATCGCCGACAAAATTGACGAACATCAGGGGATAAAAATTCAGTTAAGAAAGAGAGGTCTTGCAAGATGACAGAAGGCATTACAATTGACGGAATACATTCGTTTTACCGCCACCGGCTGCGTATGACAAAGCGTTCTGTCGGCAATGCCCCGAAAGACGATTACACCGAAAGAGTGCCGTTCAGTAACGTTACTTACGATTTCAGTACGGTTTACGGACAGAGTTTCGGCGAACGCACTCTCACATACCAACTGGAATTTATATGTTTTGACAAGAAAAAATCTCAGGACAGAGTGATTGATATTCTGCGTTGGCTTCACTGGAAAGGTCGTAAAAATCTTTATGACGACCTTTTGCCTGACTATCATTTTGAAGTCCGTGAACCCGACGTTAAATGGAGCGAAAATCACGGCGTTTATAAATTTGACATGACTTTCAGGGCGAATCCCGAAATCGTCCCGAATAAAGGCTATCCGGTAAAAAACACTGTTCTGCCTGATGTAAATTACGACGGATTTGTTGATTCGGTTGATGCCGGAATAATTTCTGCCGCTTACTCAAAAATCAGTACAGGTCAGGATTCGGGACTGACCGCAGAACAGGAAAAAAGAGCCGACGCAAATTCTGACGGTTTTATTGATTCGGTGGATTCCACGCTTGTTATGGGATTCTATGCAAAGCTTGCCTCCGGTCATTATTCCTGCACGCCTAAGGGGTGGGCAGAATA
>WFLZ01000347.1 GCA_009177225.1 Clostridia bacterium
ATCCTATTGAAATGATGTGGTCAAAAATGAAAGCTTTTCTCCGCAAATTGAGATACGATACCGTTGAATTGCTTCATTCTGTAATTCCGGATGCTTTTTCGACGATTTCTATTTCTGATATTTCAGGTTGGTTTTCTGCTTCTGGATACTCTTTATCTTAAGTGGAATTGCTGTAATGGAAGAAATTGATGAAGATTATGATTTTGACGATGATTTTCAGATAAAGTTTTAGGAGATTGATAATATGAAATACAGAGGATTTTTTGTGAAAATTACTCCCGACAAAAACCTGTCGAGAGAGAATAAGAACGGCGAAATGGTTACTTGTGAAGGATTTACAGTTGAAGTCTTTTCGGATGAATCCGAAAGGCTTGAAATTGATGTGTTTTCGGCTGCAGTTGATTTTGAATTGCTGAAGAATAGTATTGAAGATGTCGAGCAGTTCGCTAAGGATTATATTGACAGTGAGGAAAAAGAATATCAGATGATGATTGATGAGTTCAGTAAAGGATTTTAAATAAAACTGTATTTTATTTAAAAATATTGCCTACGATACTTGATTTTGTGCCTGAAAAATAATATAATTATATCAGGAAAGAACGGAGGTGCGGTTTATGGGTATTTATCTGAATCCGAGTAATGTGGATTTTTACAATGCTGTGAATTATTCGCAGATTTATGTTGACAAAACAGAACTGATTAAATATACAAATAAAGTCTTGTTTGGTGAGCAAAAATTTATCTGTGTCAGCCGTCCAAGACGATTCGGTAAGTCAATGACTGCAAATATGCTGACAGCTTATTACAGTTGCGGATGCAATTCTAAGAGCCTGTTCAGTATCTTTTTAAAATAATACGAATAAAAGCAATAGTAATCATCTGAAAAGAGTTTTGTAATTTTCGTTCACAATTTTTCCAGAGACGACGGTATTTATCAAGCTAGTGTTCTGTATCGTTGAAAAATAAATAAACAATCTTGCTAAACCAGTGGAATTATAGTATAATATAGAAAAGGCTGGTGAAAGAAAAATGGCAAGACCAAAGAAGTATAAACTAGAGCTTAACGAAGAGAAGATAAAGGAACTGAAAAAAATAATACGAAGCAACACCACATCAAAAACAATAAAAAGCAGATGTCAGATAATTCTTGACTTAGATGAAGCTCATGGAAAAATATTCACCCGTGAGCAATGTGCTAAATCTAATGG
>WFLZ01000315.1 GCA_009177225.1 Clostridia bacterium
GAACTCAAGAGGTTTCTGTAACCCTTTGAAAACCGGATAGCCGTCTTCGTTCATCGCCATGTCTGTCTGTATTTGCCGGTGATCAGTTGAAGAAAAGTGGCGAACACGGCAACAAGGAAGACCCTTTTCATCAGATTGTCTACAGCGTGACCGGAAAGACTTCCGTGAAAGAACTGACAAAACGTGAAGCAAAACTGGTTGAAGCCGAAATCATAAGGCACACCGGTGATAATGTTTCCGGCGATAGAATCAAGAATCAGGAAGCAGTTCCGGACATGATGTCACCTGCCCAGCAATCTTTGGCGTGGCGGCTGATGTACCAAATCAGGAGGTACGACCTAAAAGTTTCCAGTAAGTCAGTTGGTGCAAGGCTCGCCGGAGTAGTCCGGAAGAACCTTCAAATCTCCGCATCAGACACCGAACCTCTGAAATGGGTCAATGCAGAGAATGGAAACAAACTAATCGAAACACTCAAACGTTATGTTGCCAGTGCAGAAAAAAAGTACAGGCGACAGCAGTCACAGAAGTAACAGAAATATGGTATAGTTGATTTGAAACAGTCAGCTGTACCGTATTTTTTAAGGAGGGATTGTCTTGGATATTGAAAAAATCATCAGCCTTGAGCAGCTTTCCGGCGACCAGAGGGAACTTGCTGAAATCGTCGGGCTTGAAGCTTACAGAAAGCTTGTGACGAGTTATGGTGGAAGTCATGTGTATATATGCAAGTCTGAAACAGTTCTCCGTGAACTCAGAAACAGTGAAATATGCAATAAATTTAATGGTTACAACTATCATGAGCTTGCAAAGGAATACAATTTATCCGACAAAACTGTTCGTGAAATAGTGTCAGGCATCAAGGATATACCTATTGACGGACAGATGAATTTTTTCTGAAAATCCGTCCACATACGTGAAAAGACATTTCCGGAATAAAGTGCTATACTGATATTGAAAAAATATCGGTACAGCACTTTTTTTAGGCGGTGAAATCATGGAAATGAACTACATAATTGAAATTTTACTTACAGCAGGAATCGGCGTTATTACATTCTTTCTGAAGCGTACAATCGACGAGTTAGACACGTGTAAAAGAAATATCGCAAAAATCAAAGAGGATTACATTACAAAGGA
>WFLZ01000051.1 GCA_009177225.1 Clostridia bacterium
ACCGGGCAGAGTTAGCCGACCGGGAGCGGAGAGGGATAACAGAGCCGGAGGAGGAAATAAGACACTTTAACGAGTGGATGAGAGCCGCCGGGAGGGAGGATTTAATGATAAGACGATGAGCAGAGCCGGAGCGACCACCGCCCCGGCTTTTCCTTTGTCGCTTGAAAAAGCAAGTTGTGTTTTTGTGCACACAAAAACCACTTTTGCCGGAGGAATCCGGGTAAAAATTATTAATTTTGCAATCCCTAAACGTGTTAGCGACCGCCCCTAAAGCGGTTGTAAGGACTTATTTTGCCCTTTGCAAGGTGGAGGCAACGGAAACGCCCTCACGGTTACTAACACGACCGAGGACACCTAAACAGGGGCTTTTCTTATATCCCTAAACGTGTTAGACAAAAGCGACAAAGAAAAATTAGCGGTTATTGCAGAGCGAGCCAACCGCTACAACCTCAACCCCCTGTTAGAACAGGTATGCTATTACGCCACTCCGACCAAGAACCGCCGTAGCTTGATGGCGTGTTACTTTGCTATTGCCGGGCAAATCGGATATACCGGGGAGGGCGTAGGACAGGAAACCGGAGCCGCCCTATCAAATCTAAGGGGGCTAATTGAAGCACTGGACGCAATGACCGAGAAAGCCCCTACAGGGTTGAGGGTAGCCCCGGAGGATGAGCCGGGCACACTTCAAACGCTGGAGCAATACGCCGCCGAGATAGAGGCGACAAAGAAAAAGCTAAAGCGAGCCACCGACCAAGCCGGGAAATATGCGGAGTTGTATAACCACCTTTGGCAGATAGCCGCCCCCGGCTTAACTCCGGAGCAGAGGCAAAAGCACAAAGAACTAAAGAGCCGATTGGGAGGGAAACCCCAATAACACCCCTCAAACGCGCAGAAACGCCCCTAATTTCGCTTTATTCCGTTTATTCGGTAAATTGTACCTCCGCAAAGAGAAACGCCCTACAAAGCGAAATTAGGGGCGTTGTGGAATTGCGGCAAATTGCTAAAATTCAAAAAATGGCTCACACATTCGCAAAGGTGGGGGCGAGGTTTAGGCGGAGGGGTACCCCCTTTAAAAAACACCCCCGGGGTACCTCAACACCGCCTCCGGTGTAAACCGTTGCCGCAAAATGTTTAATATTTAATCCCTGTTTGCTACCTTTGCACACAGAAAATAACCGCCGTTACGGCGTTGTAAATAAGTTAATAGGCTCAAACACTTCGGGAGAAGCGGATGAGCCTAAATTGGTTTTACCAAATTGCCGCAAATATTTCGGCAATGTTGCAGTAATTTAAGAAATTTTTACTAACTTTGCAGTGTTGAGGCACAGCCCAACCCAATATTAACTTAATTACAACGTACTAATGGCGAGAAAAAAGAAGCCAACATTGCGCTATTTTGCGCGATTTAAGGAGGATTTTGGCTACCTCCGCGCCGTTATCCGCAACGGATCAACGCGAAAATACGTGTTAACGCCGCTGGTTATTACAGCGGATCAATTAGCCCGGCTTGACACCTCCGGGCATATCAACCAACCCCAAGGAGATACAGACTATTTGTTAGAGGGGAGGTTGAGGGAATACACAACCTACATTTGGCAGACCGTTAACCCCCTGTTAGAATCCGGGGAGTTTGACGCTATGCCCTCCGAGCACCTAACAACCGCAATACTCAACACCAAGAAAGCCGAGGAGGCAAGGAGGGAGAAAGA
>WFLZ01000294.1 GCA_009177225.1 Clostridia bacterium
CAGAAAGGGCTGATTCTATGACACTCGGGCAGAAAATAAAACACCGCCGCAAAGAACTCGGCTACACGCAGACCGAACTCGCAAGGAAAACACAGACTTCCCAGCCGTACATTTCACGTCTGGAAGATGACGGTTTCAATCCGTCAACGCAGATGATTGTTAATATCGCTGTTGTGCTAGATGTGAGCATTGCTTTCCTACTCCTCGATGCAGCAGGAAGGAGGACTGGCTGATGCTTACACACATAAACTCTGACGGCACATGGAGCTGTCAGGGAGTAGATTTCAAAGAACTCAAGGGAAATATGTATGGGGCTTTGTGCAAGCTCCGTGACTACGAGAAATCAGGCTTTGAACCGGACGACCTTGACAGAGTGAAAGAAAACATTCACATCGGTTCGCACATTAAGGGTTATGTTGTTTTCGGCGTATGGAATGACTACTGCATTGCAGAAAATCCGGACGCTCCCGACCCTTATGTTGTGTGGAAAATAGAATCTAACGGCTTCGGAGTATGGGCAGGGCATTATTTTGATAACAGAACCGATGCAGAAAAAAAGTTTTTTGAACGTGCGTTCGGTGCAGTACCAAACAAAACTGAATACTGGAAGAGGTGAGACAGGTGCAGGAAGAGATTATTGAGGCATTCAATGAAACTCATGGTACTGATTACAGAAGATTTGAAGAAATAAGATGTGATTTTCCTGTTGTTGATATACTGGACACATGGCTCAGATATGAGGGCATAGTCGGCTACACAAGAGACATCATAGACCTGCTCGGCGAGTGTGAAATTTACATTGAAGAATAAAACCAAAGGCTTCTGAACGGTTGAGCCTTAATCAGCCGTATCCCATTCAGCAGGAATACACAGCAGTCACCGACCAACGAGAGCCGGCAACGGCAGCAGACGGCACGGGGCGAGAGTGGCACAAGCTGAAAGAAACTTGAAAACAGAATAGAGGTGAAAAGAATGAATTTTTTATGTAAGGCACAGACGTATCTGAACAGTGTGGCGACGACCGTCAATTCTCTTGCCGGAATTGTAATGAGCGACGAACTCAAAGATAATATCAAGGCACAGTATAAGACAGTCAGAACGCTCATTGAACTGGAACAGTCTACTTCCGAATTTATCTCGGAAGTTGGACTTGACAGCGAACTTCCGCAGTCTGTATCAATCAGCAAGCGTAAGTTTATGAACATCAATGAACGTCTCATCAAACACTTAGAAAAAATCCAGCTTCAGGGTCACAACTTTGACGAGTTAATTAGCACCCTGAAACTGGAGAACGCAACATTAGAAGAAGAAATCCGCTTCCTTTAATGTCCGTTTTAAGTGTATCACGAAATGTGAAAAATGTCAATACCGACGAAAAAATTTTTGCCGGAGTATATCTGCTCCGGCAGAAAGGAGAGAAAATTGGACTACCTGACAGTAACAGAAATGGCAGATTTAAAAAATTGCTCGATTCAATATATAAAAAGGATTTGTAAGGAGGGTAAAATCCGGACTGAATTACAGCCACATCCACAGAACAAACAACCCTGCTATATGATACCTGTATCTGCACTGCCGGAAGAACTGCAAGCCAGATACTACAGGCATAAGCGCACCGAAGCAGGAATACTTCCCGAAAAGACCGACTACAAAAGCAACGAAAAATCACCTTTGAAATACCGTTCCAAAGGTATTAAAAGAGCATTTGAGGAATTTTCTGAATCGGAGCGTGCGGAAATAAAACGCTGGACTGACCTGCTTACACAGTGGCAGTCTGAACGCTCTGAACGCAAAAACAAAGTCGAATTTGACAAGCTGTTTGTCGCCCATCAGAAATATCTCAATCCGGATTTGGAAATCAGCACGGATATTC